>DAIOSW010000137.1:0-5567 GCA_036752365.1 Prevotella sp.
CACAATTTACTACTTAATACATTGAATATAAGCTACTTGGAATATCTTGACATAATTGGATAATATGGATTGGAGGGTTAAGACCACATGATGGCACGTATTCGCTGAATAGTTACCATCGCATTCTTCTCTTTTTGCCGAACTGCTTGATACGATAGACCACATGCAGGGTAGCATAGCTGGTTATCGAGTTATATTCCGTGTCACTTCTCATGGAGGCATTGATGGTACGGCTATAAGTGCTCTCCTGATGGAGAATGTCATACCATTGCAGGATGACCGTGAGACGATTACCCTTCAGAAAGCTTTGGCTGATCTGGGCATTCCATATCAGTTCATTGGTGTTCATAGAGGCGTCACTGTAGCCACGACGGCTGTTCTCGCTGATGTCTGAAGCGATCTGCATATTCCAGGGAAGGGTGATATTTGCACTTACGCCGTAATTGAATCGCCATGTTCCCATATTCCTACTGCTTTGCAGCAGGTTCTTGGTATCGGTGAATCTCACATCTCCATTAAAGTCTAATCTGAGCCATTTGTTTCTGAATCCGCCGTCAAGGCTCTCGCTGTAGGTTGTCGTACTGGTGATATTCTTCTCCGGACTGGAGTTCTTGTTCAGGGTCAGGTATGCTGCGTAATGATCATACCTCATGGAGGTAGCAGTGCTGATATTCCAGTTGGCAGCAGAATCAAGGGCGGTACTAAACAGGAACATTCCGCTTGCGTTCCAGTTGCCATTAATATTCTCAGGTCGTGTTGTTCTTCCACCCGTCGTGTTGTTATACTCGGTCATACTGCTGATGCTATTGCTGGTAGTGCTGACATTCATGTTTGCCATGATCGTGCGTTGATGTGCTTTGATATTGTTGTTATAGACCATCCGCAAGTTGTTGGTGAAGGAGGGTTTCAGTCCCGGATTTCCTTTTCTGATGTTGAGCGGGTTGGAGTCGTCAGTGATGTCCAGCAGGTCGGTGATGCTGGGTTGGCTCGTGGTACCATGATAGTTGATGCGGAGTTGGCTCAGTTTTGAGAATTTGTATGTGAAATCCATCGTGGGTACGATGTTTGTCACGTTACGTAGCGTGTCAGTATGGATATGACGGTATTCCTGAATGAAATGCGTAAACTGTGGAATGACCTCCATTCCCATACTGAAGTTGTATGTCAGACGAATCACCCGAAGCATCAGATTGATGTTGTGAATATAATTCTTGTATTCAGAGTAACGGCTCAAAGACTCATCTTCATATTCCGTGAAAGGATTACTCAGTCTGTTCAGATAACGATCCCATAATCCGTAGTCCGGTGTGATGTCGTCAAAGAATGTTTCACCGAGGTTGCTGAAGTCATACGTCGCGCGGTTGCTTCTTGTATATTTGTATTGGAATCTGTAATTAAACTGTAGGAATGTGGCCTTCATAATAGGCTCACTGTAGGTGGCCTGGAGCGTGTAGTTCCAGTTCTTCCCGGGAGTTACATTGAAACGGTTTGTCTGATAGGTAGAGTCTGTTCCTCCACTGTTTCTTACCTGATACAGGTGGACATTCGTCGTGGAGAGTGCTTGATTGCTCGTCTCCCCGTAACCCGCAGTGGCACGTAACGTGATGTTGCGTCCCATATTGTTAAGTTTCCTGTTGAACTGTAGTTCCGCACCGAAATTATGATTGTTACTCCCATTGATCGAAGAGCCGTTCCGCGAGTTGACCACGAGAGAGTCGACCGCCATCATCCTGAGTGCTGAGGCTGCGAGTGGGTCGGAAGCTATCTGGTAAGGATCCTCTTTGTATGAAGCTGACAGGTTTGTGGAATAACTGTCATTCGTGGCGTAATTCACAGAGGGGCGAAACAGAATATCCGTCATAGTGTCCGGTTTCCACTCGAACCGCATGTTTGCGTTCCAACGGTCGTTTCGGCTCATGTTATTTCTCCGGCTGTTTGAGAACGCTGCCTCTGTGCTTACAAAATGTTCGGATGACGAGATGGTCTTTAAGTCGGCGTCGTTGTGGTTCCAGCGTATGCTGCCGTCCATCTGAAATTTCAGTTTGTCATCATAGTTGAAGTTGATACCTGCTGTCTTGTTTGCGTTAAGTCCTTGCCGTCCGTTATCAGAGCCCCCTCCTTTACCGCTACTGTTGTAGGCATTGCCAACAACCATCAGCCGCAGTCTGTCCGTAAATCTTGTTCCCGTCAGTCGGGTGTAGTATCTGTTGTCTGTCCCTATTCCTACATCATTGTTGGTTAAGATGCCTTTTTTCATCCCCGGTTTAACGCTCAGATCCAACACGGTCTGTTCTTCACCGTCGTCGATACCCGTTATTTTTGCGAGGTCGCTCTTCTGTTCATAAGCTTTTATTTTTTCAATCATTGATATCGGCAGGTTCTTCATCGCCGTCTCGATGTCTCCGGTAAAGAACTCTTTGCCGTCAACAAGTATCTTGGTGACCTCTTTGCCATTTAGCGTGATTTTCCCGTTGTCATCTACCTGAATACCCGGCAACAGCTTTACCAGTTCCTCAAGTACCGAGCCTTCCGGCACCTGATAGGCGCCGGTGTTATAGATCAGGGTATCTTCTTTCACCTGAACTTTAGGCAGGCGTGCAGTCACCTCAGCTCCCTCCAGCATGATGGAAGCAGGATTCAACTCAATATCATTGATAGATACAGAGTTCTGATCCGTGAGATTAATGTTACAGTATCCCGTTTCGTAGCCAACGTACGATATTCTCAGAATGTATGAATCTCTTTTAGGTGCTGTCAGTTTAAAGCCGCCCGTAGCAGCCGTTACCGTTCCGCCGATGTAGGTGCTGTCTGTTTTGAGCAGCTGAACAGTAGCGTGTTCTACTACGTTTTTTGTTTCTTTGTCTATGACGGAACCAGATATCAAGTGGGTCTGTCCGAAAGAATACGTGGTAATAGCTACTAAAAGAAATATTAGATTCAGGGTTCTTCTCATACGTCAATTCAGAAACTCATCATTGTCTGCCAGTGCGGTGAGTGTATTGAGATCTTCATCAGAAAGCATTTCTATCCAGTCGTCATTCAAACTTCTGTCATCAGGCGTGACGGAAGTTTCTGCCGATGAGTATTTTTCTTCCTCAGTGTGGTTCTTTGTAATATGGACAGGAGTCTTCTTTTCCGTTTGAACAGGTGCTGTTACCTTAGCAACCTTCTGGGTACTTTCTGAATCTGCGGTGACGGATTCCGCCACCAAAGGTTTTGTTGCAGGCAACTCTCCGTTGCTTTGTGGCATCAGTATCCATCCGGCAATGAAAGCAGCGGCAGCCATTGTCGCTATGACTGCGACTCTCAGCCTGCGTCTTTTGACGCGATCTTCTCGAACCTTTCTGATGATCCTGTCTTGTGTGTCGTTGAAAAATCCTTCCGGCGTAAGATAAGGCGTAGTCTTACCGATTTTATCGAAGTCAAAATCCTTATTCATACTCTTATTCATTTGTCATATAGTTCTTTATCTTTTCTTTCGCATAGTGGTAATCCACTTTTAGAGTTTCGGTTTTTGTACCGGTGATCTTACTGATCTCAGCGTATTCCAGCTCCTCATAATAACGGAGGTTGAATACGATCCTTTGTTTTTCGGGCAGTCTTAGTATGGCTTTCTGAAATTTTACTGCCATCTCATTGCTATAGTCTATATATTCTGATGCTTTCAGACTGTTAAGAGCTTGTTCATTGATTTCTTCGGCAGATATTGTATTCTCTTTTCTTCTGTTGATGAATCTGATACATTCGTTGGTCGCAATCTTGTATATCCATGTTGTCAGCGAACTCTCATTGCGAAACTGGTTCAGACTGCGAAATACACGAATAATGGTCTCCTGCATCACATCTTCTGTATCGTCATGGCTCACAATCATTCTTCTAATAAAGAAATAGATGGGTTCCTGATATGCTGCCAGCAGCATCCTGAATCCACGCTCCTTATCCGAGTTACATGCACGGTATATCTCTTCTTCTTTGATCATTTCCAGTTTAAACTACATATTTTTAGAACAGAAAATAGTCCTAAGGTTAAATACTGCTCTTTTATTTTATTGTATGTTAACATTCTGATACATACCAAGAAAACAGATCTAACCGGATAGAGAAGTTTGAGCCTACGGGTGTTGCTACTATTGTGTGACAGCCAATATGGATGATGATAATCTGTGCAACCGGCTTAATCATATAGTCAAAGAAATATCAAGTGCTATCAATAATCTGTATGGCTTCATTTCTTCTTAGGATTCTTGTTGAACTTAAACGTAACGTGTAACATGACGTATCTCGGAATACTGTTCGTCCAAGTCTCTGTACGGCCTTGGGAATCGACGGAGTAACGGCGGTTGCTAAGCTGGCTCAGCATGTCGAAACCATCAAGTGCAAACAATAAACTTCCCTTCATGGTCGATGTCGTAAGACGGGCATTCCAGATCAGGTTATTCGTATTCATGGCTCTGTCCGTATAGCCTCTGTGGCTGTACATGGTTAAATCCGTGGACAGTTGGATATGCCAGGGCAGATCCATTATACTGTTTACGCCATAATTGAAATCAGTGGCATTGATGGTATGAAAGTCAGCCCGGCCACTCGTGATATGACTGCTATTGGATTTAAACATGGCACCCAGTTTCACTTTGGCCGACAGGTTGTAATCCAGTTGCAGTTTGTTCCCATAAGTAGCCGTATTGACTTTCGATTCCTCCATGTTTACTAAGTCAACACTATGTCTGTAGTTGCCGGTAAATGAATATTTTATGGTAAGGTTTCCGTTTTTGTCCAGATCCCGATTATAGCTTATCGGTACATTCAGATTCCAATTACCATCAACGTTCTGAGGCTTATAGGTTGTTATACCGGAATTTCGATCGAAGACAAATCCGTTGGCAATGGCATTGTCTGTAGAAGAAAAGTTGGTGTTAAGGCTGAACATCTGGTGGTGTTTGTTGGTAGTCAACTGCCAAAGAGTCATAAAGCTTCCTGTATGAACGTTTTTCAAATTGGGGTTTCCTGTTTTTACCTGAAGAGGATTGCTGTCATCACTATAATTGATCATATCAACGAGCGAAGGTGACTGGGATGTCAAATTTCCTCTAATATAAATATAATTCATATATCCTTTTCGAGATCCTTTAAAGATATTAAATGTAAAAATCGGTTCAAAGAACAGATTGCTAGAATGAATAGAATAGTCTGTCTTTCTATAATAATTTAAACGCTGATAGGTCATTCGTAAGGGTAAATCTATTGAAAACACAAGTGTCATGTTTTTCATCATTTTATCATACGTCAAATCTATTCCCAATTGATGATTACGGTCAAGTTGGTTATAATGATAGCTATTACCTTCATTCAATAATCCGGTCAGAGTATTAATTTTTGAAGGGAGCATTTCTGTTGTGGTTGAGTCTATATCTGCGGTGTAGAAGGGATTGTCATCAGAATGGTATTTCTGTTGATATTTATAAGAGGGACTAATGTGGTTGTTTTCGTCTTTGCCCAGGTAGTAAACATATTCTGCTCCTATGTTATACTGGTACCCGCTTGTAGGATTATTCCTTCTTTGATATTGG
>DAIOSW010000138.1:0-5478 GCA_036752365.1 Prevotella sp.
GTATGTAGGATTGAGAAGAACAATAGAATTGAGGAAACGAAGAAGGAGTACGCCAAATTAGCAAAAAGTAAGAAATGATACGAAAATAATAGAGAAAATCCTTGCTAATATCACGATATACTACTATATTTGCCATTAGTTAATAACAAAATGATAGTTTAACTAATTAAAACAATATTACTATGGATCCTAATAAAATAATGAACGATCTAGAGAAAAAGCATCTAGGAGAGGCAGAATATCTGCAAGCAGTAAGAGAAGTACTTATTTCAATAAAGGATGTGTATAACCAGCATCCCGAATTCGAAAAAGCGAAACTCATAGAGCGTATTGTAGAACCGGAAAGAATTCTAACATTCCGTGTACCATGGGTGGATGATCATGGAGAGGTTCATGTAAATATCGGATACAGAGTACAATTTAACAGTGCAATCGGTCCATATAAAGGAGGATTGAGATTTCACCCTTCAGTCAATCTTTCAATACTTAAATTCTTAGGTTTTGAGCAGACTTTCAAGAATGCACTTACTACATTACCAATGGGCGGAGGAAAAGGTGGCTCAGACTTTTCAATCAGAGGAAAAAGCGATGCTGAGGTAATGAGATTCTGTCAGGCTTTTATGACCGAATTATTTAAGGTAGTGGGGCCTGAAGAGGATATTCCTGCTGGTGATATCGGTGTAGGTCAGCGAGAGGTCGGCTATCTATTCGGAATGTACAAAAAGCTTACACATCAGTGGAGCGGAATGATCACCGGAAAAGGTGTTGAATGGGGTGGCTCGCTTATTCGTCCTGAAGCAACTGGATATGGAGCTCTTTATTTCGTCAATCAAATGCTACAGACTCGAGGCATTGAGATTAAAGGCAAGACCATTGCTGTGAGTGGTTTCGGTAATGTGGCTTGGGGTGCGGTAAAGAAAGCCACAGAACTGGGAGGTAAGGTAATAACGATCAGTGGGCCTGACGGTTATATTTATGACCCTGATGGTATCAGCGGAGAAAAGATAGATTATATGTTGGAATTGCGGGCTAGCGGCAATGATATTGTAGCACCCTATGCCGACAAGTTCAAAGGTAGTAAATTTATTGCAGATCGCAGACCATGGGAGGTTAAGTGTGAAATTGCGTTAACTTGTGCTACACAAAATGAATTAAATGGCGAAGATGCAGAAAATCTCATAAAAAATAACGTTCTTTGTATTGCGGAAGTATCTAACATGGGTTGCTCACCCGAAGCTATTGATACATTCCTCGCTGCAAAAGCCCTGTATGCACCAGGTAAAGCTGTGAATGCGGGCGGTGTGGCTACATCTGGATTGGAAATGAGTCAAAATGCTATCAGGCTTAGCTGGAGTGCAGAAGAAGTTGATAAACGACTGCATCAAATTATGCACAACATTCACGAACAATGTGTGAAATACGGTACAGAAGATGACAACTTCATCAATTACGTGAAAGGTGCTAATATAGCCGGATTTATGAAAGTGGCTAATGCAATGATGGCTCAAGGCATAGTATAATAATTTAAATAATAAGGAGTGCATTATCGAAGAAACGTAGTTGTTCTAATTCTAATATTTTGCTTTACCTCTCTCTTCTCACAAGAAAGAGGTAAAGCTACTTATTACTCTAAACATATCAATGGAAGGAAGATGAGTAATGGGAAAAAATACCATTCCGACAGTATGACTTGTGCACATAAGTATTATCCTTTAGGCACGATGCTAAAAGTAAAGAATCCCCAAAACGGTGCTGAGGTAATTGTTAAAGTGACAGACAGAGGGCCTTTTGGGAAGAAAATGATGATCGATTTATCATACAGTGCGGCAAAACAACTTGGAATACTATCAAGAGGTATAGCTGTTGTTGAAGTGGAAGTGTTCAAGGATACAATTGTTCCTTTTCGTTTAGAGGATGAAGACATTCCGAAACTAGAATTAGAAGATAACGATAATGACTATAAAGCTGTACCCACCTGGTAGAAAGCGACTCATTACAGAAACAGTAAAGAAAGAAACAGATAGAAGAATAAAAAACATACTGTAACGAATAAAATGGAAAAGAAAAGAAGTAAAGCGACCCTATGCGTACAGGCGGGATGGCAACCAAAGAATGGCGAACCACGAGTTCTACCAATTTACCAGAGTACTACTTTCAAATATGATAACAGTGAGCAAATGGCAAGACTGTTCGACCTTAAGGATTCTGGATATTTTTACACACGACTACAAAATCCAACGAACGAAGCTGTTGCATCAAAGATTGCAGAACTTGAGGGTGGTGTGGGAGCTATTTTAACATCTTCAGGACAAGCGGCCAATTTCTTTGCTGTATTTAATATATGTGAAGCTGGTGATCATATCGTTGCCACTAACGAGATTTATGGAGGTACCTATAATCTGTTTAATGTAACTCTAAAGAAATTAGGTATTGAATGTACTTTTGTAAATCCGGAAGGTAGTGAGGAGGAAATCCAAAAGGCTTTCCGACCAAATACAAAATGTTTATTTGGCGAAACAATCTCTAATCCCGGATGCAACGTGTTGGACATAGAGAAGTTTGCAGAAATAGCTCATAAAAACGGAGTTCCATTTATTATTGATAATACGTTTGCAACCCCTATAAACTGCCGACCCTTTGAATGGGGTGCCGATATCGTAACCCATTCTACTACAAAATACATGGATGGTCATGCAATGACAGTGGGAGGATGTATCGTCGACAGTGGTAACTTTGACTGGAACGCTCACGCTGATAAATATCCCGGGCTTTGTACTCCAGATGAGTCATATCATGGACTGACTTATGTAAAGGAATTCGGGAAAATGGGATATATCACAAAAGTGACGGCCCAACTGATGCGTGATCTCGGTTCAATACCTAGCCCACAAAATTCATTCTTACTTAATGTTGGTCTGGAGACTCTTCACCTACGGGTACCACAACATTGCAAAAACGCACAGGCTGTTGCTGAATTCCTGAATAATGATTCGCGCGTAGCATGGGTGAACTATTGTGGACTGAAGGATAATAAAAATTATGCACTAGGACAAAAATATCTCCCTAACGGTTCTTGTGGAGTTATCGCTTTTGGATTAAAAGGTGACCGTGAGACTGCCATTAAATTTATGGATTCGCTTGAATTCATCTGTATTGTTACCCATGTTGCCGACGCTCGCTCATGCATTCTTCACCCAGCAAGCCATACTCACAGACAATTGTCTGATGAACAACTTAAGATTGCAGGTATTGCACCTGATTTAATTCGTCTTTCTGTTGGTATCGAAGATTCTACAGATATTCTCGAGGATATAAAACAAGCATTGGATAAGATATAAATAAAAACGCAGGGATCTAATTAATCCCTGCGTTTTTTCATTTACCTGCGGCGTGATACCGTAGGTATCTCTATTTCATTAATTTTGGATACAATCACGCCATGTCCTTGTACTGCAGAGATATGAAAGATTGCCCTTCCATCTTTTAAACGTTTATCTGCCTTTACCATAGCTGTATACCGAATACCTGTTCCTGGTTGAATACTTTCTATGTGAATATTGGGCGATACAAATAGATGCTTATTACCGGTTGACTCAACAACTATGGGTTGTATATCATACAACACAGAGTTTGAACGGTTCATTATCTCAAATATGACCCTGCACTCCTCTCCTGCGTTGATTCTTCTATCTCGATTATCATCAACAAATCGAAGATGAATAATCTCTAGGGCTGAATTTAGTTTATATGAGAATCCTAAAGTAGCATTAGTGTCTGTACGAGGAATATAGGTATGAGGAATTACAGCACTATAATCACCTGAATAGGTCTCGTCATTATACATGTTTATACGATCGTCTCCAGGCGTATAATTCCGATCTGGGGAAACACCACGGTCATCTTTATTAGGGGAATAAACGTTATGCCTTCTGTTATCTTGATAATTCTGATAATCAGACGCGGCCTTTTGATCTGCAGCCGAACCCACAGAAGCTCCAACAACCGCTCCTCCTGCCATTCCTACTAATGTTCCAACATCAGAGCCTCTAGGGCCTCCTACTATACCTCCTATAGCTGATCCGAGAATAGATCCGGCATAGCTGCCAACAGCAGCTCCTTCACCTGTGTATGTACCACAACTTGTAAAAAACAAGATGGAACATACTGATAAGTAAAAAACCTTTTGCATATACCTGAATATTAATTATATAACTCTGCAAATATAAGAATATTAGTATATAAAAAACTTTTTTTAGATGAAAAATTGAGGATTATTACAAAAAAAAGCGCCTTTCATGATAGAAAGGCGCTTTATTGTAATGTATAAATTGCTAATTTATTCAGCCTTAGGAGATTCTTCTACTTTGGCTTCCTCAGCTACAACTGTTTCTTCAGCTTTCACTTCTTCTACCACTGGAGTTTCTTCTGCCTTAGGGGCATCAGCTTTCTTTGAACGACGTGTACGAGTCTTCTTAGTAGCGACTTTCTTAGCCATGTTCTCATCGTAATCAACAAGTTCTATGAAGCACATAGAAGCGGTATCTCCTTGACGTGTTCCTAACTTGATGATACGAGTGTAACCACCTGGACGATCAGCCACCTTTGTTGAAATTTCCTTGAACAACTCAGTTACGGCAAACTTATCTTGTAAGTTACTGAATACAACACGACGAGAGTTCGTTGTGTCTTCCTTTGACTTGGTAATCAAGGGCTCTACATACTTCTTCAAAGCCTTAGCTTTGGCAAGAGTCGTAGTGATTCTTTTGTGCATAATCAAGGATATCGCCATGTTTGCTAACATGGAAGAACGATGAGATGCAGTACGACTCAAGTGGTTGAATTTTTTATTATGTCTCATTTTTGTTTATTCTTTGTCTAATTTATATTTAGAAATGTCGGTTCCAAACTGCAGATTCAGACTCTCGAGCAAATCATCAAGCTCAGTGAGCGATTTCTTACCAAAATTACGGAACTTAAGGAGGTCTGTCTTATTGAATTGTACCAAATCGCCTAATGTCTCTACATCTGCTGCTTTCAAACAGTTGAGAGCGCGTACTGACAAATTCATGTCGACAAGACGAGTCTTTAACAATTGACGCATATGCAATACTTCCTCATCAAACTCTTCATTGCCATCAACATCAGTTGTTTCCAATGTTATCTTCTCATCAGAGAAGAGCATGAAATGATAAATAAGAATTTTTGCAGCCTCTTTTAGTGCGTCTTTCGGATGAATGGAACCATCCGTTGTTACGTCAATAACCAATTTATCATAGTCGGTCTTTTGCTCAACACGATATGGTTCAACGGTATATTTAACGTTACGGATAGGCGTGTAAATAGAGTCGACTGGTATTACGTTCACATCGGTGCAGAATTCACGATTTTCTTCTGCAGATACATATCCACGACCTTTGTTAATAGTAAGATCAATCTGCATTGAAGCTTTGGCATCTAAATGACAAATCACCAAATCGG
>DAIOSW010000139.1:0-5310 GCA_036752365.1 Prevotella sp.
ATGATACTTAAAAGTATTGCGGAATAATAAATTGATAAAAAGTCATATTCTTATGATAATTATTTCATATAGCGTTTGCTTTAATTATCTATTTTTGCAATTAATTTTATTCTATCTTATGTTTAACTAAAAAAGTAATAATTATGAAACATTTCGACTTCCTAAAAAAGATTTTTTTGTTCAGCTTTTTGGGCTTTACGGCCATTAGTGCAAGTGCACAGTACAATTATATTCTTGCAGCTGGTGATGTAATATCTTCAGCTACTCCAATAACATCTGTTGACGGAATTACTTTAAACTATTCTCCTGAAGGAACTTTTACAGCAGCAAGTAAAAGAGCTAATGATGCAGATGCTGACTTTGTAGCCTATACTCCGGGAAATAGTATTAGTGGTGCTTTTACCATTGGGTCCGGAATAGCTCCAACGGGTTGTTACTACAAGTTCGATGTTGCCAAAAATGGCCTATTGGAAGTTGGTATATGTCTGAACGCATCAAAATCTCTTTATGTCATTAAGGCAAGTGATTTTTCTGTATTACCAATATCTGAATTAACTGTTAATCTTCCAGATCAAACAGAAAAGAAAACTCAAACCCTTTCTGACACTTATCAGATCCCTATAAAATCATATGGCATTGTTTCTTTTAATGTAATATCCGGTGAGTCTTATTATGTGTTGTGCACTGCTTCAAAGTTAGGATTCTATGGTTTTAAGTTTACTCCAATTCTTCCATCAGGGGTAGCTCCTGTTACTGTAATAGAAAAAAGTAACGCTCCTATCTATAACCTCGCTGGTCAGCGTGTTGCAAATGCCGTCAAGGGTGTTTATATCCAGAATGGAAAGAAATTTATCGTCAAGTAATGATTTTAAAGTATTATCCTTTTAAAATAAGAAAACCCTCGTACATGAGTTGCACGAGGGTTTTCTTTATTCTGTTTTGTAATCCATTAATGTCTGGATGATGCGTTCCGCAGTTCGCCCGTCCCATCTGTCGGGTAGTGAACATTTTTTCCAGTTGCCTGAAACCATCTGTCGGATAGCCTCGCTCAGTTTCTTTTCATCTTCACCGACAAGTACGTTCGTCCCTTCATTAACAGTCTCTATGTGCTCGGTATAGCTGTTTAATGTAATACATGGTACGCTATTGAAGGTAGCCTCTTCTGCTACATTCCCGGAATCGGTGATGATACCCATTGCGTGAGCTGTCAGATAACCGAAGCCGAGATAAGTTTGTGGCTCGATGATGTGAAGATTGTTGCAGTCAGGCATTATCTCAGAGATGACATCATGAGCATATTTTCGTGCAGGTATAATAACAGGAATGCCGGCGGCATCTCTGGCAATAGTTGCAAGCATGCTCTTAAGATTGTCTTTATCTGAAAGAAGAACATGACGGTTGATGGTGAATACGATATATTTCTTTTCTTCCAGTTTGAGATCATCAAATACGGCTGGCTTTTCAAGGCGGTTATGATTAAATCTCAGCGTATCCATCAAAATGTTTCCAACCATGTACACGTGCGAGAACTCTGCTCCCTCGCGGCCAACATTCCTATTAGAACCTATACCAGCAGTGAAAAGCAGATCTGAAAGGCCGTCAATGACCATACGGTTGATTTCCTTCGGCATCTTGATGTCAAACGAACGTGTTCCTGCAACGAGATGGGCTAGTATCTTACCTTTCTTCTTCGTTACGATAGCAGCAGCCATGGTAGAGGCCAGATCATCTACAACGATGACTACGTCGGTGATATGCTCATCTAGTTCACGTTCAAACGCGAACATGACATTACCTGTCAATTCATTCAGATTTACGTTGTCAACTCCCAGATAAGCATCAGGCTCAGGTATCTGCAAATCATCAAACAGTGAAGACTCGATCGTTTTATCGTCTTTTACGCCAGTATATATTAACCTATAATCAATAGATTTTTCTTCACTCTTAGCTTTCAAGATGGCTCTAACAATAGGTGCTACTTTAATAAAATTTGGTCGTGCACCTGCTACGATACATATATTCAACATTCCTTTTATTGTATTTATTGGTGCAAATATAAGACATATTTTGCATATTGCATCAATAAAAATCGCTTATTTTTAGTTATTGCATCTTCCTGAGTCCTTCCCAACGTACATTCCATGCTCCGTCCTGAGGAAATCCCGGATTCTTTATGTCGGGGCTGCCGTCCCATCCTGCACACATCATTGCCACAGCTTCGAGCAGTGCACCGTTGCCCGGCAGGTATATGCGAAGGCGATCATCTTGGTAGTTATGACCGTTAGGTAGGTATCTGTTTTTCTGAGTGTCAATCATCAGTGCGTTGACTGCGTCGGCGGGACGTCCCAGTCGAGCGGCAGCCATCGCTATCATGCCATAGTCCCATCCCCAAGTTGTCATGAAATTCCAGTTTTTCATCACCCAGTCATAGGTCTTATTCATCGTTTCCTGATTATACAGAGGTGAAGCCGGTAACATTCCGCAGGCACCAAGAACAGCTGGATGGTCACTGCGACATTTGTTGAGATAGGAAGAGTCCACCTTTGTGATGTTCATACCTGCGAGGTAGATGCTATCTTGTTCGACCAATGGAACTATTTTATGAATGATATCATCCCATTTCGTATCTCGTAGCAGACCTTGGCGTTCACGCCATGCTTGAGCTGTTATAAGGGCATACCGCCAGTATGCCAGTTCAAAAGGTTGATTGTAAGAGATATCTCTTGACATGGATTCCTGCATGGCCGTTTCTCCTTTCAGATAGTATCTGTCTGAAGCTTTGTCATAATTGACAAAGTCGGCAATGAATTCTGCGGTCTCCTGCACATTCTTCGCATATTTCTTTATCGTCTTTGCAGAAGGATCATTACGATACATCTCCTCTGCCAGGTATATGTAATGAGGTTGTTGCCATATCAGGAATGAACCTACGTTAGAGGGCGCTTCTCCTGCCCAAGGATCAGTCATTTTCATCCATCTTATTCCTTTAAATCCCTGTCGTTTGGCAATCTTCAATGCGTTGGGGTAGGCGGTGTAATACCAACTGAGGATGTTGCCAAGTGCTTTTGAACGGTTCCATAGTGAGAAATGGAGAGCGTGCCACCAGACCATTTCCAGATGGGGACGTCCAAACCATGTATTGTAGGTGAGACCCGACTCTTGAGGAGGCATGTTTGCCGCACATTGTATTGCTGTAAGGTATTCTGACAGCACAACACGTCTTTCCATTTCTTTTGCTCTTATGTCTGTACATCCACCAAAATCGACAATGGCACCGTCTTCCCAGAAATTTTTCCATGATTTTGCTGCCGCTTTCTCCGTTTTTGTTGTATTCATACCGGTTGCTTCTGGCAGGGTAGGTGAGTACAGGCAATTAAAACTGAACGTGGAGTCGTTGGGTGACAACGTAAAGTAATGCTCGCCATTCTTTTTAAACACAGCATTCCCGTTCCATTCAATCCTCACATAGTATGTGTAATCGTCTAGGTTTCGTTTCAGTACGGCAAAGTTAGTACCTGTCTGTGCAATTGTTGTAGTGTGACGTTCCGGTTTTGTCCAGTCATTTCCATCATCAGAATGACCTCCTGAAGGATAAGAAAATCGGAAGGTGATCGAAGCCTTCCGATTTTTGAATAAAATAGTGTGTAGTGTGGATGCTAAGTAATCTTTTTCCGGATGACATACTGTAGTTACGTCTACTGTCTTACCGTTGGCTTTGAACTTGCTTCTGATCTTCCCTTCCCACAAGTTCAGTTTCTGACTGATATTCTCCAGATTATCTATGGGAATGATATTGTTATTATTATCTCTCAGTTCCAGTCCAACGGTTCCAAGATTCAATCGGTGAGGATTGATCCTGAAATAATTTGTCGCGTCTTTTTGTCTTCCTGCTTGTTTGTATTCCACGGCGTACACTTCATTGTGTCCGTGACCGAAGTCGAAAGACTTCTGTGTTTCTTCTTCCTTTAGATTCTCAGTGTTGGGAAAGGAGTGCCATCCCCATGATGACATCGTTGTCAACGGAACTCCATTCTTGTAAAATTCAGGATAGCTCTGCAGTCCTGTAACGTCTACAGTAGTAGCGAAGTGACCGTTGCCTACGGTTAATGACGATAGGTTATCTGCCTTCTTGATCTCAGGATCGTTACGACGGATTACAGCTTCACGGTTGATTGGTTGTAAATTCTGATTCTCGTTGATCGCTTCCATCTCGAGTGCAGCCCATATGAAGGGTCCTACACCTTTTGCATCATTCTCACGTATTGGCTCACTGATGTAATATTCGAATGATCCGTCGCGACGTTTATTAGTTTCCGGGCCAAGTCCGGCTACAGAGCAACATTGGGTCAGCGAAATTGTGCTGTCGGTGTTGATCTTAATGAAGTTTTTTAAGATACCATTGAACCCTTTGATTCCGGCATCCCGGAATTCTGATGAGAGATAACCTTTGCGGTAGCCTTTGAGCAGGGCATAAGTGAACATACTGCTACAGGTAGCCTCAAGATAGTTATTGGGTTTTGAACTGCCAACATCCATTACCTGGTACCATAAACCTGTATTTTTGTCCTGATATTTAATGACACCGGTAAGGACTTTATTCAGTAGTTCGATAAGTTCTCCACGTCTTTGATAGCTCTCTGGAATAGCATCAAGGAGTTCAATGATCGCCATCGTCATCCATCCCTCTGCCCGGCCCCATGTGTGCTGTGACAGTCCGGTTTCCTTATCAGCCCAGAAGATAGAATGACTTTCATCCCAGGCATGACGATATAGTCCTGTCTTTTCGTCATAAGTACGGGCAGCTGTACGCATGATCTGGTTGACTGCATCATCGTAGATCTTCTCAGGTTTCTTTGTCATTTGGGGAGCCGACAACGTGTAGAAAGGTAATCCCATGTAGATTCCGTCAAGCCAAACTTGTTTCTTGTATATATTCTTATGCCACCATACTCCTTCGTCTGTACGCGGTTGGTTTTGTAGCTGTTTGAAGAGGGTCTTGATCGCTGTCAGATTCTTTTTCTGTGGTTCCATATCATTCATACGCAGAATAAATCTTCCCGTACGAACCTGATCGAGATTATAGTCATTCATCTTATAAGTGCGTATCTCTCCTTTGTCATTGATCATCGTGTCAGAGTACTCCTTTAGATAATGAAGGATATTTTGATTCCCATACTTCTTGTATACATCGAGAAACGATTCCAGTTCGATGCCCATCACATAACTCCAGCGGGGTGTCTTTGCAAAGTCGAGTAAATAACTTTTTGGAGAACGTTTCATTTCCGATGCAACCATCCACTCGCTCCAGTT
>DAIOSW010000140.1:0-5222 GCA_036752365.1 Prevotella sp.
ATACCGATTTTTGCACCATAGAAGAACGAGAGGTATATGTTCTTCAGAATCTGTTTTTGATTTTGTGGGATAATTTTAGATACTCCCACCATTGAGAAGATGATCTTCTTGTCGTCTACTGTTGGCATATTTTTATTTTATATTGTTACTCAATTGCTATCACTATTTTTTGTCTCTCATAGCTACTGATTTCTCTTTTCGACCACAAAGATATTCAATATTTAAACACAAAACAATTTTTCATGAGGATTCCCTTCATAATTTTAACTATTTATTTTATTTGTGAACATAATCCATCAGAGAAACATTTGTCTATGCACTGAAATTCTTTGTGAAGAATTATTAAATATATAGAAAGAAAAGGAACAATAGCAAGAAATGATGCGTTAATAAGGAAAATAGAAATATATTTACGAAAAATTCGAATAAAAATTATACTTAATAACATGATGAAAAAACTGCTAACGGCCATCTACATGGTTTTCTGCGTCCTATCCATGACGGCGCAGAGCTATCACAAGATTCCTAACGACGACTCCGTACGTGTGGGAAAACTACCTAACGGACTGACGTATTATATACGCCAGCATAAATGGCCCGAGCACCAGGCCGATTTCTATATCGCGCAGAAAGTCGGTTCCATCTTGGAGGAAGAGAACCAGCGTGGTCTGGCTCATTTTCTTGAGCACATGGCTTTCAATGGTTCTGAACACTTCAAGGGCAACTCCCTTCAAACTTATCTTCAGAGCAAAGGCGTAAAATATGGAGCAGACCTGAACGCCTATACTTCCGTAGACCAGACTGTATACAATATCTGCAACGCACCCGTAAGCAAGGCGGGAGTGGCAGACTCCTGCCTGCTGATACTCAAGGACTGGTCGAATGCGATCAGTCTGGAAAGCAAAGAAATAGATAAAGAACGTGGTGTCATCCACGAAGAGTGGCGCTCACGCCGTGATGCGTATAGTCGCATGGATGATTCCATTTATCCCAAGATATTTCCCGGGCAACGCTATGGCGACAGACTCCCCATTGGATTAATGTCTGTAGTAGACAGTTTCCCATACAAGATGTTGCGCGACTATTATAAGAAATGGTATCGCCCGAACCTTCAGGCAATCATCGTTGTAGGCGACATCAATCCCGATGAGATTGAAGCAAAGATAAAGAAACTATTTGCCAAAAACAAGGTACCGAAGCATGCTGCAGAGCGTGTATACTATCCTATCGAAGGCAATAAAGAACCAATTGTAGCGATAGGCGCAGACAAGGAATGCACAGACGTAACCATACAGGTATACATTAAACATGATCCTCCCCAACGCGAATATCTTGGTACCAAAGAGGCGTGGATGGCATCGAGCCAGAAAAACATGTTTTCGTACATGATGAGTCAACGTCTGAGTGATATCACTAGAAAGAAAGACTGCCCGATGAAATGGGGAAGTGTGGACTGGGGTAATTCATTCATCCTGACGAACGCAAAGAGCCAGTTCTCATATTCACTGAGTGCCAACCCCGACAAGTGGCGTGAGGCCCTGAAGATTCTTGTGAGGGAAGTTGAACGTGCACATCGATATGGTTTCACACAGACAGAAATGGACCGTGTGCTGAATGATTGGAAAGTCAGCAATGAAAACAGCTATCAGAACCGTAACAAAATATCGAACACACAATATGTGAATGATTACGTAAACAACTTCTTACGGGGTTATGCCATGGCATCACCGAAGACACAATATGAGATCAGTAAGGAACAATATGACCAACTGAAACTCAGTGACATTAACTCTGTTTATAAGTCGTTGGACGTAGACAGCAACATGGTGGTGATCATGTACATGCCAAAGAACGACAGTCTGAAGATGGCTACTCCCGAGGAAGTCCTGAATATCATACATCAAGCACGGAAAGACACCATTAGTCCATACGTAGACCGCACGAATAATGGTGCGCTGGTGCCGGTATTGCCACGTCCTGGGAAAGTGATTTCCCGTAAGCCGGGTTTCAACGGCAGCACGGAGTTGATCCTGTCAAACGGAGTACGTATGATCATCAAGCCTACGACATTCGACAAGGATGCCATCACCCTATCGGGATACAAGATGGGAGGAACATCGCTGCTGGATACTCGTGATAAACGCGACTATTGTTTTCTCAACAGAGTGACAAGCTGGGGCGGACTAGGCAATTTCAGTTCAAACGACTTGCAGAAGAAGTTGGCAGGTAAACTGGCAAATGTAAGTATCGGATTTGGTGGAACCGAAGAAACCATCTACGGCAGTTGCTCCAAGAAGGACTTCCACACCATGATGGAGCTGACATACCTTAACTTCACTGCACCAAGGAAAGATGTGGAACAGTTTGAGGCCTTCAAAGAAAAAGCGAAAAAAGAGATTATCAACTCGAAGATAGATCCTTATTATGGTTTTAGTGACAGTGTTTCACACGCGGTACTGGCAAATACAGGTCGTCAGTTCTTTGTAAACGAAAATAATCTGGACAGTATCAATTACGACCGTATGCTGGAGCTCTACCGTCAACGCACTGCCGATATCAATGGAATGACCCTCTGCCTGGTTGGCTCTTTTGACACAGACTCGATTATCCCTGACATCGAACAGTATATAGGAAGCCTACCATCAACAGGAAACCCCGAAACATTCAGATACCTACCTGAATACGGTGCCCGAAAAGCTGATTTCCGTAATGTCTATCACAAAGACATGAATACCCCTGCGGCACTCTCATACCTTATCTACACGATGGAGAAAGGATATAAGTACAACCCGCAGAATCATTTCGTACAGGAGGCTCTATGCTCCGTTCTCGACCAAGTGCTCGACATGGCCATCCGCGAACAGGAAGGTGCCACTTACGGTGTTAGCGTAAGTTCGTATGAATATCACTATCCTGTAGATCAAAATACTTATTATATTGCATTCAAGTCGTCGCCGGAGAATCGTGCACGGATGGTCAGAAGGATTAAGGATGAATTACGGAAGATCGCGACAGAGAATGTCGTGACAGAGAAGCTCCTTGCCAACTATAAGGAAGGTATTGCACGTGACTATCCTATATGGAAGAAGGAAAACCACTATAACACCAAGGTGTTATTCGATTATTACTACAACGGTTTTTATATGGACGAGAAGATGGCAGAGATTGTGAAAGCTATCACACCTGCCGATGTGAAGGAATTTGCCAAGAGACTTCTCGACAACAGCTATAAATACGAAATTGGAATAACATCAGGAGATACCAAAGAATAGAATTTTCAGCAGAAAAATGCTATTTCGGCAAAACCTCCAGAAATTTCGAAAACATTTCCCCTAATCTCACCTTTTGACCCTAACACATTGTTATGTTGCAATTTATCGGGTGAGATTAGGGTGAGATTAGGGTGAGATTAAAAAAACAGAAAATCAGCATTTCTGCATCCATTAAGTCAGATTACAACTGGTGAAGATAAAAAGATTATCCATCATAATGTAAAAAGATATCAATACATTCAGTATCACTAAGAGATTGCCCTATCTTTTAAGTTAAAAGATCTGACCTTTCAACTTGAAAGTAGGGTACTTTTAACTTAAAAGACAAGGCAAGAGAATAGCTTTCATCATTCATCCGCTTATCTTTGCAAAAATGATAGCTAACGTAATAAATACGGGCTTTTACCTGCTTCAATCTCACCTTAATCTCACCCTAATCTCACCCACTATATTCTTAATTGACAGTATATTAAGTTCAAAAAGTGAGATTGAACAAAAAAAACACATTTTTTCCGTAGAAAATATCGTCTATTGTTAAAATTTCCAGCATATCAGCTATAAAACTTAAAATAAATTCATATTTATTTGTCTTGAGTGGATATTATTTGTATCTTTGCGCATCTGATACAACCAGAAACTATCAAACATTCATATCATAACAAATAATAAAGATCATCATGAGCATTATAACGATTAATGAGAGTATTTGTGAACAGTGTGGCATTTGTATAGAGACATGTCCTCTTGATGTTATTAGCATGGACAAAAACGGATTCCCATCCACGACAGACGAGAGTGAAAGCCACTGCGTACAATGCGGACACTGCGAAGCAGTCTGCGCACCACAGGCCCTTAAGTACAACACCCTGCCAGAGATGAGAATGATAGAAAAGGAGAAACTGGAAGAAATCACATCAGATAATCTATCGGAATATTTTCGCAGTCGGCGTTCTATTCGTAAATATCTGAAAAAAGCTGTTGAGAAAGAGAAGCTCGAACAAATATTCAAGGTGGTCAATTATTCGCCGACAGGTGTGAACCAACAACAGAATAAATGGATCGTTATTTCCAATCGAGGTGTTATCTATGACCTGAACAATGCGATTATCAAATGGATGAAAACAATGGTTGAGGCCAAATCTGACCTTGCACAATATCTACATTTCGATAATTTGATTGATTCTTATGAGAAAGGTGACGACATCATTTGTCGTAATGCGCCAACGATTGTCATTGGATATACGGATGCTGCGTATACGGGAGGTATCATCGACACAGTAATTGCGACAAGCCATTTAGAGTTATTACTGCCTTCATTCGGACTTGGTGGTTGCTGGGCCGGATTTGCGATGATTGCGCTAGGGTGTTCACCGGAAGTGAAAGAAATAGTGGGGCTTGATGACTCACATACCGTGCGTTCAGCCCTGATGGTGGGTTATCCTAAATACCACTATTCCAAAATACCATATCGCAAAGAATCACAAATAAAGTGGATGTAACTATGTAATGGCAGAATCCACTATTACTGAACTCTATTTGACGAGAGGAATCATTTGATGATCACCTTGCCACTCGTCACTTCATTAAAATGCTCTTTCGACCATGAAATAAGATCCATGATATACGGCATCAGTGAAGAACCAGTCTCTGACAATGAATATTCTACCCGTGGAGGAATCTGCGGATACTGCTTACGAATGATTAAATTGCTATCGGATAGTCGTTTCAGAGTCGTAGAAAGCACCTTTTGTGAGATATCATCCATCTGCTTATGAATCTCACTGAACCGGATTGTGCCATTTACACTAATCGTATATAATACCAGAAGCGACCATTTATCTCCAAACCTGCTTATCACTTGTCGTATAGGACAGGTGATGTAAAACGAATTAATTTCTTTCATCATTAAATTAAAAATTGTGCGCAAAGGTATGAAAGTTTATAAAAGTA
>DAIOSW010000141.1:0-5202 GCA_036752365.1 Prevotella sp.
ACCTCAAGCGGAATGTGAAGCGCTCCGCATGGTCACAAGGTCTCACGAAAGGAGTATACATTATTGACAATAAGAAAGTGGTGAAATGATATATCTTTGAACCCTTTAGTCAGGTTCATCAAGGATAAACAGCGCGATGCTCATAGGATGATTTACAGACATTCTATGAGCATCGTTTTTTATACCAGAATATGAGTGGGATCACTAATATTCGTTTCCTTTAGTGATACTCGGCCCTTCTATGATTTCCGGATTCGGTGTGTTGGAATTGATATCGCTGTATGCCTTATGAATATCAGTAAGGCCGATATCTATATCTTTATTAACAGGTCGGTTCTTGTCGAGCAGGCAGTGTGAAAAGAGCCAGTCGTAAGTCTTTCTAAGGTAGAAAATACGTGACGGTGTGCCGTGGTTGCCCCCTTCCAACCATTCATATCTCAGACGGCTGTCGTTATTTGACTCTTGCAGTTTCTCCACCACCTCTTTTGATTGTTTGATGGGGACAGCTCTGTCGGCTGTTCCGTGGATAATCCAGAAAGGTAGTTTGCCCAGTCCGCTCACATCTTTGAGCGATGTGCCGCCACACAGCGCCATACCTGCAGCAATCCTGTCGGGATAAGTACCACAGACATCCATCGTTCCGAAACCGCCCAGACTCATGCCCAGCACGTAGACGCGCGTCGTGTCGCATTGGTAGTTTGCCTTTACCCAGTCCAGCACCTGCATAATCTTTTTAGGGCTCCATGCTCCTCCGGGATTCTGAGGCACAATTGTCAGGGCATCTATCTCCCGTCCCTTTACGATGGCATCAAGCGGTCCATAACGTCGTACTCGGTTTAGATCGTGACCGCAGAGACTGGCACCGTGGAGAAAGATGACGACAGGAGTAGTTTCCAGCGAGTAGAAATAATCCTGGGGCGTATACACCCAAAAATCATAGCCTCCCGGTATCTGTCCCTTAACGGGCCGGAGAAAATCGTATGCTGATGAGCTTAAGGAAACTATCATCAACATCAGTATGAATGTGATTCTTTTCATTGAGGTGGACTCTTTAGTTCGCAAAGATAGAAATAAAAATCACACCATATCAAGATATAAATACTAAAAAATGTATATTCCCCTCTGTTTTTTATCTTTTGAAATAGATGATTGCCACAATGATCGTGGTTAGAACGTCGGCAGCAGGTACTGACAGCCATGCGCCGACCTCGCCGAAGATCATCGGCATGACCGTAAAACAGATGATCAGGAAGACGAAACCACGCATGACGGTGATAAGTGTGGCGTTCTTTGCCTGTTTCACACTCTGGAAATAGGAGATGGCCGTCATGCTTACCGCAAAGAAGATGAAACCGATGGCAAAGAGAGGTAGTCCGTGTACCGCAAACCGATATGCCTGTGTGGTTGATGAGACAAACAATAAGGCAATCTCCTGACTGAAGAGTACGGTAAGTATGAACAACAGGAGGCCGCAGCTCACACTCGTTTTCAGAGCAAGCATCAAGGCCTTCCTGATTCTTGAGTTGTCGCCTTTCCCATAGTTATAACTGATGATAGGCTGTGCTGACAGTCCGGTGGCATTATAGATCATGAATACGATGGGGTAGAAGTAACAAATAATACTCCATGCCGCCACACCATCATTACCGTTTATCTTCATCATCACGAGGTTTCCGCAGAGCATCATGCACGAATTGGCTGTCTCGTTAAGGAAGGATGATACTCCCAGTTTGCAGACATACCAGGTGTTCCTCATAGTGAGTTTGATACTGTTCCAACTCGACTTAAACCTGATAAGATGGAGTTTGTGCCGTGGATTAAACAGATAGATGAGGATCATCACGCATCCCACAACAGTCCCGATGCTGGTTGCTATCGCAGCGCCGAAGATTCCCCACCCAAATGGGAAGATGAACAGATAGTCGAGAATGATATTGATGACCGCCGATACAACGCTGCATGCCATGGCATATCTCGGTGAACCGTCAAGGCGTATAAAGAAACCGCCGGAGCACAGGAGTGCATTGGTAGCAGAGAAGGGAATGAATCCTATCAGGTAATCCACAGCCAGTGGTGTAAGCTGTGGCGAGGCACCGAGAATCTCTACGGTCTTGGATGCAAACAGGCTGGTGATCAGTGAGAAGATAATCAGAAAGGCAGAAGAGACAATCACCGATTGCGTGATGACGATACGTGCCACCTTGAGTTTACCGTTTGACAGATGGATGGCAGCAAGCACCGATGCACCCATACCAAACATAAGTCCCACTCCTGTGGCAAATAGCCAAAGAGGAACAACGATATTGACAGCGGCGAGAGCATCACTTCCGATGCCGTGGCCAACAAAGATACCATCTGAAATACAGAATAAGGCAGTGAAGACTGTGCTCATCACCGTGGGCAGCAGCATCTTACGAAACAGTCTCCCCACATTCTCTTTACCAAAATCAATACTATCTTTCATTACGTGGATCTTTTGCTTTGCGGGGACTGTATATCATTAATCATCTTGCAAAGATACAAAATTATTACCACATATAGTTGATTTATGGCTGGATTTCGACTTATCAGGAGAAGATAAGACCGTTAAATGTTGTCTTCTTTAACGTGCTTGCACTTGCCGCTGAATTCGGTGATATCCATTCGGATGATGTCAACGCGGTGGAAAGATTTCTCGGAATATTTGTCGCCGGTCTCGATGTAATCGGGTGAGAACTTACGGACGATCAGATGAAGGGCCTTCATCTTCTCTTCATCACTGAGGTGGAGGTGGGCTGTGCCGTGAAGCAGGATGCTGTTGTACTCGGTCGTGAATTGGCGGGGAACGAGACGGGTTTGGCCCACGACGCAGAAGGTTACCGACGGATTTTTCTCGAGGCAGCGCAACTTGCGCCCTTCGGGTGCACAATGGATATATAGCGAGTGTTGCCCATCGAAGATGTAATTGAGAGGCACACCATAGCCACCTCCATCTTCGGCCTGCATGGAGAGAACACCATATTCACCGTCTGTTAATAATTTAATTGCGTCCGCTTCGCTCATCAGACGGTCTTGACGGCGAACATCTTCGTTGGAATATTTCATAATAGCTTTTTTGATGATTGGCTGTTGTAAGGATAACGTGTGATCTTGCTTTTTGTTGTGAGTCATATATAGTTATTGGGTTCAAATACTGACTTTAGTATCAATATAGATGACTGGCGACAATCAAATTCAAAGAATTGTCATTAGAACTGTATCTTTTCTTATTTTCTGATGATGTGATAATTTGATTTTTAAACCTTTGCAAATGTTAAATATTTTATTTCTGAGTAAATAAATTGATATTATATTTGATAGCAAAGAAATATTTTATACCTTTGTACCAAGAATGTGCCGATCCTCACATGCTGACGACCTGCACTATAATAAGTGATCACAAAAGGGATGCTGTTAAAGGCACCCCTTTTTAATTTAATAAAATGAAAAAGGCTACTTCGATTGAGGAACAGATAACAACCCTACAGAATAGAGGAATGAAAATAGGGAATACGGATAACGCTAAAAAAGTCTTATCTGATATTGGATACTACAGACTTGGATTCTATTGGTTTCCTTATGAACAAACTTATCCGGAGAGGACAAATAGAAATCATAACTTCGTGTCAGATACAACCTTTGAAAAATCCGTATTGTTATATGACTTCGATTTTAAATTAAGAAGTATATTATCCCCTTATCTATACCGTATAGAAGTTAATCTAAGGACTGCGTTAACGTACATCATATCCAATGATTTCAAAGATAATCCAATATGGTTTTCTGATCCAGAATACGTTACAGAGACGTTCGTAAAATATCTCCCTGTTTGTTACAATACGGTAAAAAAAAGTAGTGCCATCAAGTGTCACCATATTAATCATAGGGATGACATATATGCACCTGCTTGGAAAACTCTTGAATATATGTCTTTCGGCGATATTATATTTCTTTATAAAAGCATTAAGGATACTGAGGAACGACGGAAAATACCAAATCATTTCGATTATACTAATGAAAGGATATTCAACAACCATATAGAAACAATTAAAGTTTTACGTAATCAATGTGCCCACGGACACAACGTATTCGATCTAAATTTACAAAAATCTATAAGGAAAGGTTTCCTGAACGAAATTGTTGGAGATAGAATACATAATATATTAGGATGTATGATTGTCGCATCCCATCTTTTAGAAACCATATCTAATGACGTAAAAGAATCTTTCTTAAAGGAAATAAAAAGTCTTGTAGAAGATCCAAAATATTCCGATGTCAAGGAAAAAATACAATCTGTTTCAATGTTTGTAAATCTCGATATTTGAATGGTTTTATTGTAATCTATTTGTTTTTTTGAAATATCGATGATCTCCTTTATTAAAGGATCATCATAGATATCGGGACTAAAAGTCCCTAGTATCAATAACACTCAATGAGCATCCGAAGTCCGTCGAATGTTTCCGACGGCTCGGATGCTCTGTTGATCATTACCTGAAAAATACCCCTTACCTACATATTAATATATTTGCTTTCAAACGCGATGGTTCGTGGAAATATGATTTCGTTTTCGAGATAGATATGCTCATGGAGCCCTTTGTCGAAGGCCCGGAGCCGGTCTATCAGGAGCCGGTATTCACTGTCGGCATCAGCAGGTGCGGTATAGCCATTGGTGAGGCGGGACATCTCGTCATATCTCACAGTCTCGCCGGCATGGTCGCTCATCATCACAGTGATGGGGTGAGAGACGGTTCCACAGTGGATAGCCTCAGGTTGAAGTCCCTCGGTAACAGCATTGAACATGTCGAGCACGAAGGGGAAGAGCACATTCTCCTCTTTCTGGAAATGTACATCCAGGTCAGCCACCGAAGCATTGAAGAGGTCACGCACCTGATATAGCTCGGGATGAGCGTCGCCGTGTTTCCCGACGACAGTATCTAGCAGTCCTTCTATCTCGGACATCAGCTCACGCGCTGTGCGGTGATAGATTTTCAGCACGTAGTCGACCAGGAGGTCGAGCGGCCAGTTTTTGATATCTGTATTCAATTCCATGATTTGTATCTCTTTAGATTGTTAGTTAGCGAGTCCCATTGATACAAGGTCGTCTTCAACCTCTGTGATGCCGGCGATACCGAAGTTCTCAACAAGCACTTTCGCTACATTGGGTGAGAGGAATGCTGGCAACGT
>DAIOSW010000142.1:0-5164 GCA_036752365.1 Prevotella sp.
ATATTTGTTTCGCCTTTCTCTGTTTTCTTACCATACCCAATATTGTATGTCAATTTTAGATTTACGCATCTTCCATCACTTTCGCTGTAAGTCCAGGAATTTTGATTGTAACTGCCATAATTCATTGAAATATGTGAGACGTTATAACGCCTGAAAGGGTTTCGTACCAATCCTTCTATAGAAAATGCCTTATGCTTCCAACTTACAGAAAATTCATACATCGGCTTTCTGTGTGCCAAATAAGGTTCGCCTACAAACAGGGTGGTGTATGGGGTCTTATAAGTAGCTTCAAGTCGCAACTCTCCGACGAGATAAGTAGCAGACATACGGGCTCTCAATGTATTTTTAGTAATATCGTAATGATTACCTTTAAGAGCATTGTATTCCTCTATAGCCGTAAAGTTCAGACGCAACTTGTCGTTAAAAGCATTATATGAGTAGGATGCAGTAAGCATATTGCCATAAAGCTTTCCCTCATTAACTTGTGTATCATATATTGTCTGATTATTGGCGCTATACACATGACAAATATTGTCGAAGTAGATATAATTATTATAGGAGATGGATACTCGTGATTTTCCGAACTGTCCGTTATAAGCTAAGGTGTTGCTAAGCACACGCACAGTCCCAAGATCCGGATTCCCTTTTACCACTTCAAAGAAAGACTTCCTTATTTCAATATTATTTTTATTCGATGGATCAAAGAGAGTGTGGGTGTAGAGTCCATTTAACGACAACGAATTGTGATTGTTTATAATATAGTTTCCCCCATAGGAAGCTATCGGATGGCAATAGTCGTAATGTTCCGTATTCAGACTCACGGCAGTATTGGAAATTCCAGCAGATAGGTAGAAATAGTATTTTTCGGAATCTTTGCTAATTTGAAGCATCCCCATGGTGGCATCTGTTGTAAGCTTTTGATAACTTTCCAAAGTTCCACCGTAGGTGTCCTTGTAAAAATTATGATCATGAGAGGCAACAGCTGTCAGAGAATAATTGTTTCTTAATGTTTTGAGATATTGAAAGCTTCCACTTATTACGTAGTTATTTTCATGACTTTTTGTCGTAATATCTGTACGATCCGTCTCGCCATATAGACTTGAATATCTGTTATATCCATAGGAGAATGTGCCTGTAAAATCAAGCGTCTGATCATTAGGAAGCCACAGTGTATAGTTGGCATAAACAGAGGGAGAGACATTTCTGCTTTGCGTGGTAATGTTCTTCAAGGTAGTCCCCGTGAACATACCTTTATATGTAACATTACTAATAGAAAAGGATTGTGGTACTGCCTGACGGACAAATGATACATAAGTATTAAACCGATGATTGCTGCCGATAGATGTAAGTTTTAGCTTTACCCCTTGCCCGTTGGTTTTGCGGAAGGAAGATGCCGAGCTATAAGTTCTTTCAAGTACATTACCTTCTGAGAACACATACTTATCGACACCCTCGCTATATCCATTGTCACGATTCCAGTCCAATGAGGCTGTAAGCGAAAGAGTCAAGCCTTTGCGAGTATAATCTATATAGCCGAGATAATTGCCTTGTTTATAAGTAAATCCCTCATCAGCAGAAATATATACATTACCTCCATATTTATATTGTATTGTGATAAAATTGAGAACTCCTGCCTTCCCTGCATATTTTCCTTTGGGTGTACGAATATACTCAATGGATTGTACATTTTTAGCTCTGAGCATAGCAACCTCTTCATTTGACACTTCCATACCATTGATACATACAACGACACTTCCGCCACCTTTTGTTGTGATGCTATGCGTGTAGGTGTCAATCTCCAGCTCTGGAGAGTTCATTACATCCAACAGTTCCAACCCATTAGAGGAGTGTTTTCTTTCTAATACAGTTGGGAGCAAAACAGTCTTTTTGGGAGTTTCTATCTGACTTCCGCTATTAACGGTTACCTCTGGTAAAGTTTTCACCTGCAATGTATCCTTACTCTGAGCGGAAGAACCAATACTATAGATAAAGAGTATTGTTATAGATAATAATTTTTTCATTCAATATATATTCTATGTTTAATTGGATGAGGGTGTGTCAAAACGACGCATCCTCTCTTGTTTTACTCAAGAATCGTAAATGTTATTTACACTCTTCATCTCCTCTAAACATTTTCTGAAGTTTGGACATGCCTTTCAATAATTCCTCAAATGTTGGCTTCTTCCCATAAATCATAGATTCTTTCATTGCCTCATAGTCAGAACTCCATGTATCAAGAATGTCTTTTCTGGGGATAAGTTGGAGACGTTTGCGTGCATCTGGCGTATAATCTATACCTCGTACAGAAGTATAAATCTCCCGATGATGGCGAATAGACTCCCATAAAAAATCATCTGTAACTGCATTCCTTGCAAAATCTTTATCCATCATAACGTACAAATCATAAAGATGTCGGCTTTTGCGTTCAGCTATCATTCCATGCCCAGGAATAGAGAATAACTCGTGGAGCAAGAAAACCTTTTCAAGAAATGTCTTTGCGGGAATAGCAGTATATATGACACTATTAGTCAATGGCATGACAGGGAGGTTCTCGCCAAGAATGCTTTTGATTTGTATTGGTTCAGTCGGTTCAAGTAATGAACGCGAACTGACTTCCAAAACAACGTCAGGGCGAAGATATGTAAGAGCCTTATCAAAGATAGACTTATAATGAAGATAAATTTGGCGTGGTTCAGGATAGGTGTTATCACCTTCGCCATTGGGTTGTGCATCGACTGTAATAAACGAATCTAATCCTTGTCGTTCCAGCTCTTCGCAAATCATGGGAGTCAGCTCCTCTAAAATAAAAAGCGACGATGCTTTTCGCAATTTCTTGATTTGTTTTTTCGTAAGGTCTCCTTCTGGTTTGCCAAGGAATACAGGGTCGACAGCAAGATCTATATCTTCTGAGAAACGCTCTATGAGTTTCCATCCTTTACTCAGACTTGTACCGCCTTTGAAAATAAGATGCCTAGCAACAGGTAGTGCAAAAACAGTCTGCAAAACTGAGGTTACCCAAAAATCTTTCTCTACCACTTGGGCAGGAAGTCCTACCTTATTTGCAATTGATTCATAGATGCTTTTTTTCTGTGAATCTGATAATTTCAAAAACTTATTCATATAAGCTTATTATAAATTCTCTCACTTTTGAAGTCATTAGTTTAAGATCAGTCGCCTGAATGCGAGGATTTGTGTCTAACAGTGCTTTAATGTCAGCAACCTGCACTTCCGTCAGATTCTCTACCTTCCAATCCTTAAGAGCCATTGTCAAGAGAAGAGCCAACTGGCTGCGAATGGCAAAATATCTGGGGGAGGTACGCTTGAACTTGATGTTTTTCCCCTCACCAAGATCTATTGTGCGAGACACTCCATCAGTTAAGTAAACAACATTCATCGGCACCTGTTGAGTAAGTCCCAATTGGTATTGGGCGAAAAGCCCCGTTGGAATAATTCTTGCCCCATCTCTTTTTGCCATTGCTTTGGCAATGTCTTCAAGTGATGGAGGGACTGCACCAAGTCCATATACCTTTTCTATTTTAGGATAGCAGTAAATACCACGTGCAACTCTAAGCATCAGACCTTTTTCTGTGAGACGTTCCAATGCTTTATTGACCGAATTTCGGCTGCCATACGAAATAAAATCCCCGACAAAGAATACGGTTCCACGTCCGCACTTCTTTGATTTTCCAAGTATCTTATTCTCAATACTTTCGTTCATATTTATATGTTATTTTTGTCGCGAAACAATACATTATTCACGACAACAAAGATACATATTAAATTTCATTGCCAGCACAAAAATCTAAGAAAATATATATTCGACAAAATATATTGCCAGCCATTCGTATCTTGTGACAAATCAGCCACTTTCTGAACAGATGGCTGTAATAGGTGCTCAGACGAGATGATACGGGGATGACAAGTTTCAAGCTGTACATATCCGGCACAAGGCCTTTGTCAAGGCGGACACATTTGCAAATGCCATGTTATATGGATAAATAGGCTGCATCTTGATAAAACATTCAAGTAAACTTGATGTTCTATTCTAGATTTGCATTATCTTTGCACCAAAGCGAAGACAATATGCTTATTATTCTACTGATATTAATCTGCCTGGCTCTCGGTATTGCTTGCCTAATATATATGTACAGGCACTCTTCGAAAGAAGATAATGAGAGGCAAGATGTTGCTCAGGGCGAAACGTCGAAGTCGTTGGAACAATGCGATACGGCGTGTGGTGACGCTTCGTGCACCCTCGACTGTCTACCCAAGATGCCAAAGGATCATCCGGTGTACTTTGATGACGAAGAGCTGGATCAATTTAAAGGCAGGGCATCTTCGGATTATTCGGAGAGTGAGGTGGAACAATTCAGCGAGGTACTTTATACGATGAAGGAAGAAGAGGTTCCCGAATGGCTTTCGAGTCTGCAACAGCGAGAAGTAGAACTTCCTGACGGACTGAAAGATGAGATATACATTATTCTTCAAGAAATACGTAAGCACGAACAGACAAAAAGATGATAGAGCTTCTTAATTATACATTCTTCCAACATGCACTACTAGGCAGCTTGCTTGCCAGTATTGCTTGTGGCATTATCGGCACTTACATTGTGACCCGCCGTCTGGTATTTATCAGCGGAGGCATCACCCATGCTTCTTTTGGAGGAATAGGTATCGCACTATTCACTAATCTGCCACCCATTCTTTGTGCTGCGGTTTTCTCTTCATTATCGGCCCTGGGTATTCAGTGGCTCAGTTCGCGACGCGATATGCGAGAAGATTCTGCCATTGCCGTATTCTGGACATTCGGTATGGCAGTAGGTATCATCTTCAGCTTTCTTGCTCCGGGATTCACGCCCGACTTGTCGACATATCTTTTCGGCAATATTCTGACTATTACTACAAGCGACCTCGTCATGCTCAGTGCCGTCACTTTGGCGTTGGCTATCGTCTTCACGCTTTTCATACACCCCATTATGTCGGTAGCATTCGATAAGCAGTTTGCCCGTTCGCAACAGATTCCGGTGTCGCTATTCGAATATGTGCTGATGCTATTTATCGCGCTGACGATTGTAGCCTGTCTACGAATGGTAGGCATCGTGCTAGCCAGGGTCTTTTGCTGTTCATTCCATTTGCTCCAGTGTTTCAGTATAATATGCTTGCT
>DAIOSW010000143.1:0-5140 GCA_036752365.1 Prevotella sp.
AAGAAAAAATATGTAACTTCTGCTTTGCCACTTCTGCACGTGCCAATTCTTCATCTTTTGCTAAGGAAGTGATGCTTGGTGTTGTCTTTGCATTTTCAAACAATACCGATAATGGTGGTAAATGAAAATTCGAAAAGTTGATGGTCTTGTCATTGTTGGAATCAAAAAAGCCTGCCGTTATGCCGCTATTGTTTAACTGGGCATAACAACAAGTGATACTTGCTCCTGCTATGAATATGATTGATAATAGACGTTTCATGGAGTATATTTTTGCCTGTTTTTTATACGTTTTCTTTCTGTATGAAAGCGGTTAGGGTTTTGAAGATAATCTTCATATCCAAAGAGAAATTATACGTCTGACCGTATCTGATGTCGAGTTGCTTACGTTCCTCGGCTGAAAGTTTGCCGGCTTCGCCACGCTTCTCTACCTGCCAAAGGCCTGTAAGTCCCGCCGGAGCCATGAAACGGTCGATACACTCATCGCTTGTGAGCTTTTCTGCTTCGTAGAGAGGAAGAGGACGATTGCCAACAACTGACATGTCGCCTCTGAAGATGTTGATCAATTGGGGAAGCTCGTCAATGCTGTATTTACGGATGACACGACCAACCTTAGTGATACGTGGATCGTTCTCGATCTTGACAAACGCATTCTTGATATCTTCACTCTTCTTTTTATTAAAGTCACTCTCTGCCACTACAAAATCATCACCTACAAGCATTGTCTCATCATCACTGATCATCATCACTGACTCTATCCCGTTGTCTTGAGCTTCCTTTTCAGCTTCATCGCCAAGTGGGGCGGTATAGGTGGTCTTGCTATTTTCTGAATCAGAATGGGCGGCATACTGATTGCGAAGATTGTACTCACTCAGACGTTTGTCTGAATCAATGTACATACTGCGAAACTTAAGAAAATCGAATATCTTATAGTTGGTGCCCACTCGCTTGGATTTATACCAGATAGGACCTTTACTCTCAATTCTTATAGCAAGGGCTGTGATGATAAATATAGGAGAAAGTACGAGTATTGCCAGACCGGAAAACAGAATGTCAAAATGACGTTTCCAGATTGGGATATGAAAGTGAAGTATCTTACGGATGGGAGCCTGACGACCAAAAAAGAGTTCTTCACGATCAGAAATAAACGTCACTTTATTGTTGATGTCAAAAATGGTGGAGACGTTGGTCATGGTATCGTCTATACCGCATTTCTGATACATCGTACGGTCTTCTTTCTTCATAGGACCTGTCATTAATATAATGTATATATTGGGACATTTCTTACGAAGATATTTAATGGCAGTGATGTCTTCATTACGGACACTATGTTCATAAAACAGAATGAAATGCTTATCCTTAAGGGTGGTCGTGCATACAGTTGCCGCGTCCTTATAGGTTGAAGTATATTTCACCATCTTTCCCGGAATATACTTCAGCAGATTCTGTGTTTGTTCGTTGTTCCCTAAATAGACTATACCAATCATCTTAAATTATCTTTGAGTTTGAACTTTATGGAATGATCTTCTTTACACGGATCTTTAATTCCATAGGATTGAACGGTTTTACTATATAATCTTCGGCACCGATCTCCAGAAGACGTATACGCTCACTCGTGCTATCTTCACTACTGAGCATAATAACAGGGATATGACCGAAAAGCTCGTTCTGTTTAATCCATTCCAGAAAATCATCGCCTCGCATGACCGGCATCCGGATATCTGAAATTATAAGATCAGGAGTATTGCCTGCCTGTAGCCATTTGACACCTTCAAGACCATCTGGTAGCCATACGACATCATACTCACTCATTAAATATATGGACAGAACTTTAGCAATGGTTTCTTTGTCGTCTAAAATTAAAATTTTTTTCTTCATTTCATTATCGATTTCTAAAGCATACAAAATAAACGTGTTGCAAAAAACGCTGCAAATGTAATGCTTTTATTTGACATGGTGTTGAATTTTCTCTAAAAAGAACTGAATTTAAATAGTTTACTAATAACTTTATGTTTGCACTCTCATTAAAATAATGAATAATTGTCTTTTTCGCAAAGATATGTATTTTTTTGCAAAGTGATTAAAATATTGAAAAAAAAATATTATTTTAGGATAAAATTTTTCATAAAAGGTCCTTAATAGTACTTTTTTATTAACTTTGCATCTGTTGCGGAGAGATTCTTTGCATAACCTTAAAACTTTGAAAATATAAATTAGGGATTTTGCAAGGCCATTCGTATTATTTAAATAAGGAATGTAACTAATAAAATGATGAATAATATGTTTCTGTTAGGATTTGATGTCGGCAGTTCGTCTGTCAAGGCATCCTTGGTTAACGCTGTAACGGGCAAGTGTGTGGCTTCGGCTTTCTTTCCCGAGCAGGAGGCTCCTATCATGGCTGTCAAAGCCGGATGGGCAGAACAAGAACCCCAGATGTGGTGGTATAACCTCAAGCTGGCTCTGAACAAAGTGATGAACGAATCGGGAGCTAAGGCTGAAGATGTGAAGGCTATAGGTATCTCTTATCAGATGCACGGACTGGTGTGTGTGAATAATGATAAACAGATGCTGAGACCCTCTATCATTTGGTGTGACTCTCGTGCAGTGCCATACGGTGAAAAGGCTTTTAATGAGCTTGGTTCTGAGAAGTGCCTGTCGCATCTATTGAACTCTCCCGGTAATTTTACCGCTGCCAAGCTGGCATGGGTAAAGGAAAATGAGCCTCAACTGTTTGAGAATATCTATAAGTTTATGCTTCCGGGTGATTATATTGCTATGATGCTGAGTGGTGAGATCAACACTACTGTTAGCGGACTGAGCGAGGGTATGTTCTGGGACTTCAAGAACAACTGTGTGGCTGATTTTCTGATGGACTATTACGGTTTCGATAAGTCGCTTGTACCTGATATCGTACCAACGTTCAGCACTCAGTCGAAAGTTTCGGCTTCAGCCGCAGCGGAACTAGGTCTTAAAGAGGGTACACCTATTACATATAGAGGTGGTGACCAACCTAATAATGCGTTGTCACTGAATGTGTTCAACCCGGGTGAAATCGCTTCGACAGCTGGTACATCGGGTGTCGTATATGGTGTGCTCGGCAATGTGAATTATGACAAGCTAAGTCGTGTAAATACTTTTGCTCATGTGAATCATACAGCAGAACAGAATCGTCTGGGTGTGCTGTTGTGTATAAATGGTACCGGTATTCTTAATGCATGGGTTAAACGAAATATTGCAACTGAAGGTATCAACTATCAGCAAATGAACGATTTGGCTGCAGGTGTACCTATTGGTAGCGAGGGCGTGGTCATTCTTCCTTTCGGCAACGGTGCTGAACGTATGCTCCAGAACGAGGAGGTAGGATGCTCTATCCACGGACTCAACTTCAACAAGCATAGCAAGAGTCATATTATACGTGCTGCCCAGGAGGGAATCGTGTTCAGCTTCTGTTATGGTATGGAGATTATGCAGAAGATGGGTATGGATATCCGTAAGATTCATGCCGGTAAGGCTAATATGTTCCTAAGTAATGTATTCCGTGAAACCCTGGCTGGTGTTTCGGGTGCTACGATAGAACTGTATGATACAGATGGAAGTGTAGGTGCTGCTAAGGGTGCCGGTATCGGTGCCGGTATCTATAAGGATCACGACGAGGCTTTCGCTACACTCGAAAAGCTACAGGTAATTGAACCCGATGAGGTTCACCGTAAAGAGTATCTGCATGCTTATGCTGAATGGAAAGAACAACTGATGAAATAATCAGATAAAGATTTAAATAAAAACAATAACCTTTTTTAAAAAACAAGAAAACTATGGCAAAAGAGTATTTCCCATCAGTGGGAAAAATTAAATTTGAAGGCAAGGATAGCAAAAATCCTATGGCTTTCCACTATTATGACGCTAACAAAGTAGTTATGGGTAAAAAGATGGAGGACTGGTTGAAGTTCGCCATGGCTTGGTGGCACACGCTGGGTAATCCTGGTGGTGACCAGTTCGGTGGTGGTACTAAGGATTTCCCTTGGGATGCTGACGCTGACGCTGTAACTCGCGCTAAAGATAAGATGGATGCTGGTTTTGAAATCATGGATAAATTGGGTATCAAGTACTTCTGTTTCCACGATGTTGACCTCGTTGATCCATCTGATGACATCGACGAATATGAGGCTCGTATGAAAGCAATCACTGACTATGCTCTGGAGAAAATGTCAGGTACAGACATTAAGTTGCTTTGGGGTACTGCTAATGTATTCAGCCACAAACGTTACATGAATGGTGCTGCTACAAACCCTGACTTTGACGTTGTTGCTCGTGCTGCTGTTCAGATTAAGAACGCTATTGACGCAACTATCAAACTGGGTGGTACCAACTACGTATTCTGGGGTGGACGTGAAGGCTATATGAGCTTGCTGAACACCATGATGCAGCGTGAGAAAGATCATCTTGCTAAGATGTTGACTGCTGCACGTGACTATGCTCGTGCAAAGGGTTTCAAGGGTACATTCTTGATTGAGCCGAAACCAATGGAACCATCTAAACACCAGTATGATGTAGATACTGAGACTGTTATCGGTTTCCTGAAAGCTAATGGTCTGGACAAGGACTTCAAGGTAAATATCGAGGTTAACCATGCTACTCTGGCTGGTCATACTTTCGAACATGAGTTGGCAGTTGCTGTTGACAACGGTATGTTGGGCAGTATCGATGCTAACCGTGGTGACAATCAGAACGGATGGGATACAGACCAGTTCCCAATTGACAACTTCGAGTTGATTCAGGCTATGATGCAGGTTATCCGTAACGGTGGTCTGGGTAACGGTGGTTCTAACTTTGATGCTAAACTGCGTCGTAACTCTACAGATGATGAGGATATCTTCATCGCTCACATTAGTGGTATGGATGCTATGGCACGTGCTTTGGAGAACGCAGCTGACCTACTAGAGAACAGTCCTATCAATAAGATGGTTTCTGAACGCTATGCTTCATTCGACGGTGGTGAAGGTAAGAAGTTTGAAGAGGGTAAACTGGGTCTTGAGGACGTCGTTGCTTATGCAAAGAAGAACGGTGAACCTAAACAGACTAGCGGTAAGCAGGAACTGTATGAGGCAATCGTCAATATGTATTGCAAATAATCTGAGGATTATCA
>DAIOSW010000144.1:0-5107 GCA_036752365.1 Prevotella sp.
AATGACAGACCGCCATTGTATGATACACTTTTTGCGGCCATCCAGCACTTATTGGCTATCTTCGTGGCTATCATCACACCAGCTTTAATCATTGCTAAGGCAATGCATCTCGACTTGGCGTTGACAGGTTTTCTTGTTTCAATGTCTCTTTTCGTATCCGGATTAGCTACATTTATACAATGTAGAAAAATCGGCAGGGTAGGTTGCGGGCTGCTTTGTGTGCAAGGTACTAGCTTCTCCTTTATTGGTCCTATCATCTCAATAGGTACATTGGGTGGACTCCCTATGGTTTTCGGAGCCTGTATTCTGGGCGCTCCAGTAGAGATTATCGTCAGTTTTACTTTCAAGTATCTGCGCAAGGTGATTACACCACTTGTAAGTGGAATTGTAGTATTGCTTATCGGACTGAGTCTGATCAAGGTCGGTGTCATCTCTTGCGGTGGCGGTAATGATGCCATGACCAACGGGACATTCGGCTCTTACAATAATCTTATTGTTGCGGCTATCGTACTCATCAGTGTAGCTCTTCTCAATTGCACGCACAGTAAATATATCCGTATGAGCAGCATCTTTATAGGTATAATCATCGGATATATTATATCATACTTTATGGGAATGGTAGATTTCAAAGCTATGACAGCCAATAGTTTTTCGGGCTTTTACATTCCTATTCCTTTCAAACTCGGTGTCAGTTTCAACCTGTCATCAGTCATTGCTGTGGCATTGGTCTATTTGGTCACAGCGATAGAAGCGACGGGAGACGTCACGGCCAACTCAATGATTTCAGGTGAACCGGTAGAGGGTGATAAATATATCAAAAGAGTATCCAGTGGCGTTTTGGCCGACGGTGTCAACTCGATGCTGGCTGGAGTATTCAGTTCATTCCCTAATTCCATTTTCGCACAAAACAACGGTATTATACAGTTGACAGGTGTCGCCAGCCGGTATGTCGGTTACTTTATAGCCGGTATGTTGGTACTATTGGGACTTTTCCCCGTTGTCGGAATCGTATTTTCCCTTATGCCGTCGCCGGTATTGGGAGGAGCGACATTGCTGATGTTCGGTACAGTGGCGGCAGCAGGTATACGAATTATCGCATCTCAAAAACTGAATCGTAAGGCGGTTTTGGTTTTAGCCATCAGTCTTGCTTTCGGTATGGGAGTGGAATTGATGCCTGATATATTGAAGATGATGCCTGAAAATATCCGCATGATATTCTCGTCTGGTATCACGACTGGCGGACTGGTAGCTATCATTAGTAATGTAGTGTTGAGAGTAAAAGAATCATAGATCAAAGATATTATCATGGATTTATTAAAAGAACGTATACTTCAAGATGGAAAATGCTATCCTGGAGGTATTTTGAAGGTAGACAGTTTTATCAATCATCAGATGGACCCTAATCTGATGATGGAATTGGCTAAAGAGTTCGTCAGTCTGTTTGCAGACCTGCATATCAATAAGGTCATCACGATAGAAGCGAGTGGTATAGCACCGGCTATCTTGGTCGGTTATCTGATGCAGTTGCCTGTCGTTTTCATTAAGAAAAAACAGCCGAAGACGATGGAGAATATGCTTACTTCCGTAGTGCATTCTTTTACCAAAGACCGTAATTATACAGTATGTATCAGTTCTGATTATCTGACGGCTAAAGATCATGTCCTGTTTATAGACGACTTTCTTGCTTATGGAAATGCTTCCATGGGCGTAATTGATCTTTGCAAGCAGGCCGGCGCGACAATCGAAGCTATGGGGTTCATCATCGAGAAGGCCTTCCAGAACGGAGGTGATACATTGCGTGAACTGGGTATCAGATATGAAGCATTAGCCACAGTAAAAAGTCTGGATGATTGTAAAATCGTGCTTGAATAGACCGGTAAAAGTCCTTGCTTGAAGAATAAAAAATTCCGCTTCAAGGGAAATTTTCTCTCACGACAGAGGCTTGAAATAGTTGTTGTTGGGGTAGAAATCAGGACAGGTTAACAGATATAATAAAAGAGGAAACTTAATTAATAAGTTTCCTCTTTTTGAATTTATATCTTTCTATTGATAAATATAATTATCGTTCGAAAGATTTATGAGCCTATTGAGCCGTCATCACCACTTTGCTGTTTCCGTTGTAAGTCAAGTACAACTGAATCTTATAAGTACCTGCAGCGACATTCAGATTACTGCCATTATTGTTTGTTAGACTATTAAAGTCTGAGCCTCCCCAACTAATCGTCCAGTCATGGTTCATACGGAATTTCATTGCACCTGCATTTAGAGTTGCAGTCGTTTCCCATGCACCGGTTTCTGTGTTGTAAGTAAGATCCGTATCTGTATCCCAATTACCATTAACAGTACCAATGATGCTGATGTTATTGATTTTTGTCAAAGAATATGTGCCTTCTCCTAAGTCAACATTTATTTTGTAAAAGCCTGCTCCAGGATCGGGACAATTGGATCCGCCGTTGTCTGCAATTTTACCTGTACCGGCATATTCATAATCACCATCCCAGTTGTCTGCATTTGGTTTAAATTTAAATTCTCCATTCAGATAATAACAACCTTCGTATTTTCCATCAAAGTCGGGTCCGTATAGAGCATGAGAAGTTTTCCATCCAGATTCATTGCCTATTTCATAGAAGAATTCTCCGTAATTCGGCTTGACAAGATTGATTGTAGATGTGATGTCTGCTGTTTTCAGGTATCCTGTGCCGTCTATCATGTGAATGGTGTCACATACAGTTGTTGCAACGCTATGAACGTCATCTTTCTTACCGTACAATGATTCCATTGCTGCTTTCAACTCGCTGGCACTAACCTTGCCGTTTATGTTAGCGATAAGTTTTTTGCTACTACTCTTGTCTGCATTGTAGATAATCGCACACAGACCTTGTTTTTGTACGGTTGCTGTCGTCGTCACTGTCGGTGTGAAGAGTGTTACAGAGTCTGTAGTCACTGTATTGAAGTCAATGGCAGACGCAGCAGCAGCAGTGAATGAGATGCTCATTGCACTTTCCTCTGCATTGCTTTGTGGATCTGCCCAGTCCTCATATCCGTTTGAGCCACAACTTGCAAGAGCAAGTGCTATGCCCAATGTATATAATACTTTTTTCATGTTATTTATTTTTTGTAGTGTAGGAGTGGAGTGTTGTTCCACCCCTACCATAATGTTATTGTGCAATAAATGAATACTGTGCCGTTATATCGTTGAAATATACCTTATAGGTACCTGCCTTGAATGGGATGTTAGCACCTCCACTAGTACCAGTGCCATAAGGGAAGTCTGTAGAGCCCCAGTTGTCTGTCCAAGCTCCGTCAGCTGCAAATTTGCAACCACCATCAGAAGCAGCATCGGCTTTGTAAGTCACAGTAGCAAACCAGTCGTGGTTCTCACCACCCGTAACTTTTGTTACATTTGTTATGGCTGTCATTGGATTACCAGCTGCTGCGCTCCATGAATTTTCAGAGCCTGGGATTGCCATGGACGTGTGAACAGAAACTGTTTTAGTGTATTTCTTGATGGTACAAGTATTGTCAGCTGTGTTTACAATGATGTCATAGTATCCAGCATTTGTCAGTCCTATATTACCTGGGTCATCTCCACCATTTCTGTAAGTTGGTACGTATGTGTCGTCTTTCCACTCACCTTTACAGAAACCGTAGTTCCAGTCACCAAGAGTCTTTAGAATCTTGAATTCTCCACCAGCGGGGAAGTATCCTACGTATTCTATCTTACCTGTTCCTGTCTTCTTGTCGTATGTTTCTCCGGCGATGACATGCATAGGAATCATAGATACTCCTACATTTGATGCATCAACATTGCTCCAGGTACCGTCACCGATGCATCCACCAATCAAATAGTAAATGACAGGATTGGCATTCTTCAGTTCGTAATAGTAAGGAACAACCTTTATCTGTATTACATTGGAATAGATAGATGAACCCTTGAGGGTGGATTTTGCTCTTACATATACAGTTTGAGTTGCAGGAACTGCGTCTTGTGTCCACTTGTTGAGCTGTTCAAGAGCCTTGTCAAAAGCTTCTGCTCCTATGTTTACGTTGCAAATCTGAGTGGCATCACCTACATTCGCGTAGTTTGGAACGGTCTTACCAGTAGCATCAGAATCAGCTTTTTCTACAGAAGTTGTCCATGTGTTGGCAGTAGATATCTGAACTTGATATTCAGCTTGTACAGGGAAACCATATTCCGGCTGTGACCATGTAAAGGCTAAACTGTCTGAATTTGCCAGATTTATGTTTGTTTCTGCATAAGCCGGCGTGTTCAGTTTGAATGTAGTCGGAGTCTGCAGGACTGGATTGTTGTCTCTGTCGTCATTGCAGGCTGTGAACATCGTCACAAGTCCTATCATGAGTCCGGCTAATATATTTATTTTTTTCATAATAATCAATTGTTAATTGTTTACTAAATGTGATTAATAACCAGTATTCTGCACTAAGTTACTGTTTGCAGTAAGGTCTGTCGTAGGAATAGCAAATAGGTTATAATGCTTATCGATATTCCTACCTGTCAAGACTCCACCTTTCCATGCCCAGTTGTAATTGACATCACCAGCATATCTGTTGAAGCGGATGAGGTCCATACGGCGACGACCTTCAAAATAGAATTCGCGACTCCATTCATCACAGATGTCTGAGAGTGAGTAACCTGCCTTTGTTGATGCATTGGCACGTTTACGCAGTTGATTGATATATTCGATTCCTTCTGCAGTTGCGACACCACCGTTTTGACGAGCTGTAGCTTCAGCGTATGTCAGATATGCCTCTGCAGAGCGGAAGAAGAAGAAATCACAGTCAGGAAACTGCGTATCGTTAGGAGTTCCACCTGTTGAATAGAAGTTGTTGAACTTACAGATTGTATAACCATCAGTAAATTCTTTTTGTTTTGTATTCTCCAAACTGCGATCTTTTGATTGAATCAAAGCTCTGTCATCACCAGCCTTAGCTGGCATTTTGCAAGCTGTTATACTTGGTGCGTCATCGTTAGGGAAAAATTTCTCTATCAATTGTTTCTTCGCACGATTTCCTCCCCATCCTGCAGTTGTTCCATTTCCAGCTAGGTTCTCGTTCGTGGGGTTCATGCACTCTTTACCATTGTTAC
>DAIOSW010000145.1:0-5095 GCA_036752365.1 Prevotella sp.
TGCTTCACATTTTCTTTATAGGCGTTCAATATCACTCTCAAACTGTCCCTGACGGAGTCTGCTCCAAGTTCGGAACTTGCCTCTATCGCCATGGCTTTATTGGTGAGAGCTATCTGCATCAGTGCCAGCTCCTTGATTTTAGAACAGTCGTATGAGCCCTCTACGGTGTAATCTGTTGGCATCGTCGGATATTTAGCCTTAAATGTAACCGTTTCCGTTGAATCGATGGCCAGATTTATGATTTGATCATTGATTCTCAATCTGTAAAATTCAGGTCCATGGGGTCTATCGTCGCTGAATGAGAAGGTGCCGTCTGATGAAAGTTTAACAGAATCGACAACAACCGGTCCTTTAAGACTGATATTCTCAAAATATAGAATTGAATCCTTTGCGTCGGTGATGGCACCGTTAACATGAAATTTCTGTTTACTACAAGCTGAAAAACTGATTGTAGCCAACACAATGATTGCTACAGAAAAGAGTCTTGATATTGTCTTTTTCATTATATTTATTTTTTTACAAGTCAAAATCAGGCCGCCCTGATATTCAAATTTCGCTACAAAGATACTGTAAGTTGTGCGTAATACAAAATAAATGAGGAAGTTTTTATCCTAATTACTGAGTCCCCTTTCATCCTTTATTTTTCTCTAAAGATCAAAAAACAAAAGACTATTGCCATTTTTTAATCAGTCGGTAAATTCATTATGACTAATTTTGCCGCAAATTTATATAAAGTCTTAACGATAAGCAAAAAATGAGAAAAAACATCTTGTCTTTAATCTGGTTATTTCTAATCCCGGTTTCACTCAACGCCACAGTATATTATGTAGCGACAGACGGAAGTGACAGTAATGTGGGTACTAAAGATAAACCTTTTGCAACACTCAATGCTGCTCAGGATAAAGTGGTGGCGGGTGATACTGTCTATTTTCGTGGTGGCACTTATTCTATCAGAGAAAGCCAGATTATGGGCTACGAAGTGAATAACTTATATGCATGTGTCTTTGATCTTAATAAAAGCGGTACAGCCACAAAACCAATCTGTTATTTTGGTTATCCGGGAGAACGACCGATATTCGATCTTTCAAAGGTGAAACCTGCCAATAAGCGTATTAGCGTGTTCTATCTATATGGAAGCTATCTGCACTTTAAGAATTTTGAGATTGTAGGTACTCAGGTGACAATAACGAATCATACTCAGTCGGAGTGTTTTAGTGGGCGTAACGGGAATAACAATATAATTGAAAATATAGCGATGCACCACGGGATGGCTATCGGAGTATATATCAAGAAAGGATCTAATAACCTGATCCTTAATTGTGACGCTTATAATAACTATGACACGGTGTCCGAAGGTGGCAAGGGCGGTAATGTAGATGGCTTCGGATGTCATGTGGAGGTCCAATATACAGGAAATGTTTTCAGAGGATGTCGTTCGTGGTGCAACAGTGATGATGGATTCGATCTAATCAATAATTACGCTTCTGTGACATTTGATCACTGCTGGGCTTTCTATAACGGATACCAGAATTTCACAACCCTCACTCCTGGTGACGGAAACGGGTTTAAAGCCGGTGGTTATGGATCACGAGTGCAGCCGACTATCGTAGAGGCACCACGTAATACCGTGGAAAACTGTATTGCTTATCATAACAAGGCCAATGGCTTTTATGCCAATCACCATCTCGGCGGCAATAACTGGTACAATAATTCAGCTTACCTGAACAAGTACAACTACGATATGGTCAACCAGTTTTCATGGGATAATGACAATGATGTGGATGGATACGGACACGTGCTTGAAAATAATCTTTCATTCAAAGCCACTAAAGGCGATTATTTATATATCAATACCACAAAATGCACTTTGCTTAACAACTCCTTTTTGCCAACATCTTATGATGTATCAGCTTCTGATATTGAAAGCACCGACTATACTCAACTCGCTGCTCCCCGACAGTCTGATGGAAGTCTGCCCGAGATTACATTTCTTAAGTTGAAACCAACAAGTGAACTCTATTCGGCGAAAATGGGCTATCAGTTTAATGAGGGTAAAAAATAGTGAAATAAATTTATATCTGCTTGATCAACTGGTAACCAATAAATACGGCTAGCAAACCGAAAAAGAGGCTGCCGGCGGTGTATAACGCAGAGTAAATAAAATTCCCGATGCGAAGCAATTGGAGGTTCTCATTCATGAAAGTACTGAACGTGGTGAATCCTCCACAGATACCTACAGTGAGAAATAATTTCAGGTCCGAACTGAGAAGAGAACTACGGTCGAACAAGCCATAAAATAGTCCGATAAGCAGACAACCTAGTATGTTTACAATCATCGTTGCTACAGGAAACGATGTGTAAACCGAGCCTTGTATATACTTTGACATGACGAAACGTAATGTTCCGCCGATCCCGCTGCCCAATGCTACGATGAATATGCTTCTTAACATGGGTGCAAAGGTATGGAAAAATCCTGTTACACAAAAATTTGACCTGCTATTTTGTTTTTCTGACCAGAAAAATACAATGTTAAAACATAAAAAAACGCAAAATAATGCAGATTCCATGACAAAGTGTCGTTTATTAATATTGTTTTAATTATCTTTGTCCGATTTATTTTTTGAAGAAAACAATAAAAGAAAATTTTTAGATGAACGTAATTACGAAAACAGTTTCATTGCCTGACGGAAGAACCATCAGCATTGAAACCGGGAAATTGGCAAAGCAGTGTGATGGCTCGGTCGTGCTCCGTATGGGCAATACGACGTTACTTGCTACTGTTTGTGCCGCTAAAGATGCAGTTCCCGGAACAGATTTTATGCCTTTGCAGGTAGAGTACAGAGAACAATATGCCGCTGCCGGACGTTTCCCGGGCGGTTTCACTAAACGCGAAGGTAAAGCTACTGACAACGAAATCCTTACTTGCCGATTGGTCGATCGCGCTTTGCGCCCTCTTTTCCCATCAAATTATCATGCTGAAGTATTTGTAAACGTCCTCCTTTTCTCTGCCGACGGTGTTGATATGCCTGACGCTCTTGCTGGATTTGCTGCTTCTGCTGCTATGGCTTGCTCAGATATTCCTTTTGAATGCCCTATTTCTGAAGTACGTGTTGCCCGCGTTAACGGGGAATATGTTATTAATCCAACTTTCGAACAGCTCAAGCAGGCTGATATGGATATTATGGTAGGTGCCACAAAAGACAATATCATGATGGTTGAAGGTGAGATGAAGGAGGTTTCTGAACAGGATCTTCTCGGTGCACTGAAGGCTGCTGCTGATGCTATCAAACCGATGTGCGAACTGCAGGAGGAACTGATGAAGGAGCTTGGCACTGACGTGAAACGTGAGTATTGTCACGAGGTTAACGATGACGAACTGCGCGAGCAGGTTAAAAAGGAAACCTACGACAAGTGCTACGCTATCGCAGAGGCTGGAGCTATGGATAAACATGAGCGCGAGGATGCCTTCGCTAAGATCAAGGCTGACTTCGAAGAGGCTTATACAGCTGCTCATTCTGAGATGAAAGAAGATGAAATCGCTGAGAAATATGCTCTGATCGATCGTTATTACTCTGATGTAATGCGTGATTCAATGCGTCGCTGCATTCTCGATGAGGGTAAACGTCTCGATGGTCGTAAGACTACCGAAATTCGTCCTATCTGGTGCGAGGTTAGTCCTCTGCCAATGCCTCATGGATCATCTATTTTCACTCGTGGCGAGACACAGTCATTGACAACCTGTACCCTCGGAACAAAGCTTGACGAAAAGATGGTTGACGACGTACTCGATAAGAGTTACATGCGTTTCCTTCTCCATTATAACTTCCCTCCATTCTGTACCGGTGAGGCTAGACCTCAGCGCGGTGTAGGTCGTCGTGAGATTGGTCACGGTCACCTGGCATGGAGAGGCTTGAAAGGTCAGATTCCAACAGACTTCCCTTATACAATACGTCTCGTTTCTGAGATTCTCGAGAGCAACGGTTCATCATCAATGGCAACTGTTTGCGCCGGTACACTGGCTCTTATGGATGCCGGTGTTCCTATGAAGAAGCCTGTAAGCGGTATTGCTATGGGACTTATCAAGAATCCTGGTGAAGACAAATACGCTGTATTGAGCGACATCCTTGGTGATGAGGATCACCTTGGTGATATGGACTTTAAGACAACCGGTACAAAAGACGGTCTGACTGCTACGCAGATGGATATCAAATGTGACGGTCTGAGCTTCGAGATCCTTGAGAAAGCTCTTTTGCAGGCTAAGGCCGGACGTGAGCATATCCTCGGTAAAATAACTGAGACTATCGCAGAGCCACGTACTGAACTTAAACCTCATGTTCCTCGTATTGAGGCTTTCAACATACCTAAAGAATTCATTGGAGCTGTGATCGGCCCGGGTGGAAAGATTATACAGGGTATGCAGGAAGAGACTGGTGCAACTATCACAATCGACGAGAATGATGGTGTTGGTAAGATTCAGGTGAGTGGTCCTAATAAGGCTACTATCGACGCTGCCATCGCTAAGATCCGCGCTATCGTTGCTGTACCTGAGATCGGTGAGGTATATGAAGGAACTGTTCGTTCTATCATGCCTTACGGATGTTTTGTAGAAATCATGCCGGGTAAAGACGGGCTTCTCCATATCTCTGAAATAGATTGGAAACGTCTTGAAACCGTTGAAGAGGCTGGTATCAAAGAGGGTGATAAGATACAGGTTAAACTCCTGGAGATTGATCCAAAGACTGGTAAATACAAGCTCTCTCGTAAGGTTCTCATGCCAAAACCGGAAGGTTACGTAGAACGTGAACGTCCTGAGCGCCGTCCTCGTCCCGAAAGAGGCGAAAGAGGTGATCGTGGCGACCGTCGTGACCGTGGCGACAGAGGTGGTGATCGTCGTTTCAATGATCGTGGTGATCGTCCTGAACGCCGTCCGCGTCCAGAGCGTAGCTTTAATGACCGTGAGGAATTTCACGATAACGAAAATCGTGAGCCAAAAGACTTCAATGATTCATTAGATCATAGCAATGAGATTGATTAATATCATCCAATAAGAATAAGACAAAGGCGGCATCGAATTTCTCGATGCCGCCTTTTTTAG
>DAIOSW010000146.1:0-4992 GCA_036752365.1 Prevotella sp.
CTCATCATCCGAGAAACTTGTTGTTGCAGATAATTTATATCGTATCAACTTCTCAACAGGTGAAACAATTCAATATCCCCTTAATGCAGGTCAGCCTGATATTGCTAGAACTTTAGGAAGTGCCTTTGCTATGTTGGTCGCAGCTAGTATAGGTACTGCCTTATCGGGTAGTTCTGTTTACTTTCTTCCTATTATAAGGGGCTACAATGTCTTTGCCGGAATGTCTTCCAATATATGTCAGAATGATTCTGTCTATTACATTGCCGATCGTGAAAAGGTATCGTGTGTGGATACGCTCCTCCAGCCCAAATGGACTTGCGAAATCCCTGATAATATGTCTTCCCATTCAGCACTGCTTGTCAATGGTGACCGACTTTATATGCTCAATATGGGTTATGGACTGAAGGATGGATATCGCCGAGTAAAACGCGGTATACCTTTTCTCGCTTCGTATGATCTTCATACCGGTAAACAGATCTATATGAATATACTTTCTCCGAAGAAAGATATGATCGAAGGAGTTATTGCAACAAAAGATGCTTTCTTTATGCTTTTTGACGATGGACTTGTTTACCAGAATGTTGTCGATACAACTGTTTCTCGCCATGATTGGAATGTAGAGAAATACGGGAAGCTCTATCAGTTTGTGACGGACACTGTCTATGTGATAGATTCGATTAAAGGTAATTTTACTCCGGTGTATTTTGATGGAGCAAATTGTCCTGTCTATTCCGACAATGGCCATCTTTATATTGTTGATAAGGATTTGAATATCAAGGCAGAATATCCTGATAATCATATCTATACGCCATGTGTACAAATGAAAGATTATTTCTGTGTGAACAAAGATGATGACTTCTGGTTCATTCATAAACTCGGTTTGCCGGTAACTCATTTCAATTCTGTAGTACTTCATGGGGAATTTGTTGGAAAGAAGTTGACATTGCTGACCGATAAAAACGATTTGCTTTTTATAGATCTTGATAAGGCTATAAATTAGCTTGTTCTCCTGTGATAGATGAAACAATAGAATCGTAATAATGAATTAACTGGATTTCTCATAAATCATTACTAAAACATTTTCGTCATGAATAAGATACAGGAGTTAATAAAAAATGTGCTGAAGGGCAAACGGGTAAACTTAAAATCTGAAGATATAGAAGCTTATTACAATAGAGGTGTTAAGAAGTGTAGACTTGGTCAGTATGAATCTGCGATAATGGATTTTGATAGAGTAATAGACTTAAATCCTCAAGAAAGTGAGGCTTATAACGGCAGAGGAAATGCAAAAAATGCGCTTGGTCAGCATGAATCTGCGATAGCTGATTACGACCGGGCAATAGATTTAAATCCTCAAGATGCGGAAGCTTATTATAATAGAGGAAATGTGAAAGATTCGCTTGGTCAGTATGAATCTGCGATAGCTGATTTTGACAGAGTAATAGAATTAAAACCTCAAGATGCGGAAGCTTATTATTATAGAGGGAATGCGAAAAATGCGCTCGGCCAGTATGAATCTTCGATAACTGATTTTGACAGAGCGATAAGTTTAAATCCTCAAGATGTAGAGGCCTATTATAATAGAGGTACTTCGAAATGCATGCTTGGCCAGCCTGAGTTGGCAATAGCTGATTTTGATATGGCGATTGGCTTAAATCCTCAATATGTAGAAGCTTATTCTAATAGAGGAAGAGCAAAATATTCGCTTGGTCAGTATAATTTGGCGATAGCTGATTTTGACAGAGTAATAGAATTAAATCCTCAAGATGCGGAAATTTATTATTATAGAGGAAATGCAAAATTCAAGCTTGGTTTAAACGAATCTGCTGAAAAGGATTATGCTAAAGCAAAAGAATTAGGATATACTGAACAATAACTTATAGTTTCTTTTTTCGTTCAACCCTTCAGGCGAGTGTATTTGTTTGATTATCAATACTCCCGGCTGAAGGGTTGTTTCTGCGTTTGCCTTTTTGTTATCACTGATATGCTCATGTAAATGCAGTGAAACTAATATACATAAATGTTGAAATATAATGAAAATATTTTAATTTATAATCGATCTATAATCGAGTTTTATGTTATAATTTGTATTTAAATGATTGATTTTATTCTTTGTATTAGTCTTATAAATAACAATCATTATTATTTACATACTGCTGACTAAAGTCAGCAGGTCTGTTGACTAGAATCATCAAGATTGCCGACTGGAGTCAACAGATATCGGAGCTAAGCTTTTTCTCCTCGTTCTATGATGTTTTTGATAGCGGGAGATGATCTTTTGTGAGTTTTTAATTTTGGATTATTCCTGCTGCACAATCACTTTGAATCGTCAACAGATGTAGTTACCTTTGCACCCATGATGAATATAAACACAATACGTAAGATGCTACAGCATATAAGATATGAGGTAGCTCTCGAAGATCAAAATACGCTGCTTCGGGAACAATTGAAGGCTACGGCCAAAAAGAAAGATGATGACTTGAAATCGAAAACGAAGGCTTCGGCACAACGTTATCTCCTGCCCATCGCTTGGATGGAAGATTTTGTGAATCGTACCTACGAGTTTCGTCACAACATGGTGACGGACGTCAATGAGTGTCGACGTATCTCTGATGGCGGCGCGGCAAAGTGGCAACCCGTGGATGACCGCGAGCTTCACTCTATCGAAATAGATATTCAGCACGCCGGTATCTTCTGCATGGACCGTGATGTGAAAAGATTTGTAGAGTCAAAACAGGCGGAAGACTATCACCCCGTAACCACTTATCTGAATAAAGTAAAGGGCACCTGGGACGGTAAAGACCGGACAGAAGACCTGCTGCGGCGCGTCAGCACGTCGGATTATTGTCTGCGGTTGGGCCGCGTCTGGCTCCGTGCCGTCGTGGCGCAATGGCTTGGTCGTGATAAAAGTCACGCTAACAGCGTCATGCTGCTGCTCGTCTCGCTCAAACAGGGTATGCAGAAGAGTACCTTCTTGCGAAATCTTCTGCCTCCTGAACTTACTGACTATTATACCGATGATTTTTCGCTTAACTCAAAGGGTAATGCTCAACGCAAGATGGTAGAGTTTGCTGTTATCAATATGGATGAGTTTGATAAGGAGAACCCAAAGAAGATGCCGATGCTGAAGACGTTGATGCAGACCATGAAACCAAGTTTTATCGGGGCATATAAAAAGAACTTCAACCGTCTGCCGAGAATCGCCTCTTTTGTCGGTACAAGCAATACCCGTGAACTGCTTCACGACCGCAGCGGCAGTCGCCGTTTCCTGATTATCGAACCCGATGGGATGATCGATACAGAAGGTATAAACCACGATCAACTCTATGCGCAGCTTGTTGACGAAGTGGAGAAGTGCATGCCCTGCTTCTTTGACAAGCAGATGGAAGAGGAAATGCAGGAGCATAATCAACCTTATTATGTAAAGTCGGCTCCTGAAAAGATGTTTGAATCGCTGTTCAGAACGACGGATGCCGATGAAGGGATGGAGCCGATGATGGTCTCACGCATATATGACGTGCTCAGCAGGCGCAGTGCAGGTGTCATGAAAGGCGTCACCGTAGGGCAGTTGGGGTATATGATGAGTCGCATGAAAATACCCAAGGTGCACACTGAGTATGGGAACGCCTATTGCGTGACGATGCGTTGAGATATCAACCTCCAAAACAACCCTTCAGCCGCAGCCTCTGTAAATCAGAGAATTAGATGCGGCTGAAGGGTTATTTGGTTTTTATGATTCCTGTTACAGGGTCTTTCCTACAGGAATATAAGCATAGCTGTTGCCCACTTTTATCCTGCTCAGTCTGGCGAATTCGCCTGTAGACCATTCGTTCAAAATCTTTTGTGCGGTATATCTTGTCAGGTTTAGTCTCCGTTGAAAACTTCTTCTTGTGATAAAGTTATTCTCCAGAAAATAGTCGTATAGTGTCTTCCTGATGGTTGGTTCGTCAGGCGTTTTCAGATTATTCTCAAACAGGGGATTGGCCCAACATTTCAGATGCGCCTTTGTGACCTCTTCTTCCCATGTCTTTTCGGGTTGGAAACCTATGGAGAAGAACATGACATCGCTGTCTTTGATGTTATCAGGATCGGTCACATACTTCTTTTTCATTCTAACCTTAGGGTAGAAGTACCCCAGACCGTCTATGTGTACACGGTTGTTGTCAAGAACGAGTCGTCTCACTGTGGCAGTGACTTCGCTCATCACTCCGATGGCGTCGGAATGTTTGAACGATGCGTTCGTCTCAACCATCTTGGCCACCAGATCATAGTCTATCGTCTTTTGAGGTTGTACTGCCCTGACATGATAATATGTGTTTCCGCTTTCATCTTTGAGCGGTGATTTGTTGATATTATAAAATATGCGGTTTAATTTTTCCATGATATGAGTTGATGGCATTTAGAATAAGTTCGCACTCACTTTCGGTTAAGGTCTGATTGTTGGGCAGGCTGAGTTCCTGAGAATGTATTCTTTCTGTTATAGGCAGCTGCAGATGTGAATATTCCTTGTAGCATTGCTGCTGATGAGGAGGGATAGGATAGTGAATGGCTGTCTCGATACCCTTTTCCCTGAGGTAATCCTGTAGGTGTTGACGATCGTGCGTGAATACCGGAAAGATATGGTATACGTTGTTTTCTGCCGGCAACCTGTCGGGTAGCGTTATGAGTGGGTTATTGATATTGTCGTAATAATAAGCAGCAATCTGCTGCCGGCGGGCGTTGTCTGCATCCAGATAATGCAATTTGACATCCAGAATGGCAGCGTTGATCTCATCCATCCGACTGTTGACACCTTTGGTATGAAACACATACTTCTGGGAAGAACCATAGTTGGCCAGTTCCCTTAATGTGGATGACAGTTCATCATCGTCTGTCGTGACAGCCCCGGCGTCAGCTAAAGCTCCCAGATTCTTTCCTGGATAGAAACTATGACCTGCGGCGTCTCCAAGTGAACCGGTCCGGTGGTTGCCGAACCAACATCCTTGAGCTTGC
>DAIOSW010000147.1:0-4988 GCA_036752365.1 Prevotella sp.
GGGATATATTAATTTTGGATCCATTTTTTTAATTGTTTACTTAAATACAAGCTGCTTAGTTTGCTTGTATTTATTAAAAATACTGCACGGATGATCGTGATAAAATATAGAATATCAACTTATCAGTCAAGATTCTGGCATGCAGGACAGTAATATACGCTTCCACCCATATATGCCTCTTTGATGATACGAGAACCACATTGGGGGCATAATTCATGATATGTATTCTTTGACAGTTTACACCAATAGCCACCACTTCTTCCTAAGATATCTTTTTCTGTATTACGTCCTCCGTGTGAGATCATCTCAGAAAGAGTACTCTTTATGGATAAAAATAATCCTTCTATTGCCTGATCGGACAGCGTAGCAATCTTTGATTTGGGATTGATTCTGGCATTGTACAAGATGTCCTGCAATACACCATTACCTAATCCGGGGATACGTTGTTCAGTGGCCAACAAGGCTTTAACAGAAAGATTCTTACCCGTGGCTTTAATCAAGCTTTGAAAATAGTCTATATCAAATCTGTCATCCAATGGCGACAGTTTCTGAAAACTCCCTTTATAGTATGAATTGTCAAAATTATCACTGAAAGCATAGATTCCTCCATACATTGCTACCGAAAAGACTAGATAACTGCCATCGTCGAAGACAATCAGCAACTGGAACTTAGATGGACATTTTTCTGTCTCGGAATTATATCGAAGATTAACTCCATCATGAACAACAAGATGCACATTCTCATCGAAGAATATATCGATGAAGCTTCCAGATCCTCTCACCTCTGTTACTGTTCTTCCGATAAGAATCTCGGGATAACGCTTGGGATCGCCGTTAAACCATGTAAAGCGGTGTAGATTTGTGGCATTCATCACATCACTTATCCTTTTCCCGCTAAGTATCTCTGTCATCTGATGACTTAAGACAGTGGACTCAGGTATTTCTATCATATTAGAAATAAAATTTATATTAATAAATAATGTTATTGGAAGTTTGTTTAATTATTATGGCTTAACTTCCTTACCCAGTTGGTAAGCATCCTGTAAAACAGGTTTGCCTTTAATATCACCTACAGCCTCAACGCCATAAGCCAAAACCTCCCCAATATTTTCAAGATGAAAATAATCGAGAATCAACTGGTATTGCAGTTTTATTGAATCAAATACCGCAGGCAATGTGTCAGCGGCAACAAGCATAAGTCCCAGCTTCTTTACTTTCAATGCAGAACGGGCAGGCTGATGTAATCTGTCTATAATTGCCTTCAGTCGTGCACTCAGTCCATAGAAATAAACCGGTGATGCGACAACAATAATGTCTGCCTCTTTCAATACCGGAAATATTGTTTGCATATCATCTTTCATCACACAATCTTTATTTATACGTTTACGACAAGCATTACATCCCGTACAAGGCATGATATGATAATCGGCAACGGAAATTATGGTAACCTCATTTCCGTTTTCCTTTGACCCCTTAACAAATTCAGAAACAAGTATCTCGGTATTACCATGTTTACGCATGCTACCCACAAGTACAACAATCTTACTCATTATTTTATTGCTAATTATAGAACTATCTTATCAGACATATCTATCCGATAAGATAGAGGATTTCATTTCCTCTATCTTATTCGGCAAAAATAATACATTTTTCTATTATCTGTTGCAGATATTGAATTTTTCTTTATTAATACCTCTATTTCATGACCACATCCCTTTATTAATAAAAAGACTTCCCAGACCGGAACAGATACTAACAATATCTTTCATCTGGGAAGAGATAAACGTGTTCACCAAATGTGGACACGTTTATCTGCGGGAATATACATCTTATCCCCAGGCTTAATGTCAAAGGCATCATACCAGGCATCAATCATTGGCACAACACCATTTACACGCGCTTTTGCGGGTGAGTGTACATCACTCTTCATCTGCATGGCAACTAGAGCAGGCAATGTATTCTCTGTCCACAAATACGCATAAGCAAGGAAGAAACGCTGATTAGGGGTGAACCCATCTTTCACAGTAAGGCTATTTGTTTTCATACGATTCTGAAAGGCACGATAAGCAATATTTACACCGCCATTATCACCGATATTCTCGCCTAAGGTTTGTGCTCCAATGATATGCTGACCTTGAACAGGCTCAAAACCATTATAGAAATCGACGAGCACCTTAGCACTCTCATCAAAACGTTTCTTATCTTCTGCAGTCCACCAGTTTTTCTGATTTCCATAATCGTCAAACTGACAACCCTGATCATCGAATCCATGGCTCATTTCATGACCTATGATGGCACCAATAGCACCATAATTGTAAGCATCATCAGCATTTATGTCAAAGAAAGGAGGCTGAAGAATTCCGGCAGGAAAGTTGATGGAATTATTATCTGGCTGATAATAGGCGTTGATAGTTTGTGGTGACATGGCCCACTCAGTACGGTCAACAGGTTTGTTTACCTTACGTTCAATCATGTCTTCATTCATAAACTTCGCAATATTGAGCGTGTTCTCATAAAGAGAAAGATTATCATCAATAACCAGTTTGTCATAATTACGCCACTTGTCCGGATAGCCTATTTTGAGTGTCATCTTTTCCATCTTCTCAATGGCTTTGGCCTTTGTTGCATCTCCCATCCATTGAGCTTCCTGAATACGTTGTTTCATAGCTGTCTGTAAGTCACGGACAAGGTTTTCAACCTTCTGTTTGTTGCTTTCCGGGAAATATTTCTCAACGTACAACTTTCCTACCGCTTCCGAAAGCATACCGCTGACGAGTTCTACGCCGCGCTTCCATCTGGGATTGTCCTGACTAATTCCTGCCAATTTACATACATATCGGAAATTCTCCTGATGGAAAGCATCACTAAGCACCTCTGCGGCACTCATAATAACTCCCACCTCTGTATAAGCCTTAAGATCGTTAATTGGTTTGGTTACCATCAATTTACAGATAGCCTTTATTGGTTCTATCTGATTTACATCAATAGAATTAAACTTAGGATAGCCCAATTTGGCAAAATACATATCCCAATCAATCTCAGGATACATCTTCTTCATTGCCAGATAACTCATCACATGGCAATTAGCATCCACATCTCTCAGTTTTACTTTGTCATACATAGCCTGAGCTATGGCTTTCTCTATAGCAAATGATGCCAGCATTTTCTTTTCTGCAGCAGCCTTGGTATTACCTGCAAGCATGAGTAAATTGACAATATGCTCTTTATATGCGGCACGAAAAGCTTTTGATGTCGAATCTTCGTTGAGATAATAGTCACGACTACTCATACGAATTCCGCCCTGAGAAAGATTGACGATATAATGATCCACATTCTTTTGGTTTACACCTACTCCAATGCCAATAGGGAGTCCACCTGTTCCGGAGCTTTCCATCTCAGCCATCGTACGTTGGAAATCCTTATAATTCCTAATTCCATTGATTTTTGCAAGCATCGTTTTTAGCGGAGCAGCTTTTTCTCGGTTCAACTTCACACTATCCATAAAGATATTATAGAGTGTACCCATCTTGTAAGCCAGCGTGCCTTTCTTTTGTGGAGTCTTTGCATATCCTATAATGATATCAAGGAGTTGCTTCTGATTGGTTTCGTAGAGGTCGATTCCCGGGGAGTTTGTTCCATACTCAGGCCTTATCGGATGACTTTTGATCCACCCTCCATTAGCATATTCGTAGAAATCATCTCCCACCTTTACTCCGGGGTTGAGGTTCTCTTTATTAATTCCCGTGTTTTGTCCCATCGCTATCGATGGAGCGATAAAACTCAACAGCATCAATGCTGCGAAAAATTTTCTAATTTTCATTGTTTTTATGATTTTAATTTTCGTTTAATTCTTCTATCTGTTGTATCACTTCTGTTGCCATCCGCCTCGTTCTTCTATAAGACATTGTACCTAAAAAAGCACCGACGACTGCTCCAACAGATCCGCCAATAATAATATATTTAGCATCAACCCCATTCATATTCTCAGACACAAACCATGACATCCATACCACAACAAACGGAATGCTGAATTTAAGCCAATTGGCTTGCATACGCTTAATCTTTATCATCTTGCGGCTCACTTCTATCAGATTCCCTTTCATCAGCTCATTTGTCTTGACATCTTTATGCATGAGATAAGTGTAAATAAGAGCTATAAGCATGAATACATCGGTGACAATCGTGAAAGCGATGGACATTTTCAATAAGAACATAAAACACCAAGTACAGTAGGGTATACCTAGTAATATTATTGTGCAGATGAACCATGCTTCTCGGTTGATCCTCTTCATTTTCTGTTTCATAATGCTTCTCATCAGACGATCATTGATAATCGTCTCCTTCTCCAGTTTGCTTTTGAGCATCGACATTTGTTCTTTCATCTGCTCAAGTCCTATATCATTGATATTTTCCATTTTTCTATGATGTTTTAATCGTTAGACATGTTTTTTAGTTTCTCTTTTACTCTAAACAGACGTGAAGCGACATTCGTGGTAGATATACCAACAACAGCCCCAATCTCGTCGTAACTCATATTTTCTAGCCATAGCAGTACAATAGCCTTATCAAACGGCTGTAGTTTCTTGATTCTATCATGAAGCATTTTCACCTGTCGGGTGTCTTCATCCTTATCCTCAAAGAGATTTACTTCCATGGTAATTGGTACAGTCGTCACCTTTTTCTTTTTTCTCTCGGCCGAGATACAGGTATTGAGAGCCACTCTGTATATCCACGTTCGGATATTGCTTTGGGACTTAAATGAGTCGATACCTTTCCAAAGATTTATCAACACCTCCTGGAACAGGTCATTCACCTCATCAGAATCATTCGAGAACATATAGCAAACTGTATAGATCGTGCTCTTGTTCTCCTTCACTATTTGCGCAAATTCTTTTTGTAGCGTTTCCATCTTTTTATTAATAAAATCTGTATATTAGACGCAAAGTCAAAATAAAAATCACATTATCTTTACATAATTTTTGCGAAGA
>DAIOSW010000148.1:0-4883 GCA_036752365.1 Prevotella sp.
TCACGGTAGGTGTAGCCTTCCAGCCGAAGCAGTTGTAATGAATCTGGTATTTACCTGCCTTGAGTGCTAGCAAATGGTCGCTCTTAAGACCGTATTCAGCATATCCGCAACGGATGTATAGAGCAACAGAAACATCGCCGCCGTTACCGAACTTGAACATACGCGGTCCTAATCCAGGTTGTGTACCTGCATTAAATGTTGAATTGTCAGCACTGTTGACCATAGTCCATCCCTGGTTTGGAATATATCCGTCACCCAGCACGTTGAAACTATCCTTCCAAGCTACATAAGCAGTGTCGTTAGGATTAGCTATTTTGGTTCCGATATTGTAGGTGAGGTTCACAGTATTGAACAGGTCGTCACCATAAGAGAGTTTGCCGAGGATGTTGGTCATGTTGACAGTATATTCAGCAGTGCTCAAGTCGCCTGTACCTGTACGTGTCAGTGTAACGCTCTGAGCGAAACCGGTAGAAGGAGTGAAAGTAAGTTTTTCACCTTTGATGGTACCTCCTGTGAGGGTAGCAGATGCCTTGTCCAGATTGACAGGTTTGTCAAAGTTCAAAGTAAATGTATTTGTTGAAGCAGGCAGGTCGAAAGATCCGTCCTCAGGAACAGAAGTCACAAGGGTAGGAGGTTCATAAGCAATAGAAGAGACGTTGATGTTCTCATCGAGTTCACCTACCTCGCCGGTGAAGCTGATCACAGCTTTGTCAGCGTTTGCAGAGTTAGGACGAAGACTTGATGTGTAGAACAGCTCGTTAGCATCTGTAGGATTGGTGAAGCTTACCGTTACTTTGTCCTCACCTGATTGTGGGAAGTCCTTACCCAGGAATATGTAGAGGAAACCGTCGCTCTGTACTTCTACAGAAGCCACTTCCACCTGGTTCCCGTTAAGGGTCACGGTGACACAGTTGTTTGGCAACTGCAATTTGCCGGCTTTGACTGTTTTTGCGAGGGTAGCTACATTCGTTGCATATCCGAAATCAACTTTGATCATATCCTGATTAAAGGTGACACCGGCTATCGTTGATTCTACAGCCTTCACATCATCCAGGTAATAATCACCAGGGCTATACATATTGATTGTAGCAAAGAATTTATCTGCCAGTTCCGCATCAGGAGATGATGCATTCTTATGATGAAGATAATATTCTTTCTGTATAGCTGCGTTTGCATAGTAGAACATCAGAGTGTATTTCGTAAACTCACCGTCAGTGATGTTCGAAATACTATAAGTAAACTGTGTGCTGTCGGCTGTGAGGAACGGAATGTCTGCATTCTCTTCACCACACATCAGTGCCACTTGAGCTTTAGAAGTTTGTAGAGCACCCAAAGTATCGGTGTACTGATTGTCTCCTTTCAGATAGAATGAGAGGCGATAAGAGGTACCCTCTTTAGGTTGAAGGTTACGGAATTTAATTGCACGCTGCCATGTGTTGCCCATTACTGCGGTGTTGTTGTAGAAATGGCAACCGTAAGAGCCTGTACCGATATTCGCGGCAGCTGAATTGATTTCACGAGTGTCACCCGTCTGAGTGTTGATGTACTCATACCAACCCGGGGCGGTGTTGTCTGCATTGTCGCCTTCAAATCCATTTGAGAACAGTACGTTCTGTGCGGGACTCATTGTCATCGATGCGAGAAATAAACTAATGATAAATGTTTTTCTTTTCATAAATAAGCGGTTTAAATTAAACAAAATAAATTCTGACTGCAAAAATAGAAACAAATCACATTAGAAACAAATCGTAATGTCTCATTACTGTTTTAGTTTGTATATAACACGCCTCGAAATGTTACTTTTTTGTATTATTCCGTTACACTGTTTTGCCGTTCCACATACTCTGAAGGCGATACGCCAAAATGCTTATGGAAGACCGTTGAGAAGTGGGCCTGATTGCTAAATCCCACAGCATAAGCCACTTGTGTTACATTTACCTTATGCTCGCGAAGCAATTTTGCAGCCTGGTCAAGACGTAAATTACGTATGAACTCGCTTGCAGGTATTCCTGTCATCTCTTTCATCTTCCGATGCAACTGTGCGCGGCTGATTCCAACATCTTCAGTTAGTTTGTCAACATTGAAGTCCGGACTCGATATGTTCTTGTTGATCGCTTTCATGATTCTTTCCATCAACATGTCGTTATTCGATTTCAAATCCTTTTCTTCTATCTTATCCGTTTGCTGCTGGGCACCGGAAAACTTACCCTTCAGACGTAGCATATTATTGATTAATGTATTTATTGTTACATGGAGCTCATCCATGTTAAACGGTTTGGCGAGGAATGCATCAGCACCTTTCTCGATACCCACAAGTCTGTTGTCGATATCCGATTTCGATGTTAGAAGGATTACTGGAATATGGCTTATCTTACAGTTTGACTTGATGGTCTTTACGAGTGCAAATCCATCCATACCTGGCATCATCACATCAGAGATGACAAGGTCATAATTCAACTCATTGAGGAGTTCCGCCATCGCTTCATTACCATTCTTGCAGATGCCGAATTTAAAGAACTCCGACAGTTCGCTGCTGATATAGTTACCCATCTCCTCATCATCATCAACGACCAGAATTTTATATCGTGAGTTTGTCTTTTTCTTTTTCGTGTTTACCGGTGAGACATTTTGTACCTCACTCTCTATCAGTTCGGCCGGACTGAGATGTTCTTTTCCGTGAGGAATCCTTACAGTGAAGCATGTCCCATGAGTGTCTGTACGGTTTTGAGCTTTGATACAGCCGTGATGCAGTTCAACGATCATCTTACACAAGTTCAGGCCGATGCCGGTGCCTACAACCCCTGTAGATGTGGCATTGTCAGACTGATAGAACCGTTCAAATATCTTGTCAATCTTTGCCTCAGGTATGCCGATGCCATTGTCGATAACCTTGATCTCAATATAACTGTCCAGAGGCTTTCCTGCTTTGTCGTCGGTACCTCTGCTTAATGATAGTTTGATTTCTCCTTTATCACTTGTATATTTAAATGAATTTGAAAGGATATTCGTTATCACCTTTTCAAAGTTCACTCTGTCAATCCATCCGCAGATATCATTCGCATCGTTACACTCGAAAGAGAAGTTCATCCCAGCTTCTTTTGCCCGGTATTCAAAGTTCTTGCATACCCCTTTTATAAAACTCTTCATATCCGTGTTCTGACAACGAAGTCTCATCTGGTTCTTGTCAAACTTACGTATGTCCAGAATCTGATTAACCAGTCTAAGTATTCTCTGAGCGTTACGGTCAATCACGTTAAGCTCTTCCTTAGACTCTTCATCGCTGGCACGCTCCATCAGTTTATGTAGCGGACTGAGTATTAAGGTTAACGGAGAACGAATGTCATGGGTCGCGTTAATCAGGAATTGCATCTTCTCTTCATACAGTTCCTCATGTTTCTTCCTGTTATAAAGATATGCCCCAAGCGCTCCGAACGCCAAAACCAGCAGGATATATATGATATATGCCGTCGTGCTGCTATACCAGGGAGGAGTGACAATGATATGTATGATCTTCACAGAAGAGTAGTTGCCATTGTCACACGCTCTTACTTCAAGCGTATAATAACCCGGTTGAAGATGATTGAATGAAATGGAGTTTTTACCCTCTTCTGTAGCCATCCAGTCACTTGCTCCGTTCAGTCTGTATTCATAGATGATATTATCCGACTCACTGTAGTTGAGTAAAGAGAACTCCATGGAGAACGAATTGTCGAGATACGATATCTCGAAATGATCTGATTCACTGATAGGTGATTTCGTCACGATATCACCACTTGATGTGGTAGAGCAATTCACTGTTTTATTGCCAATAACCATATTGGTAAGTTTTAACTCGCCAATTTTTATCGAGTTGTACTTGATCATTTTAGGGTAGAAGACCGTGATGCCATCGCTTGTTCCGAAGCAGATACGGTCATCCGTATTATGTAAGAACGTACCAGGCGTATATTCACGGGCCGACAGACCGTTTCCATTCACGTAGCTAATAAATCTTTTATTGCGTTTCTGATATTGCCATATACCCATGGATGTACTGCACCAGATGTCCCCTTCGTTGTCCGTTATGATGCTGTTGATAATCTTGTCCTGAAGTTGTTCTCCTCCATTAAATGGCATTGTCGTAGAACTCTTCCTGTCGTAAATGTACAAACCTTCGTTCGTACCTATAAGCAGGTTATCTTTTCCATAGTTACAAATCGTGTAACAAATCACTCCTGGAAGAAAATTCGTCTTTTTCAGCGGATGAAAGTTTCTGTTTGCTGGTGAGAAAACAGAAAGTCCCGTCGAATATCCTATCCAAAGCAGACCGTGCTGGTCGTATTTCAATGCCATTATCCAGTTGTTATTCAGTCTGTTGTTGGTGTTACTGTCAAACATACTGTAAGACGTGAACTTCTTTGTCTTGATGTTATACGTACAGAGTCCACTACCATAAGCCGAGATAAAAAGAGTACCATGTCCATCTTCGGTAATATAGTTCATGGTCTCACATTTTATTTTTGCCACGGTCGTCCACGTACCATTCTGAGGATGATAGCTGTAAAGGCCATCATTAGTCCCTATCCAGTATTCGCCTTCAATGTCTCTGTATATGATGCTTGAACCCTCTGGTGAGGCAGGGTGGGCGATAATCTTCCCAGAAGAATCAAACTTATATACACCGTTGTTAAGTACGGTGCAGTAGATCGACCCATTGTCGCCAGCACATATTGATGATACCGAGCTGCCAACATTGTATTTCTGTTCTGAGAAGCTCCAACTGCTAAATTGAGCCTTTTTCTTTGCCAGATAGAGCATACCTTTCCTGTAGCATCCTACCCAAGTATTGTTGTTTCTGTCAATACAAATTGTCTTGACGTATGCCGAACTGAGATCAAACGTTT
>DAIOSW010000149.1:0-4861 GCA_036752365.1 Prevotella sp.
GACTAGAATAACCTGCCTGGGGAGTCAGCGCAAAATGAGATGATGCATTTATCTGATAACCGAACTTAACGGAAAGGGCATTAAGAGAATATTGTGTTTTACTATAGAACGAGTTGTCTGCCTCATTATACCAATTTACGTTTTTTGACTTATTCATTCCAAAAGTATATGACAACTGCAAATCAACATTATACAAAACACATCCTAAAATGCCTGATGCCCCAGAAAGATTACTTAAAGTATAACCACCTCCGAAATAGAAAGCAAATTTTTTAAGATATGATATACGTTCTAGAGTTACCGTGTCCGTGGTCAATCCATTATAATTAATTTTATATTCTTTGTCTTTTGTTATATAGCCAGACTTTTTAAATGACAATTGAAAACTTCCTACCGGCAAAGAAATTTGATCTTTTACATTCAATAATTCATTTCCATTGTATACAGAAACAAGTCTTGGACGAGTATATATCCTTAGATATCCAGTATGAGGTATTGGCATATTAGCCTCTATATTATTAACCGTACCTGCATTTACATTAAAGGGAGTCTTGACACTTTCGCAATCCACTTTTCTTGTTTCAAGAACATAATTACCTTCTCTCAATTCTGTATTCCATCTACCAGTAGCTCTTTTCTTTCCATTAAAATAGATATCAGCATTACCATTAACCGAAACAGTTACCTTACCATATAAATGAGACATATCTTTCATTTCAATATTATATAGTAATGTATTATCTTTAATTGAATCTTTGACTATTGTTATTGCTTCTTCTCCTTCAAATTTCTCATTTACCGCACGTATGATGTGTTTTCCATAAATTAGATATCTATTATATACAGGGGATACACCGCAACTGTCATCATCCACATAGATTGCAGAATTAGGAATACTACTTGTAATTGTAGAAAAACTTCCCATTCCCAAATCCAATAACAGTTCATAGGTACGCCCTGCTTCTATGGCAAGTTTATAATAATAATCACGTAACACACCAAACTGTTTGTGTGAGATTGTAATTTTTTGTGCTCTTGCAGGCACATATACCCAAATTTCTCCGACTTTCTGTTGTGACTCAACGATACCAAGAGAACCTCCATCAAAGTTAAAACCACTTTCGGGTGTAACAATCTTAATCAAAGCAGCTGTCTCACCGTTTTGATCACTCTTCGATGTACCATGAGTATTTGCGGTCAAATCATTTTCCAAAAGTCGAAAACCCTTTACTGCAAGATTTTGAGCATTTATAGCAGAAACAGTTACAATACAGAATAACAACAGTAGAAATTTTATTTTCATCTTTGTCTTAAACATTACAATTCTGAGTTATTAATGTTATTTATCTCTTAAGTTTTAATCTAAGCTTTTAAGTCTTTTAAGCACTAAATTGATGCAAATTTACAAAAAAAAATAATGTATAACAATATTTTCATTATAATTTAACTTTATTTTAACGAATACTAAATTAATCCATTGAGAATAAAATACTACTAAGAAATAGGGTAAACTGATTATCTGTTATAGATAAAATTGAACCATACTAAAAAGTCTATACTCGAACTACTCAAGATGTGAGTATATTGTATTTATCATTTTTGTTATTCAGCTAAGTAAAGCTTACATAATTATATAATTTAATTTACAGAAAGAATATCAGCATCATTGAAAATCAGTAAAAAACAGTTCCCTACAAGAAAAAACATGTATTCTAATCACACATCGCACATTTTTAGAAATAATTCCGATAAATAAAGGCCTTGAACGATGTGTGATTATATGTGCGATTGTGCGATTACATCTCCGAATTTGACTATTTTTAGCTGTTTTTCAAGAGAGCAAACGAAATAAATGAAATGATTTGCTGTCATTCATCAACTTAACTAAAGCATACATATATATTTACATTTAGATAGATCTGAATCAGAAAAACGGGCCGATTTATGCAACAATTCGGGTTGATTTGTCATATAAATCAATCCAAATTACTATCTCTTTCGGCCCAAAAAGTTGTTCGGAAGGATTGCTTTTGGATGTGTGATTTCATCAATAAACCACACATTAATCGCACAAGAGATAAAGAACTGACTATCAGTCAATTTAATAGCAAAGTGTGTTATTATATGAAAAGTCGCACTATCTAAGGAGAGATGCGAGGAGAAAATGACGTTTCACCTCTGAAAAAGAAAAGGATTTTTCAATTTTCTTTTGTATTTCGCCCAACTTACAGTAACTTTGCAACATGATTTATCCGAATAACTTTGAGAACAAGATAGCTTTCGACGAGGTTCGCACGCTGATCAAGGAGCGATGCCTCAGTCCTTTAGGTCGTGAAATGACTGATGAGATAGCCGTGTCGACAGATGCGAATACCATCAATGAATGGATGGAACAGATACGTGAGTTCCGTCGTCTACAGGAGGAGGCTGACGATTTCCCTCTACAGTATTTCTTTGACGTAAGGGAATCTGTCAGCAGAATAAGACTGGAAGGTACTCACCTGGAGGAGAACGAGCTGTTCGACCTTCGCCGTTCACTGGAAACCATTAATAACATCGTGAAGTTTCTGAATCGTACAGACGATGAGGAGACGGAAGAGGATGAGGAGCGTACTTATCCCTACCCTGCCCTGCACAGACTGACGACAGAGGTGATGACATTCCCCGACCTCGTCAGACGTATTGACGAGATTCTGGATAAGTTTGGCCATATCAAGGACAATGCCTCATCGGAGCTAAGAGACATCAGAAGTGAACTGAGCAAGACTGAAGGAAGCATCTCACGCACACTATACAGCATTTTGCGCTCTGCACAGAAAGACGGACTGGTGGAAAAGGACGTCACACCAACCATGCGTGACGGACGACTGGTCATACCTGTGGCACCGGGTCTGAAAAGGAAGATAAAAGGTATTGTGCATGACGAATCGGCTACCGGTAAGACGGTGTTCATAGAACCGACAGAGGTGGTAGAAGCCAACAACCGTATCAGGGAACTGGAGGCCGAAGAACGCAGAGAGATTATCAGAATCCTGACAGAATTTTCAAAACTGGTGCGACCGCATGTGAAAGAGATTCTGGATTCTTATCGGTTTCTGGCTGCCATCGACCTGATCAGGGCAAAGGCGGAACTGGCAAAATATATGAAAGCTTTCGAGCCAAACGTGAGCAAAGAGCCTCATATAGACTGGATTGACGCTGTACACCCGATATTGCGGATGTCTCTGGAGAAGCAAGGTAAGAAGGTGGTACCGCTCGATATCATCTTGACCTCCGAAAAACGTATTCTGATCATATCCGGTCCTAACGCCGGCGGTAAATCGGTTTGCCTGAAGACGGTCGGTTTGCTGCAATATATGCTGCAATGTGGTCTGTCCATCCCCGTCAACGAACATACACAGACTGGAGTATTCAGAAATATCATGATTGATATCGGTGACGAACAGAGTATTGAGAATGATCTCAGTACCTACTCAAGTCACCTGATGAACATGAAGAACATGATGAAACAGGCAAACGATAGTACGCTTCTACTCATCGATGAGTTTGGTACCGGTACTGAACCGCAGATAGGCGGGGCTATCGCTGAAGCGGTGCTGCGTCAGTTCTGCAACAAGCACGCTTACGGGGTGATCACGACTCACTACCAGAATCTTAAGCATTTTGCCGATGCGCATCAAGGGGTGGTAAACGGTGCCATGCTTTACGACCGAAATGAGATGAAGGCTCTCTTCCAACTTCAGATTGGTAATCCCGGAAGTTCGTTCGCAATAGAGATTGCACGCAAAACAGGGATTCCCGAGGAGGTGATTGCCGAGGCATCCGAGATGGTCGGTAATGACTATATTCAGAGTGACAAATATCTGCAGGACATTGTCAGGGACAAACGTTACTGGGAAAACAAACGACAGAACATCCACCAACGTGAGAAAGCGATGGAACAGACTATCGCGAAATATGAAAACGAGGTGGAAGAGATAGAACGAAACCGTAAGGAAATTCTGAAGAAAGCGAAAGAGGAGGCAAAAGAACTGCTGAAACAGAGCAACGCAAAGATAGAAAATGTAATCAGGGAGATTCGTGAATCGCAAGCTGAAAAAGAAGACACAAAACGTATCCGTGAAGAACTGGATGCCTTCAAAGCTGAGGTGGAAGAGATTGACACGAAAGAGAGTGACGAGAAGATTGCTCAAAAGATCAAACAGATACGCGAACGTAAGGAGAGACATCTGAAACGTCAAAAGGAGAAAGCGGAAAAGAAGATCTCTGAGAACAAGACACCTGCAATCTCGACAAAAAGCAATGGCAACGTGGAACTCAAAACCGGTGATACGGTGAGAATAAAAGGTCAGTCGACCGTTGGCACCATTGACAGCATCGACGGGAAAATGGCCATTGTCATCTTTGGGGAGATGCGGACAAAACTGCGTAAGGAAAGACTTGAACATGCCTCAAAGCCAGCCGTACAGGAGGCCAGGGTATATACCTCAGTCACCAGACAGACGCGCGAGGCTATCAACGAAAAGAAACTAAACTTCAAACAGGATATTGACGTGCGTGGCATGCGTGGCGACGAAGCTGTAAATGCCGTAACCTACTTTATCGATGACGCCATTCTCGTGGGAATGGCCCGTGTGAGGATACTTCACGGAACAGGAAGTGGCATCTTAAGACAATTGATACGCCAGTATCTGGGGACAATCCCGGGAGTAAAGGACTTCAGAGATGAGCAGGTGCAGTTTGGTGGATCGGGAATAACAATTGTGGATCTGGAATGAAAAAAGGTTGTCTTCTGACAACCTTTTTGAGCCTCTTGTCGGATTCGAACCAACGACCCCGAGATTACAAATCACGTGCTCTG
>DAIOSW010000150.1:0-4694 GCA_036752365.1 Prevotella sp.
CCACATATTTCTCTGCGGGTAATAAATCACCTTTAAGGAGTGTATCCGCCTGCTCCTGTGTGATTGTCTGATTAGGTTTTACTCCTAGCGTGTGACCGTAACCAATGGTCAATACTCCAGCACAGTCAACGTAGGATTTTAATTTGCAGCCCTCGAAGATTTTAAGGGCTTGAATCAATTTATTACTTGCTCTCATTATTTCCTCCTTTATTTTCTTTTGTTAATTTACTCACGAAAGCCATTCCAGCGGGTATTCCAACTAAATAAGGATAGATAGTGTTCCACCATTCGGGTTCTGTTGCGCCCGAAGCTGATACCGCAACATGAATAGCAATCGCCATTCCGCTAATAGCCAAACAGAAGTTGGTTATTCGTTTAAAGATAAGTGGAGATTCGGACCTCCACCTATCTAATAATGTGTTAATGTTCTTATTCATTGATTAAACTTTTTGTCCGCCTTCAAGTCCGATAACTTGATAATACTCTGCTGAATGTTATCTAGCTTCGTATTAATACACGAAATATCATTATTTGAGTTTTCGTAAAGGTCATGATCTGCTTTGACCTGTGCCTCCAATACTGCAATCCGAGAGTTTACCATTACCCACTGACCGCATAATAGGATAGCAAGAGTTCCCAATGCTATCCACGTTCCGATTCTCAATCTTTCTTCTGCCATTTGTTTTTTACCTCCTATTCTTATGTTTTTAATTTTTCTCAAATATGTACCAATACTTACTAATCTTGTAGGTAGTACGTCGCCAGCCCTCTGACGTGATGGGCTCTCCCCTTACTCTAGCCTTTCGGATTCCTGCCTAGAAGTCCAAGGTGATGAACACTAACGGGGTAATCAATATACCAACCGTAATAAATAAAATACAAATCAATTGCTCTGACATAATTTTATAAATTTAAATTAAACAAATATTCCGATGTTATGAATTTGTAGCATTATAATAGTAGCTGCTGCATGACCAACTCCTTGATGTAAGGACACCGCTTACTATATCAATGAATACTTTCTTATAAGCGTTGCTTTTATCGTCATAGATGGATATACCGCCATTATTGTTTGTGAACTTACCAGTCAGCAGACCAGAAGAACTTTTTACAGAGAAGTATTTTCCGTCAAAATCAGAAGCCTGCGGTTGTGAGAATCCGTTGGTATCATCTCCGATTATACTACCGTTCACCTTTGGCGCATGATATACATAAATGGTCGTGAGCGCGTAATTAGTATTATTCTTAAACAACTTCTGAGCATCACTAAGACTAGTTATTGCGCCCTCACTTGGAGGTGTAGATGTTAAGTATATAGTAGCAAGAGATACGTATGTAAATTCAACCCACTGTCCTTTCTCTATGTCTGAGTTCTTGAATCCGCTAGGTCCTAAATCCCATAGCAATCTTCCGTCATTGTCATAGTAACTCAATACGGGCTTTCCGTCACTGTTGATACCAATCTGCATATTCATAGCAGAAGTTCCGAAAATCTGTATAAGACCTCCTTCTATACGCACATAAGGCTCTCCGCTTTTGTGTGTAGTTATGATACTGTTCGAACTTACAGAGTTTGTCTGTAAAAACTTTATAAATGCGGATTTCGCTATTATATAGTTGAAATAAGCATCCATTTCGTTTGTAGCTACACTCTGCCAGTTCCCATCGGTAGCATAACTAGTTGGAACAGAGGAATAGATAACATTCTTGATGCATCTATACACGTCATAACCGCTTGTTGCTTGGCTATTTTCAACAAATACGTAGTCAAGGAAAAACACGTTGCTGTCAGACTGTTTCGTTGTTCCGTTGAAATACTGATAGTTGGCTGCAAATCCGTTTTCGTGCCGTCTTATCTCCAGCTGACCGCCATTAGTTCCATTAGTTCCGTCTGCTCCGTTTTTCCCTTGATGTACCAGTGTCGTATTGTGGGTGTATTCCACAACTCCTCCTATTATAACCTGTATGAATATACTAGTGCTACTGTTACACGTATTAGAATCATTCCACGTATAACTTCCGATAAACCAATCATCATCATCAAAGCTGCCCGAAGAATCAGTTACAATAGTCTTAACAGTTTGAGATGTTCCTTTGTCGAAACCATATCTCACCGTTGCACCAGGAACGTATATCTTCGTGCTTCCTATCTTAGTATATACTTTTCCTGCATACTTAGCATCTATCATTCCGCCAGTACCTACAGAAGCATATTCGGTTGTAAATTCAATACCATATATTACTGCGTCATTACCATCATCGCCTTTTCGTTCCCTTGTTACGACTGTACTTCCCTGTGCTTCCATACGCAATGTAGATTAGATTAATTCAAGTACCTTGTTGGCTATATCTTTTGCGTGAGCACGGTATGTTTGTAGTGCGTTGTAATCAGACAGGTATTCGGCTCTCTTTTCATCCGTGATGCTGCTTGCGCTATCCTTCGCCAACTCATAGTCAAGACGTATAGCATCCATCTTGGATGCATCATACTTATCGCTTATAATTGCACTAACGATACCGCCATAGCTTCTGTCACCCACAACGTCCACATTGCAGCACATATAGTTATCTCCTACCGATGTATCATCCTGCATGCCGTCAACGGGTGACACCTTTTCCTGCTTTTCGTAATCAAAGAATATTCGAAGCACATTACCTTCACTGATAACTTTCACCTCACTGGGTGCTACTAATAAATTTTTGAAACATTTCATAACTGAACCCTTTCTTTTATTTTTGTGATTAATTTGATTTACTACTCTATATCGTATGTGTATCTTCCGTTACACAACCTTACTTCTGTTAGCCGTGTAGGTTGGGGAAATACCTTAACACCCTTATTCTCCTTTTCACGCGCCATCATAAGTTTATCGACAATCCGAGATGAAGAATGTATGAACTTTCGCCTTACGCTTTCACCATCATTCATGTATCGGAAAACGACACAACATTTGTTGTCCTTGTCCTTTATCCTTATGCCCTCCTCGAAGTCGTACACTACGATTTCTCCATTATTCATTCTGATAACTTCTGAAGGCTTAGTTTCGGGAATATCAAAGATTCTTTTACCGTTTCTGTCACGTAATATCTCTTCTGTCTTAATTCCAAAATCTCTGAAACTCATATTGTTATTAATTAATATTGTATTTAATAAGTTTGTACCCTTTCCCCATTTTGCAATGCCATAGAAAGAGGAAACTAGTTTATATTTTCTTTTTCTGCTTTTGACCCTGCTCATTGCTCGGGAAAACTTCACCTTATTACGCTTTCTGATACGCATATTCTTCCTGCTGAATACATATCCTACATAATCAAGTGCCCGACCGTCTATATCCTTTTCTTCGTCTTTAAGAACCGAAACATAACTGCTTGCCTTGATGCAAAGACCCAGTTTATTGCACTCACCGTCAAGAACATTAAGAAGGTAATTCGTCCTGTATATACTGTCACCTAGCATAATTGTATCATCGCAGTGTCTGTGATAGCCTTTTACCTTGTGTTTTTCCGTCATTATCCTGTCTATGTGACATAGGACTAGATTTCCTATAAGCTGGCTGATACAACTTCCGATTATGATACCTCGTTTCCCACGTCTAGGATATAGAACATCTGAAGCCCATTTACAGTATTTCATTTTCCTTTCATGCTCCGCTTGTAGTATATCATCAATCTTCGTATCGTAGTAGTCAAGCATCGTACAGATGATAAGGTCTATGAATAATTCATCATCTATGCAATATCTAAGAGAATCCAATATAACGTCATGTGGTATCGACACATAGAACTTCTTTAAATCAGACTGGGAAAAATGCGTAAGCTTCTTATATCTCCTAATAGCCCTCTTTGTACGCAATGCAGCAAACACCTGTCCTTTGTCCTCTATCCCTGCGCTTGTATCGAAAATAAGTATTCTGTTGATAATAGGCTCAATCACTATCTTAACCGCATGAAACAATATGCTCCACGGGTCAAAGTCCAACGGGAATATATCACGCGTTTTACCGTTCTCTAAATGCTTTACTGGCTTATATTTCTTGTGCGGATATATGCCAAGTATTATCATGTTCTGAATACAGTCTATTCTTTCCTCACGCTTTGCGATGAACTTCTTAGCGTACCAAACTTCCTTATCGTCCAGTGCGTCAAGAGCATCATCCGCTGCCTGTTCAAGTATCTTACGTGATGCTATCTTGTCTATAAGATGTTTTGCCTTAATCATAAAATCGCTTATTTTTCACTGCCCGAAGCCCTCGTTCCTACCGAAGTAGACCTACTGGCACCGCTTGTCTTTCGACCTTTCCGCATATATTTTTTGGCTGAACTTAATCAACCAAGGTTCGGGTGGATCACTCGTTATCAGTTTCCTTTCAGACTTGATAACCGTGATATTTAAAGTCAGACGCACGCCGTAGTTCGTGTTCGAAATCGAAAAGTCGTTGTTCGAATTAACGTAGAACGCACCGCAATTCGCACCGTTGTTCGCATTCCCACCGAACAGGCAGAGCTAGTTCCACCTTCCACCTACATTATTTTAATCGCGCAGAGATATGCTTCTTAAAGTCTCCATGTGCGTGACTTAAATGTCTGCTCCATTTACTATTGTTGGTGTACCATAGTAAGCGAGACGCACGCCGCAGCTCGCGCCCGAAATCGAAAAGTCGCCGTTCGAAGCAACGAAGAACGCACCGCAATCC
>DAIOSW010000151.1:0-4690 GCA_036752365.1 Prevotella sp.
GTTATTCATTTCGTTTATCATACGTACCGAACTATCAACAATTGGAAATGCGCAAATAGCTCCAGTACCTTCACCAAGTCTCAGATCAAGGTTGAGTAAAGGTTGGGCATTCATTATATCAAGCATCTTTCTGTGTCCTGTCTCGTCACCACAATGGGCAAAAATAGCGTAATCGAGTATCTCTGGATATAGACGGCTGGCTGCAAGCATGCAAGCTGTCATTATAAATCCGTCGACTAATATTACAAGGTGTAACTCTGCTGCTTTGAGCATGGCTCCGATGGCTCCAACCATCTCGAAACCACCAAAATAGCGAATGATAGTTAGGGTATCGGCCTCTGGGTTTTGAGCGTAGAAATTATCCACAGCTTGTTTCAAAACATCATATTTATGATTGATACCTTCCTTGTTAAGTCCTGCTCCTGCACCAATACACTCATTGAGTGGGATATTACCAAAGATACTCATCCAGATGCTTGAAGGAGATGTATTGCCAATACCCATCTCACCCAGACTGATGATATCACATCCTTCATTATAACAATCGTAAACAAGTGATGCTCCAATTTTTATAGCCTGATCAAATTCGGATTTTGACATAGCTGCTTCATGGAGAAAATTTCGTGTACCAAGAGCAACTTTGTGATTTATGATATCTGAATATGTTGAGAGATCGTAGTCTACTCCCATATCCACGATCTTGAGTTTAAAATGATGTTGCCGACAGAACATATTTACGCCACCACCACCACGGGTGAAATTGATCATTTGCTGCCACGTAATCTCACGTGGAGAAACACTAACATGCTCACGTTCTATTCCATGGTCGGCACCAAAGAGTAAATGGCATGGGTTATGGAGGGTAGGGGATGTTCGCTGCTGAATCAGACATATCTGCATGGCAAGTGACTCCAATCGTCCCATCGAACCTTTTGGTTTATTCAGATTGTCAATCTTTTGCTGTATGACTTCACGCATTGAATCATTCAACTTTGTAATCTTAAACTTTTTCATAATTCTAACCTTTTATTTTTACAGGAATGCCACTCACCATTAGAATAACTTCATCAGCTTTTGATGCAACATATTGGTTCATCCAACCTTCAAGGTCGGTAAACATCCGTTGTATCTTACTTTCGCTCACTCCACCACTTCCTATCTCATTGGTCACAAATATGAATGTCGCATCCTGATTGATAAACCGATCAAATTCTTTTTTGATCATGCCTAGAGCTTCATCTACAACTGGTTGTTGTTCTTCGGATAAAGAGCGATCGAAGAAAAAATTGGTACACCATAATGTAATACAATCGATAACTGCTACGCAGCCGTTAATATCATGTATACTGAGCCACTTTTCCTCTTCAATATTTCTCCATTGACAGCCTCGTCGCTGTTTGTGAATGTCCACACGTTGACTGAATTCATCATCCCAGATATGTGCCGTTGCTATATAAACAGGATGAGTAGAGAGGCTCAAGGCAAGTTTTTCTGCATACATACTTTTACCAGAACGTTGACCTCCTGTAATCAGAATAATACGTTTCATGCACGCAAAGTTAATAAAAAAGTGTATCTTTGCACTGCAAAAAATAGAAATTTAAAATGAAAATAATATCTGATAACACTTTTCTGCACAATTCCTTAATGATTGTGCTGGTTTTTGTGATTATTTTCTTCACATCATGTAATTCATGCAGTGAAAAGAAAGATTCCTTGGATAGAGAAAGTAAAGAACCTTCACAAGAGGAATTAAAAGATGAAGGGGTGAAAAATATAGATTCGATCAATCAAGCAACAATCAAACCCCTGCAAAAGGGGGACAAATATGTTAATATTAACATGCACAGTAAACAGAATAAAAAGATAACTTTGGCTCGTTTCTGTCGTGGACATAAATATACTGTGGTCATATTTTGGACCAGTTGGTGTGATTGTGTTGATGAGTTTCATAAAATGAAAGACGATTATCGTCTGTATAAGGACCGGGGTGTAGAATTTCTGGGTGTATCACTTGATGAAAAAGAGGATTTGTGGCAGAATGCTGTCCATCAGTATAATCTTCCTTGGAAACAGTTTTCTGATCCAGAGGGTCTGACCGGACCGGTAGCACAACTTTATGATGTGAATAAAGTGCCATATACCATAGTGCTTGATGCTGATGGCAATATTGTCGCAAAGGGAATAACTGCTCAGACCCTCGATGAGGAGATGAATAAATTACTATCTCGATAATTCATATTATTATATTGAAATATCTTTATTTCATTTTCAATCTTAGAATAATTACTCAGCAATCGAATATTTCACACATTTTTACTTTTGGGGTAATAAAATCGAAATAATTCTTTGTAAAATCGAATTTATTGTTTTACTTTGCAGCTTAAGAGAATATTAGTAGAAATTAAGGTGCTAATTCATTTATTAATTAAAACAATGGATAAGATGAAAAAAATGATTATCTTGTTAGCTGCAACTATAGCAGCGACATCTGTATCTGCTCAAACTGTTGCAGAAAGTAAAACGACTGACAATTGGTACATTGGTGTGAATGCAGGTCTTGCCGCAAAAACTACACACACTGCCATTTTCAAGAATCTAAATCCTACAGCAGGATTCCGCATAGGTCGTTACTTTACTCCGGTTTTCGGTCTTGCTTTGGATTCTAAACTCTATTTTGACAATGCTACTGATAGAAATACTGGTACTGTTGTACGTGGTATGGATCTATTGGCGATGGGAACAATTAACTTCAGTAATTGGATATGTGGATATAAAGGTGCCCCACGTTCATTTGAGGTTATCGGTATCGGCGGTCTGGGTTGGGGACATATCTTCTCTAACAATGCAGAATACGAAGCAAACTTGTTAAACTCTAATGGCCTCATTAGCAGACTTGGTATTGATTTTGCATACAACTTTGGTGCAAACAAAGCATGGCAGGTATACTTAGAACCATCTATCACTTATGGACTAGATGTTGCTGGTAATGGTGCATACGGATTTGGTAGTAGCAATATCAACTATAACATTAACAAATCTAACATTGCTATCTCTGCTGGTATCATTTACAAGTTTGGTAATAGTAATGGTACGCATAATTTCACTACCGTTGTGCCTCGTGACCAGGCAGAGGTTGATGCTTTGAATTCTAAGATCAATGAACTCCGTGGTAGTGTAGAATCTAAGGATCAGATTATTGCAAACAAAGATAATACAATCAATGAACTTCAGAAACAGCTTGCTGCAAAGAGTAATAATGTTGAAACTCCTTCTTGTCTCGGTCAAGCTTCTGTCATCTTCAGACAGGGTAAGTCTGTTATCGATCCAGCTCAATATGCTAATATCGAAACTATCGCTAAGTATATGGATAATAATAAAGATGCTAAGATCCTTATTCAGGGTTATGCTTCTCCAGAGGGTTCAGCAAAACTCAATCAGATTCTTTCAGAAAAACGTGCTGCTTCTGTCAAAGATGCTCTGGTTAATAAATATCACATCGATGCTAACCGTATTTCAACAAAGGGTATGGGTGAAACAGACAAGATTTTCAAAGAGTATAATTTGAATCGCGTTGCTATCTTCTCAGAATAATATTCATGTTATATAAGAAAGAGACTGTGTCATTTGTTACTTTTGACACAGTCTCTTTCTATTTTGTTAATCTTATTATTCACCGTCACGGTATTTATACCAATCTGTATCTAGTGTGTTATTGGATTCAACCCAAGTGCTAAATTTAGAATAAACTTTATTTATTCCACTATGTTCATAAGGCCATAACCATTGAGAGTCTTTTGCAAAGCTCATACCCCACATCCAGCCGGAAAGTGTCTCAAAGCAGTTAACACTATTTTCTTTCCTATTGTCCACATTGCCTGATGTTACTTTAATATGTTGACGGTCGGTGTTGCCGGTATGATTAAATCCTTTGAGGTGGATTTCTGTAACTCCCTCACCTTTGTTGACAGTACTGAAGAAGTTTACATTATCACCTACAAGTGCGGATGCGTCAATAGGAGTTGTGAAATTGACAGTATTGGTTGTTGTAATAGCTGCTGTTGTGATAGCGTCACTAAGAGATGACGGCCTGTCTGAGGAATTTACTCTGTAATAACCAGCAATGTCGTCTTTTAACACAAGAACACTTCCTTTAGAATTACTTTCAACTCCCGTTCCTGTAAATGTGATGTTCTTTAGTTGGACACCGTATCCATTCGTATAATCTACTCCGTAAGCAAGAACTTTTGATGTGATGGTGGCTGATTGCAATTTATTCGTGCTTTGGTCAGAGCCATTTCCCGTTATTCTTAGATATACTACAATATCATTCATATCATAGTCACCGTATGATGGATAGTTATCTTCCATGGCATATACAGCTTCGTAGGTCTGAGTGAAAGGAGTAGGTTTTGGTGTGCTTGTGTAATTGTAGCCCGGGTTGCAATCTGTTGATGCTATTACTATATTAGGATGTTCATCAGGTCCAGTGCTTAGGCTAACCGATGTTTTATCGTATGTATATAAATTATCATTTTGATGCTCGGTTATAGATTGTCTATTGCTGACATGAATGTACAGCTTTCCGTTATAAAGAGAATTATCACCACAGTTATTAGATGAAGTGGAACCGAGTTCCGCCACTGCATAACCGGTTCCAACACCGTTAATTCCATTACCGCTGCTACGC
>DAIOSW010000152.1:0-4677 GCA_036752365.1 Prevotella sp.
CTTTTTTTCATAGGGTATAACTACTTTATTATCAGTGTCACTATTTATGATTTGCGACACTGTAATTTTAATATCAAGATCTATTTAAACTCTGAATTATTATTAGCCAAATTTGGATTATTGGTTACTTCCTTGCTTGGAATTTGCAAGAAATAATCAGCTTTCGTGTAGCTTTTGACAAGCTTGAATGTAGCATCCGACTCATCGCGCCAATCGGTAGTAGCTTTTTCAACCAACTGTAATCTTTGCAAATCAAACCAACGGGCTGAATATTCAAAACCTGCAAACTCATAAGCTCTCTCCCAAACCACTTTGTCGATAAACTCATCGGTTGTCAATCCGCTAAGAGAGGCTTCTGTTGTACCAACGCCTTTATAAGCACGATTTCGGACATCGTTCAAACATTGATAAGCCAAAGCATCCGGGCCATCTGTACGCGCTTTTGCTTCTGCGTATGTCAACAAGATATCCGCATAACGCATCATGACAATAGCACGCGTATCATACCAGTTTGCCTCTTGTTCCATATTTGTTTTCCACAAACCACCAGGTCCATTGGCATCCCATTTCCAACCTTCAGAAAGTTCATCTGCCCACCATTTACGATAGTATGGATGTTTGCTGGAAAAATAATCATACGTAACATGTGTACCACCTTGTACATAAAAATCTGTGACAAAGGTAAAGTCCTTACGTTCACCTGCAGGAAAATGTTTATAGAAATAATTCTCGGCAATCATCAAATTCCAACCGCCTAATTCTACAGGACGTGATGGATTAGGAGCTCTGACAGAATATTGCGGATCGACCAAACTATGTTCAACCCAAATGATTGCTTCGTCAGGTGTCGTTTGATAAGCTGTCCAATACGGATCCCAAATCTCATAGAAATGATTACGCAACGCATAACCATAAGTCGACGCATTATCAATCACCTCTTTCGCTTTATCACGCGCCAATGCATAATATTCAGAGCCTCCATTAACCGGGAATCCTGCCATTTGCAGATAAACCTTTGCTAACAATGATTTTGCTGCACCTTTCGTAAATGCACCACCTACTTTATAAGTATTGTTCGCCCACGTAACAGGCAGCCATTCTTCAGCAAACTGCAAATCAGAAATAATCAGTTTATACACATCGGCAGCTTTTGACAAAGTCAATGTTTTATCAGCTTCAAACGCTGTAGTTACCAACGGTATATTATTAAAGAAACGTACCAGCCAGAAATAAGTAAATGCACGAACGAAATAAGCCTGAGCTGCATATCCATTCAACTCCGCTTCTGTCATTGTTCCATTAGCATTATGGTAATTATTAATGATAGAATTGGCTTGATTGATAGCATTATAACAACGTTCCCAACCCAACTGAATATCATTATCGCCGCTGGTGGATACATCAGCATTGATTTCCATCTCATTGAAACAAGGACGCGTTGTAAAACCCAACATATCATCAGCACTATTAAATTTGCATTCCATACTTTGATAAGGACGGTCCATTGCATGAACCCATATCCAATACATGGAATTCGTCATCATTTGTAATTCGGTTGCATTATTAAGAAAGTTTTCCGGGAACAGACTTCCATTCGGAGTTTCTTCCAAAAACTTGCTATTAGATTCGCAAGATGTCAACGCAACAATTATAGTTGAAATGAGCAATATTATCTTTTTCATATTATTCTGTATTTGATTTTCATTAATATGTCAATGATACTCCAAATGAGATACTCTTCGGGTTTGGATAAGCGAACCAATCCATACCGGCATTGATATCACTGCCTGCTGAAGAACTGATTTCAGGATCATAACCTTTATACTTCGTAAATGTCAGAATGTTCTGAGCACTGAGTGACAGTTTAATATCAGCAAATGGGCAAACAGATTTTGGAATACGATATCCCAAACTGATATTACGCAGTTTGACATAACTACCATCTTCCATATATTGTGAAGAAATAGGATTCAATTTGTTTGTATTTCCTATCTTGGCGAACTTGGCATTCGGATTACTTTCGCTCCAACGATCACGCGAATCACGGAGTTTATATACTTGAGATATATCAAGACGTTCGGCTGTCAACATATAAGTCCAATTCATAATATCACGTCCATGAACTCCTTCAAACAAAATATTCAAATCAAAATCTTTGAAAGTCAGATGGTTGTTGAGTCCCCAAGTAAACTTTGGATTGGTATGTCCGATAACCTGACTGTCTCCAGAAGTATAAGAATGATCGCCATCCAAATCTTCATACTTATAATCGCCAGGTGTCTGACTGAACTTTGCAGCTTCAGCAGCCTCACTTTGTTGCCATATACCTAAATATTTCAAACCATAAATAGTACCTATTGGCTGTCCGGGCAACAATACAAATGGACTTAAAGCAGTAATACCGGACCCATAATTCTCACCATAAATAATCTTTGATTCACCAAGATCAAGCACCTTATTATGATTGATGGCTCCATTGAAGTTTACTTCATATTGCAAATCCTTTGACAGAGGCCAAATATAATTGATATTGAATTCAAAACCTCTATTTCTGACGGAACCGACATTTGAGATAATTGTACTATTGCCATATTCTGAATCGGCGCCGTTGTAAGCAGGGACAGAGACCGGAGCCAACAAATCGACCGTCTTCTTATTATAATAATCTAATGTAACCGACAAGCGATTATTGAAGAATCCCAAATCAAGACCCAAGTTAGTCTGTCGAGTTGTTTCCCATTTCAAATCTGGATTACCACCTACACGTGCAAAATATCCGGCCTGATTTGAAGAAGTTCCCCAACTATAGCCACGAGAGCCCAATGTATTATATGTAGCATAAGCGCCTATTGCCTGATTACCTGTTTCTCCCCAACCGCCGCGAATCTTGACGTTTGAAAATATGTTCTGGTTCTTCATGAATTTCTCTTCAGATAATTTCCATGCCAATGAAAATGATGGGAAATAACCAAATTGATTGCCTTCCCTAAACTTGGAAGATCCATCAGAACGAAAATTAGCTGTCACAAAATAGCGAGAAGCATAATTATAATTCACACGTCCGAAATAAGATCTCAAAGCACTGTTGCTATAACTGGAACCGACACTGATATTCGGTGCAGCCAAACCTAAGTTATACCATTTAACAGACTCTATCGAAAGCGTATTGGCAGAACCGGATAAACTGTTGTATTTACTTTGGGTTTCCTCCACACCGGCCATAGCTGAGAAATTATGCACATTGGCAAAGGTTTTATTATAGGTCAAATAAGCATTGACCAACCAGGATTTGTTTTCATAAGAACTCTGAGAAGCAGTGGCTGTCACACCATTATAATTTTTACTTTCAAAATCACGACTTCCTCCCGTACTGAAACTAACCGATCCTTTAGCATCTAATTCAAGACCATCGATGATCTTAACTTTCAAATTACCAATGCCATATCCCGAATTGTTATAATTCGTTTTCTCAACCGTTGTCAACAATAAAGGATTCAACAATGTACCTGTCATGTTTCCCAAACGATTCAATGTAATACCATCGTCTTCATATAAGGATTCTGTTGGAGCCCACAACAAAGCTGCCAAAATTGGCATAGCTGTTTTACCTCCACCTTCAGCCATATCTGAATTCAAGTTATTACTATGACTTACATTCGATTCGAATTGAACAGTAACGCGATTACTCAAATCCATATCAATCTTCGCATTCAAACCATAAGCTTCTGAATTTGTATTCTTGATAGTACCATTCATCTTTGAATAACTTGGAGAAACGTAGTATCTGGCATTCCTGCTGCCACCTGAAACTATAGCTTTATAATTCTGAGACAAACCAGTTCTGAAAATCTCATCTTGCCAATTTGTTCCACCATTTGCTTTATATTTGGCTATTTCGTCAGATGTAAAATTATAAGCACCTACGCTATTGTTATATTCAGCAAATTCGCCGGCATTCATCAAATCATATCGTTGCGGAACGTTATCAAATGAAAAGTTTGAATAAAACTTTAAAGTAGGCTTTCCTTCTTGGCCTCGGCGTGTTGTTACCAGAATAACACCATTGGCACCACGAGAACCATAAATAGCTGTTGCCGATGCATCCTTTAATATTTCTATGGATTCAATATCGTATGTATCGGGCATATCTCCATAATTTCCATCAACAACGATCAATGGATCATTTCCACCATAAAGAGAGTTTGCACCACGGATACGAATAGTAGTGCCTTGTCCAGGTGCACCATTCATTCTTCTGACTGTAACGCCAGGAGCACGACCAGAAAGAATTGAATTGACAGAACTATTAGGCTGATCGATAAAAGATTTGGAAGTGACAGATGTCACAGATCCAGTCAGATCACTTTTCTTCATTGTGCCATAACCGACAACGACTACTTCATCCAACATAGCATTGTCTTCAAGCAAAATCACCTTCAAATTATTTCTGGCTTTTATTGTTTGTGTCTTATAGCCGATATATGAACACTCGAGAGTGGCCGCTGCAGGCACTGACAATTCAAAATTACCATTGGCATCTGTAACTGTTCCTCTTGTAGTTCCTTTCACTACAACATTAACTCCTACCAGTGGTGATCCGTTAACATCAGCAACTGAACCGCGTATCGTTACGTTTCTAACATCACGCTGTAAAGCTATTGGTTCGGCATTCTTATT
>DAIOSW010000153.1:0-4673 GCA_036752365.1 Prevotella sp.
ATTAAGAGGAAATTATTTTGCGTGCATTCATAAGCTATATGAATGTACCCATTAAAGGATGCCAATCATGATCAACAAAAAGAGAAACTCCTTACTCACGTATCGTCTCTCTTCACCTATAAATACAGTCACATTGCTATTCTTAACATACCCCGAAAGAGAGGTATAATCATATCTCTTGGAATATCATCAATTGTGGATTACATATTTCATAAAATGTGATGCTTCGATATGGTCGTTTTATTTAAGACGAAAGTTAAGGGTATTCTCACCATAGCTAAATTCATAAGAAATTTTGTCATAATAATAACCGAAAAATAATTTTACTTGATTCTCTTTATCACCTTCTTCAATTATGTTTTTATTTGTTGCTGTCAGGTAACTGAAGTTCAAATTTAGATAGCCATTCGTTTTTGTCAGCATCACATTGATTTTATTATAACTCCGGCCATAACAAATTTTCAACACATCTATAACATAACGGACTGTTATTTCTATCAGTTCGGCTGTATTCTCGTCTTTAACTATCCAGAGTATCTGTCCTCCTATATCTTTTGCATGGTAATCTACCATATAACATTTATCCATAATCATATTTATTTAAGACAAAGCACAATGTTATTATTTCTTTCCGTTACTTTGAAAGTAACAGACAAAATAATTTCTAAATTTAATTTACATTTGCTGCATAATAACAGGCTTTTCTGTTAACATTTGCCAGTTTAACAGCATTGAATGATGACAAGTAAATCTGGGTTGTACGGATTGATTTATGACCTAATAACTCACTGATCATCTCGATAGAAGCACCTGTATTTTGGCTGTCGTCGCCCAAGAGTGTCGAAGGGTATATGTAGAGATTCGACTGCGAACACCAAGCTTCTCTGCAAGAAGACTCAGCTTTGCATTGAACGCACGCAGTGCCGACTGATACTCGGAATACCCGGATGGGTCTTCAGCATGTACTTGCCACTCAGAATACCAAGGGCATAAACACTGTTTTTTTCTTCTTCTGATGAAGGGTAAGACGCCGTAATGATAGCATCGTATCGACAACCGGCTGCAGGATCTTTACACAGACCTTGACACCTGTCTTGATACGACGATAGACTAGCACTCCGTCAATGACATCTGAATTGCGGATATGGGCAAGATCAACGAAGGGCATGCCGCAGAGTTGATAAAGAAGACGAGCGGTATACTGGGTGGTACGTAGGAGATCGGTTCCGGGATCTTTGTAAAGCAAAGTATGTAGTTCTTTGCGGGGTAACGATTTCTTGTGAGTCGTATCAACACCTGTGTAAACATCATGGAACAGACGGATGACATAAACGGTGTAGCCGGAATCAACACCTTTATTGTATATACTCCGAAGCATTCGCATATACGTTGATATGGTGTTTGAGCGTTTGTTTCTGTCAATCAGCCATTGTTCATAGAGCCTTAGCTTCTCACGGCTAAAATCACGGAATTGAATTATCGGTTTATTCAGATATTCCGTATAGGAACGCAGGGCATTACTATACAGATGAGCAGTGGAATAACGACTTCTCTTTCTAACTTTTCAATGCACACACGGGCATACTCTGTAAATGTGATTCGTTTCATTGAGATATAAAAAAAATAAATTTATGATCAAACGGGCACAAATTTAATCTTTTATTCTGAGAATATGCCTTTCAACAAGAAAATAAAAGTCGTATGATTCTATGCAAAAGGGTCCTAATGCCTTCTGCAAGTTCTAAACAATGGACAAGAACAACGATAACCGGAAGTTAATGATTAAGCATATCGATAATGCTTCTTATCGTATGGTTCTCCCTCATGACGATCAATTGGAGGTTAAGGTCGGATGACAATGTTTTAACCTTTACACCGAAGTTTCCGGACACGAGTTTACTGACACCTTGAGCTGTGAGCAACTGTAAGGCCGCAGGACCGGCACCTTCCGTGAGCGCGCCTGCCGTATTATCTACGAACAGAGTTGACTTATCCTCACTATCGTAAATGGCGAAAAATTTACATCGGCCAAAATGGGAATCTATCTCACTGTCAAGGGTATCACCCTTACTACTAATCGCAATTTTCATAGATGATAAGTTTTATGATTTGTATGTTCCTGACACCTGTGTCTTTTCCCATTGCCACAGCATGCCCTTAAAGGTATCTCATGGTCAGCATCTTCGCCGTCAGGAAGAACCTCGGTCACGTCCTTGCAGCCACAGAGGGGGCATCTGCAGTCCTCATCCTCCAGCTTAACAAAGTAGCAATGACAGTTATTGCACTTCATCCATTCGGTGTCTATCTCAACGTCTCCACCGTCAATGAGCAACTGGCGACCTTCTACAATCGCCATTGCCACCTTATTCCGTGCAGACATGCAGATACGGGTGAGCGTGGGACGGGAAACGCCCATCAGTTTGGAAGCATCGCTGTGATTATAACCACCATAATCACAAAGCCGCAAGGCCTCATACTCCTCGTACAACAGGGATACTGCTTCGGATCTTTTTGCTGTATATGACATACCATAAGGTTTAAATCCGGAGATCAGTGGTTTATCCGCTACTTTCCTAATTATTTTTGGTCTTGGCATAAATGATATATTTTTATTGTGAACGTCTTTTTGTCTATTCAGTCGCAAATATAATGAGCAAATGTTCATTATATCATCTAACGGACAAAACTTTAATCACATTTAACAGTGTGACAGTCAAGAAAGAGAAGTTATTTATAAGAAAGGAAATAGACTGAATTGAATTTATTTTGATGTAAAGATAAAAAAAAACTATTTTTATGCTATTTTTCTTATTCTAAATTGTAAATTTGCATTCTAGTTAGATGACGTAATCCGAATAAGAAATTATAAACCAAAGATCAACACATCATGCATAGACGTTATTCTATCATCGCTTTTATAATAAGCATCATGGCTTTTTCCTCCGTAAGTTCTTACGGAAAAAATGCCTACGATAATACGTTACCTGACACTATCACCATCTTAGGGGATCATTTTTATCCGCCTTATGAACAATTAAATGACGAAGGACAGCCTGAAGGATTTGCAGTAGACCTCGTCAAAGAGGTCATGAAACGTATCAAAAAGCCATACGTCATCAAACTTACTACGCGTCACGAGATGATGAATCATGTCCGAAAGGGAGATGTCAACCTGTACCTGGGTATGGTATATTCTGACGAAAGAAGCAAGTTTGTGAAATTTGGAACTATTCTGGACTATGTATTCAAGTGTGCCATTTTCCGCAAAGACGGTGAATCGATAAGCAATTTGAAAGATTTACAAAACAAACGGGTGGTAGTAGAAAAGGGGTCATCCTCGGAGAATCTGCTCCACAAGGCAGGATATAAAGTCACATCTGTCCATAGCTTCAAAGAAGCATTCGATATGCTGAATGAGGGAGAATGCGATGCAATCATGACTAACAAGGATATTGCAGATTACATGATCGACGAGATGCACTATTCTAACCTGGATTACTACATTCTGGAATTCCGACCAGAGAGGTTCTGCCTAACCGGGAACAATGACGAACTGCTGACAAAAATCAACTTCATCATCTATGACCTTAAGAAAGAAGGAGTGTATAGCAAACTTTTAGACAAATGGTTTACTCATGAGCATAAGAACCAGAATATGCGAGTCTTCTATTTCATACTCGGAATCACAATCCTTGTCTGTCTTATCTTATTTATCTTCAACAGTCTGCTGAGAATAAAAGTAAGACAAGCGAAAAGAAGACTTGACAATGAAAGTAAACGGTTATCACTATCTGTACGTGCAGGTAATATTATCATCTGGGGATATGACATCAAATTAAAGAGATACTTCAACATTTATTGCAATTACTTTTCACCTGAGGGTGACACGATAGAAAAAGAGATGAAGAACTATCATCCCGACGACAGGCAACTGTTGCAGGATACGCTTATGCGTGCCTGTGAGGGTTACTCGACCGAAGAACCCATTCGCGTCAGAATGGATCGAACTCACCGGGGCATTTGGCGTTTCATAGAGAAAGAGATGATACATGTACTTGACGAAAAAGACAATATCATTAGGGTGGTAGGCACGCATAAGGATGTCACCAATGAGATACTGAAACAGAAGAAGATTGACGAACTGCTAAAACAATACTCCATCCTGTTTAACAACTCTACCATCGGGACACAGTTATATGACAAAGAGGGTATCCTGGTGAATATGAATGCGGCGGCAGCAAAAATCTTTGGCATTGCAGACGTCAAACAACTTATTCAGCAAAAGAAGAGTATCTACGACAATCCCGATCTGGCAGATTTTTTAGACAGGGAACACCCTCTTCCAAGCTACCATATCATGGAGATAGATTTCAGAAGATTTAAAGAAGATCCCTATTTCTCGGAATCGACAAAAAAAGATGATGGCGTACATTTTATAGAAACACATATAACACCTGTATATGACGAAGAGGACACTCTCAACTGTATCATCCTAAATAATTACGATCTGACCGAACGGCATGTCCTGCAGAAACAAGTGGAAGACTATGCCAACAGAATTGATTACATTCTAAAATCGAGTGGTATCATCATTTGGAACTATGACTTAAAAACACACGCTACCGTTGCCCATATCTCTCACAACAATAAAGTGGAAGATTTCGACATTAAGA
>DAIOSW010000154.1:0-4667 GCA_036752365.1 Prevotella sp.
TTTTGCCAAGTTTGGTTGTTCAACGATGCCGCGTTCGGTAACAATCACATCAATCAGCTCTGCAGGGGTGACATCAAACACTGGGTTATAGGCATCAACCTGTGCTGCAACACGATGGCCAGCACCGAGGGTGAGAAGTTCGAATTCTTCAGCATAGCCCTTGGCGCTTTTGCCGCATATCCATCACCGTTCAAACTGTAATGATGAAGATGATATATTGTCTTGACAAAGTGGCCGGGAACGAAGTCGTATCGAATCACGTCCTGTATTCTGATAAGGCGGGCCTTCCCCTTGTCAAAAGATTCGTCCTGGGGGAATACATCCTTCTCTTCAGTTACAGTGCAGTAAAATTTCTTGCGGCTGAAGGTCAGATGCTTCTTGACCGGCCGTTGTTTTCTCTGAGGACTGTCTTTCTCAATTTTTCGTCTTTCTGTTTTTTTCTGCAACAGCTTTCCAAGGCCTCGAAGCTGGTTCTTCACCTTCTCCTCTTCCTCATTCTTAAGATTGAGCGCCTTCTTGATAGAGTCAAGTTCTCCCATCAGGAAATCGCATTTCGCATTAGCTTCTTCCAACTCATGCCGCACGGATGCAAGTTCACTTTCGTACCTGGCTGCTGTTTCCAGGTTACGCCGGTTAAGATCGCGTATTTTGTCTTCATATAGTTCCCTTTCATTCGGTTTCATGGTCACAAAAATAAGTAATCAACATGAAAAAACAATGAAAGGGAACTCTGTTTTATAGTCTTTTAATACTTTAAAATGCTCTGTTTCAGTGAGTTGTATTTGTTAAAACCGTCGAGAATCTCAAAGCATGAATCGAGACCTCTTTCTTACACTTTCTAACGAGATCCCCTGCATAATAAGCTGGAATGCCTCCCATTTGAACTCAAAATTACCACTCCGCGGGTTGAAAACAGGAACTTCGAAAGTTCCACGTTCAAGTCTTTTCTGATAGAGAAGAAAACCGTCGCCATCCCATTTAAGAATCTTTACTTGAGACCGATTTTTTGAAAAGAAGCAGAAGCAGTCTCCCGATACGGGCGAGTATGTCGGCATCTCTGTTTTAATGATGTGGTAAAGCCCGTTGATGCCGTTGTTCATTTTTACATAACGTTGACATAAACGGAAGGTCATGTTTGAATTCAAAGAGAACATGGTCCGCCTCCTTCCTCTGATTTTCCATAATACTGACGAATCAGCTTCATCAGACCTTCCGGCAGACACTTCTTAATGTTTACCGTTACGCCATCAGGAAAAACAAGACAAATACCCTGAAGGAGATCTTCCATTTTAGAGGCGGGAAGTGATGACGGCATCAGCAGAGACACAAAGCTGTCGGCTGTTCCGGTTTCACAGCTAACACTCCTGACAGACTCGAACCGGGAAGAAGCCAGCTCTGGTCTGACCTCTTTCTTTAGACGGCTTACGGACAAGCCCAACCGGCTTAGCCAAAGACACATGCCCTCATAATTGACTCGTTTCGACCTGCAGAAGACAGAGAGTTTGCACGTAATGTCTTTGTACAGATACTTCTTGTAATCATCCCAAGTTTCTTGATACCGGCGGGAGGCAACGGTCGTAATCTCATTTTCCATTTGCAACAGCTTTTAGTGTTCGCTGCAAAACTAATAAGAATAAAAAAATTCCGCAAGGCGGTCAACGTAGGCGGATACGTCGTATGTATGATGAATGTATGTTGTATGCAGTTTATTTTATATACAAAGGTCTAATAATCTGAAATATAACTTCAGATTCATGTATGATTGAAGGAAAATCAGGAATTACTGTGATAAAAACAATGGAGATATGCCTTTCGTTCTTTTTGATGTCTTCTACGACTCCAAACAGATACCTCCCGAGATGAATTTACCGCTAAATTTCATCCTAACTCAATGTTCCGCCATGTCGGGAGCATAACGGAAAACATGTAGGATGTGATCTATTTTCAAATAAAAAGATGAGGGTGCAATCATTAATGACGCACCCTCAATCTTTTAAAGTACTTTTGCTGCTAAGGCTTTAGCTTTATCACGCAATTGTGTCATATCTGCATCAGTCGGACCATAAGTCAGGACAACACCCAGACGTCTGCCTGCCCTTGAGGGTAATTTTCCAAAAATACGCAGACGAGTATTGTCTTCCTGAAGTGCGGCAATCATATTATAGTTTGGCGCTACCTCACTTGCCTCCTTAGACAGGATGACAGCACTGGCACCAGCATGTTCCTGATGGATGGCAGGTATTGGAAGTCCCAGAACTGCACGAAGGTGAAGTTCAAACTCATTTAGATTCTGCGTATGAGCCAGAGTAACCATACCTGTATCATGAGGACGAGGAGAAAGTTCAGAGAAATACACACCTTTTTTATTGCTCAGGAAAAATTCTACCCCCCAGATACCAGCTCCGGTAAGGGCTTTGGTAACCTTTGCTGCCATATCTTGAGCATCTTTCAACTGCTCAGGGCTGATTGCTGCCGGTTGCCAACTTTCCTGATAATCTCCATGACTCTGAACGTGACCGATAGGAGCACAGAAAAGTGTATCTCCATCTTTTTGTGTCACGGTGAGCAAGGTAATCTCGCTATCAAACTTGATAAATTCTTCAATGATAAGTTCCTTTACGTCTCCCCTACTACCTTCCATTCCATAATGATAGGCAGTTTCAAGTTCCTCAGCAGACTTTACTATCGACTGTCCTTTGCCGGACGACGACATTAGAGGTTTCACAACACACGGAAAGCCTATCTCTTTTGAGGCCTCTTTCAACTGTTCGAATGTTGTGGCATAGAAATATTTTGCAGTTTTCAGACCAAGTTCTTTTGCTGCGAGATCACGGATAGCCTTACGGTTCATCGTGAAATTAACGGCACGGGCACTTGGTACTACCTGTACACCACTCTTCTCAATATCATAAAGGCGTTCAGTACGTATCGCCTCAATCTCAGGAACAATAATGTCGGGATTATGCTTTCTGACAGCTGCCTCAAGAGCATCACCATCAAGCATATCAAACACATCATATTCATCGGCCACTTGCATTGCCGGAGCATTTTCATAACGGTCGCAAGCAATAACATACTGACCTACACGTTTTGCTGCGATGGCGAATTCTTTTCCTAATTCGCCAGAACCTAATAAAAGAATCTTTTTTATCATACTATATAAACTATATCATCTGTTTAACCATCTGCCATTCGGGAGTTATTGCCAGATGGCGTAAATCTCTATCAATGCGTTTCCGCATGACGTCAACGGTTGTGCCATATTTCGCAGCAAGCATCGACAATGATGTTATTTGCTTGCCCATGATTCCAAAAAAGGACGTCATCATATCCTCATCATCAGGAGGAAGGAGAAAGAGTATATGGTTAACATAATGCTCTATCTGTTTGTTTACCGTATCAGGCTGCTGATGTAAACGGATAAGAAAATCTGATAACTCCTGTGCTATGGCATCCATACCCTACGATTATCTATTACCGTACATCTCGTCGTAATACTTCTGATAGTCACCACTTGTCACCTCAGCTATCCATTGCTGGTTCTCCAAGTTCCATCGGATTGTTTTAACGATACCTTCAGCAAAGCAAGTCTCAGGATACCATCCCAGTTCATTCTTGATCTTTGAAGGATCAATCGCATAACGCTGATCATGACCTAGACGGTCAGTTACAAATGTTATCAGGTCATTATTAATCCAGTCGATAGCGATTTCTCCATCGGCACCTACAACCTGTTTCTTAAGAATCTTACGAAGGCTCTTATCTTCAGCCATCATATCATGGATGGTCTTGATTGTAAGTTTAACAATGTCAATATTGGTTTTTTCATTATGACCACCAACATTATATACCTCACCTTCACGTCCCTCGCGCACAACAAGGTCAATAGCTTTACAATGATCTTCAACATACAACCAGTCACGAACGTTAAGTCCTTCTCCGTATACCGGCAATTTCTTACCTTCGAGGATATTATTGATAATCAGAGGTATAAGTTTTTCAGGGAAATGATAAGGACCATAGTTATTAGAACATCTGGTGACAGTTACAGGCATGTGGAAAGTATCACGATAAGCCATCACAAACATATCAGAACTTGTTTTCGAAGCACTGTAAGGACTGTGAGGGGTAAGAGGAGTCTCCTCTGTGAAAAAGCCTTCCGCACCCAAAGAGCCATAGACCTCATCTGTCGAGACCTGATGATAACGCTTACCGGCTTTCCAAGTAGGATAACCTGAGGCATCCTTACCTGTCACCCATGCACGGCGTGCTGCATCAAGCAGATTCTGTGTACCAAGGATATTTGTAAGGAGGAACAGTTGTGGATCTTCGATACTTCTGTCAACATGACTTTCTGCAGCAAAATTCACCACATAATCTATATCATAGTCCGTGAACAACTTATCAGCCAAGCCGCGGTCTCGGATATCACCACGTACAAAGACACAGCGTTCGCCATCAATATCATCTTTGATCGTTCCAAGATTACCTGCATAAGTAAGCAGATCCAGTACGATTATCTTAATATTTTCATTCTTATACTTGCTATAAAGCAGATACTTTATAAAATTTGAGCCAATAAATCCGGCTGCGCCTGTTACTAAATAAGTCTTCATCTTGTTGTATTTTTATTTTTATTAGTTATTATAATTGAAAATAAGCATATC
>DAIOSW010000155.1:0-4642 GCA_036752365.1 Prevotella sp.
GAAGATTGCATCCTAATTACCGCTTCGTTGCAAGTTGGTGTGACTTTTTTGGAATAGCGAAGAAGTCTTCTTCGCCATGAGCAAACATGAATGAATATGTATTGTTTCGTACATTCATGTATAAATATGCGCGTCACGTTTGCGACGGGTCGCGTCAGGCTCTGACGCGGATTTCTGCCCATAAACCATTCATCCACAGCCATTTGAAAATTCCGCGTCATGCTGTACGATGTACAGAAAAAATATTTCTGGTACAGCTACGGGTTACTACGGCTGTGCTACGGGTTTTTGACCCGAAAAAGGGCTATAAGCAGTTCAGAGTAAGTCACTTATAAAAACCTGCTACGGGAGTACACGTTTTCCTGAATGAAAAGCTGAGAAAGCTACGCCACGTTTACGCCAAACTTACGCCACGTCTCTGACAGTGGCTGCCCTGCAACCTATTATATAATCAGTAAGATATAAATTCTACGCCACGAGTACATGTTTTTCAGTCCAAAAGTCTGGGGAAAACCAGTTCATAAAGTTCCATAGCTTCGCCTCCACTTCCAGCCATAGTAACATCACCACAAAGCACAAGGATATCAGCATCAGGGAGTTTATCCAGCTGCTTATGTAGGTTATGAGTATCGGATGTGACACAGATTTTCATTGCTTGATGTCTATTATGATGTCGTTAATAACAGTACTACCCTTTATAATCTTGACTAAGAGTTCATCGTTCCCCTCCAAAGCTATATCCAATTCCGACTTTTCATCACGATGGATAGGAATAATAGCAGTAGTTGGATTGACTGCTTCGCAGACCTCGCGGATAGTCTCTTTTGTGGCATGTCCTGAGGTGTGCAAATAATCAAATTTCCCCCCGAACATATCTATCATTTCTTGAATCTCTGGATTGTATGTCGGTGTACCTTTCTTTATATAGCCTTTCCACATAGAATATATGAATGCTGACTGGGTACTGCTACTCTGTAATTTAGCAAGCATCTTGCCCACATATTCTTTCATAGAAAGTCTTACTGGCATACAGAACCCTTTGGAAAAGAAGTCATCATATTTCTTAGTATTTACCTTTGCCTCGCTGAAATCGAAGAGATTGCATTTTTTGCCGGAATACTTGGTGAAGATGTCGAGCACAGCCTTTTGGTAACCATCTACAATGAAAAGTCGGTCGGCTCGTTTGCTGGCTTTCTGAAGCGTGGCTAGATGTTCCATGTCAGTGGAAGAACATAGCACGAAAGTGAATTTGTGGTAAGGACTTTTTAATAACTCTACAGCTTTGTCCTGAAGCTCATATTCTTGCTTTACATGTTCACTCTCACGACTAAGCATTGTACCTTCGGTGATAATAACATCTACATTTTGCTGAGCAATATATTTGTTTATCACCTTCATGAGTCCTTTGCCAATATAGCTATGGTCACGGTAATCTCCAGTATGGAGAACAGTCTTTCCATCAGCCTTTACGAGGAACATATAAGCATCAAAGGCTGAATGCGAAACTATGAACGGAGTGATGGTAATGTCACCAATATGCAACTCGTGAGCCATTTGATAGTTATCAAAACTCGCAATCTTGTCTAATGCTTCTTTATATTTATCATCATGCCTTGCCAAAGCAGAGTATTTGCAATTCATAACCTCCTTTGCTCCTGCGCCGATATATTGTTTAACACCATCGACGTATTGGAACAAGTCCACATGATCACCATGATAATGGGTATAAAAAATGGCCGAGCAACCTTTGGCTAATTCTTTCACCGCTTCCCCGTTGGCAAGTTCATCTTTTCCATCATTAGTTCCTGGCAGGTTATGCCCAAGATCAATGATAATCTTGGTACCTGCTTTGGAACTTATCTCTGTGATACAGCCTCCGATTTGGCGAAAGCCCCTAAGGATGGTTATTCGCATGAATTATCTTTTTAGGGCTTCAACTAATGTGCCTGAAAAACTCCAATTATCATTTTTATCAAAAAACAAAGAGTGAATATGAAGAGTCGCATAACCGCCGACCTCTATATTTTTTTCCTCACCTTTAAGATAGTCAAGTCCGTTATATGGCATTATAGTTACTACATCAATATTGATATGAGTAGGTTTCACATTTGAAAAGCCAAATAAACTCCACCATTTATCATTAGATGCTTCTGGCGTATTTAGAAGGGTTGCTATAAATGTCGCGTATGCTATTGCTTGTTTAATTACCTTGGATTGTGGCTCGCTGGACTTGTTTTCATCTTTTAGCTCGCATATACAAAGTCTTGACTCATTATTGCGATGTTTTACTCTTGCGAGAATGTCAATACCGCCTCCATTTCCAGTCACTTTTCCATTTTTATCTTTTGCATAAGCAATATTGTCTGCATCGCTAGCACTGAAAGGTGTGGGCATCTGAAAAAAACATCCTGATAATTTAATCGGTTGAATATAGCACAAAGCTTTGTTTATCGATTTTTTCTTGGAAAACTCTGCAAGAAGCTGATTTTCAATACTATGTTCTGGGCTTTTAGTTTTCCACTCAGTTAAATTATTAAAGTGTCGACGAAAAGCTGTCGCATAAATGCTATGCCAGTCATATGGTTGACCTTGTTCAGAAGGATTCCAATCAAAATATGGTTCTCCAGACGGCATAGGTTGTGCCCTCGTGTTCAGTTCTATTTTTTCTTTATTAAATTTTACTTTGCCGACGCTTTGACCATAGAATCTAAGGTCAAATTCTGTACCGAATTCAGCTGATGATATACAGCTGTATTTATATAAAGGCGGCATAACTCGAAATTTCTTTCGATTCTCATTATATGGCTCTGCTTTATCGGTCACTTTTGTGGCATAACATTTAAAGCGACCAATCCATTCAGTATTGTCCTTTAATAGGGTTATGCAATGATTTACGGTTTCAATCTCTTCCATGTTCAAGTTTTTTTTAATATCGGCACAAATATACTAAAAGTTTTCCGATTCTTTCTGATTCTTAACATAATTTGTTTCTTTTGTTGAAATAGATACCATAAGAAAGACTATTGGCATTGTATTCTCTTTGACTTTGAGCCCATAAGTAATGGGAATTGAATTGAATGGGATAAGTTCATTCCCAAGAGAGAGAGCATCAAGAGTAGTTTCTTTAGGTAATACTATCTGCATGATGGCTTGTGTAGCTCCTCCAACAATGAACCGTTTCTGCATTGTATTGATTGCTTTGTGGACTGCATCTCTGACGTTAATAGAACATCTATAAGAAACCGCAACGTAGTTCGAGCCCGTGACGAGATTTCTTACATCGTTCTGATTTAGCGAAATGAGATCATTCTCGCCATGAAGAATGCCATTAAGAGCCTTAATGGTCATATCATCAGGTCTGTCAAACCAGAAAAGTTGTTTGTAAATTTTGAGTCGTATTCTTCTATTCATAAAAGTCTTATTTAGTAAAGTTGATATTACCTCTCTCATTGTATACATAGATGGTTCCGCCACGCTTAATGCTTACGGTAGTGGCGGTGAACCCCAAAAGATCCCCCAACTGGATAAACATGGTGTTACCTCTCTCGTTATAAACATAAACAGAGGAACCTTTCTGTTGTGCTAATGCTATCATTGTTGTATGCACTATGTTCGTGTCGTGCGCAACTTCTAATGATTATTATAATAAAGAATTTATCTCTTTGCCAATTATCTCTTCAATTTCACTTTTGGTGAAAGCCACCTCCTCGTCAGGATCGTTCCAGCGTGAAGTACTGTTAAGGATATTGCCGTTGCCATCAATGATAAGGCAGATGACAGACTTGCCATAATCATCCTTCGGATAATCGGGACTTCTCCTTTCCTCGACGTCATTGTAATCATTGCGGAGAAGATAATAACACTTGTCTATACCGTTATGAGTATAATAATCGAATGACTCGGCATCGTAAGAAAGACACCAGCTGGGAACAACATTTGCATACTCCATGGCGACCATAGCGTTGGGAATACGAACGATTTTATATGAATGCTTCATTGTGATATATATTTTGTGAATCATTTATGAATGGCGGTAACTTCCCGTGTGTGGGAGGTTCACCTTTGAGGGTTGATGATTACTTCATTCTTGTCATGTCGCGCTGAAATTCCAAAATGATGTGGTCAAGTTTGATGATTGGGATGTAGTTGCGCATCATCGATTTCCCGAATTTTTCTTCCACGAGAGCGACGGCCTGGTTGCGAATCTCTGGGTCGAGACGGATTTCCACGTTGAGCACGTATGGCTTCTCGGGCTGGAGCATTTCATCGGGCACGAGGTCTGCCATCATTGGGTCGTCTGCGCAGAGCCCGAAACAATAGGCCACGGCGCTCCCTGACAGAAAACCTTTGGAGTTCCCGACTTCGGTGTTCAGGTTGGTGGTGATGATTTCCATTGCCTCATTCAACTGGAGAAATCCATTGGTGAAACCACAGTTGTCAATCCACGCCAGTTCCTGATTCAGTCTTTCCTCGGTCTGGGCATCCATCTGAGGATACCGTGTCTTGGCTTTCCAAAAAGTTTGGAAACGAAGTGACTCACTCTTTGCCTTGGCTGCCATCTTAGCCGTTTTAGCTGCATTTTTATTTTTCTTCTTCATACTATTCTGATATTGAATAATACTCTATACGATTAACATATCCT
>DAIOSW010000156.1:0-4594 GCA_036752365.1 Prevotella sp.
TTTGTAACAATTTTAAGGCGATTTATACCTGTTCGTTTAAGAAAAAATGACGAACTTTGCCATTACAAAACAATAAATGAAGTTCAAATGGAACAGAATAAACAAATAGAGGTGGTAAATATAGCCAATGTGGAGGTGGAAAACCTTGACTTAGGATATATTGATCAAGAAATGATACTGATAGATCATATGATAAGTGTGCCCGAACTGGATCAGACTAAAATGGATTTCTATGTGTTCGGTCTCTGTATCAAAGGTAAGATAACCTTTAAACTCAATGGTCAGCCGATTGCATCTAATGCCGGTGAGCTGTTCATTTGTCCTCCAAAAATGATCTATGATGATCCGATGGTCAGTCCGGATTTTGAGTGTAAAACCATTTGTGTAAGTGACCGTTTGCTTCGAACTCTGCTTGCCGGCAAAGCTGAAATCATTAATCGGGAAGTATATCTCAGACATAAGTATATCTACCACTGGATTGCCGATCTCGCTAGTACTGCCTATTATGACCTATTAAGAGATAAATGGAAAAATTTTGATCTAACATTCAATAGGGAGATCATTTTATCGCTGATGCAGGCGGTGCTGTTGGAATTCTGTGCCATTATCAAAGATGAATCTGATCACGAAGAGATGGAACAGACGGTGACAACACAGACCAACGAACTCTTCCGCCGATATATTGAGATACTCTCACAAGAGACTGTCAAGATGCAGACTGTAGGATGGTATGCTAAAAGGTTATATGTGACACCAAAATACCTGTCTCATGTATGTAAAAAACTCAGTGACAAAACTGCATTGGACTGGATTCACGAAATGGTCATTGAAGATGTGAGATACCATCTGGAACGAACTACCCTTTCTGTAAAGGAAATATGTGTCAGGCTCGGCTTTTCAAATCTTAGTTTCTTTGGAAAGTTTGTACGAAAACATCTGGGTTGCTCACCAAGAGAGTACCGATTGAGAAACAGATGAAATCTATCAGGAAGAACCAAATCTAATGGTTTTAATCCTTTTTTGTCTTTTTATTGTTAAATTTATTCAAAAATATTAGAAAATAACCAAATTTTTTATTTTTTTCATATTATAGTTGTACTTTTGTAAAGATGTCTGATTTACTTATTAGTTTCCTTTGTGACACTTAATATAAGTGATACTCTTGACATCTGCATGTTTTAAAGCGCTTTTAACTCTTGAGAAGATACAGTCTATTGAATGATTAGTCATAAAATTTAATGAAAAATGAAACAAAAAGGTCCTGAACAGTTAACTAGAAAATTTCGTCAGAGAATGATACCGGCAGTCTTATCTTTATTCATCTATTGTGGGATGATTCAGGCACAAACTGCGGAAACCTTAAATACGAAAAATCCTAAGAAAGAACATAAGATCTCCCATCGGGGAGATGTCAAGATAACACCCCTGAATACAGATAACACTGTTATTGATTCGATAGCAGTCTGCAGCGGTGACAAGGTGAAAATGGTGTATAAGGGTGATACCGTTGTCTATAATGCTGATGCATTTTACCTTACGCAAGGCGGCATGCTTGACGATCTGATCAAGAAGTTGCCCGGAGTACAGCTGAAGGATAATGGCGATATATATATTAATGGACGGAAAATGGATTATCTGAATCTTAATGGAAAAGATTTCTTTAAGGGAAATAATAAGGCAATGTTGGAGAATATTCCCTATTATACGGTAAAAAATCTTCGAGTATATGAAAAAATGACGGATAAGAGCAAATATCTGGAATACAATACCGAGAAGAAAGAATACGTGCTGGATGTAACGCTGAAGCCTGAGTACTCTAAAGGATATATGGCCAATGTTGAAGCTTCAGAAGGTACTAAGGACCGTTATTTCGGCCGTGGTTTTGGACTTCGGTTTACTGATAACTCAAGAATCTCTATCTTTAGTAATCTTAATAATACAAACGAGTATCGTAAACCCGGAAGTGACGTAGACTGGACTCCATCAAACTCCCCTCAAGGTACGTGCGATACCAAAAAAGCCGGTATAGACCTGTTTATTGATGACAAGGACAAACGCTTTACGGAAAAGGCTAACTCTCAAATATCATGGAAGGATAATGACTATCAACAAAATGAGGTATCTGAGAACTATATTACAACAGTAAATAATTATACTTATCGTGGATCAGCCAGTCGGTTGAAGAATCTCTCTTTCAATATGACAAATGATTTTATGCTGAAAAAACCAATATGGCTTCGTTCTTTGACTAATCTATCGTATGATCGCAGCAAGAACAATCCGTGGAATATAAGTGCTATACTCGCCAGTAAACCTGATTATATCGGAGGAACGCAGGAGGTGGTCGATTCTCTCTATAAGAAGATGCTAAACCCAACACTGAAAAATATTACCGCCGGTCGGAACCGTACAATTTCTAAAGATAATTCTGACCATCTTTATGCCAGTGAGAACTTTAATATAAGTAAGAGACTACCTTGGGGGGATGATCTGGATCTGTCTTGTGATTTGTCTTATCAGAAAAATAACACAAAGTTATATAAGCAATATAGTGCTGATTATTTTCAAACAGATTATCCATCCGACTTTAGCAATCAATATACGAAGTCTTCATCTTCAGGGTATAGCTATTCTCCAAAAATTGAATATACCATTCGTACTTCGAGTAAATGGTATTTCTTGTTTTACGCATTGTATAACCAGAAATTTGAATCAAAGAAAAATGATTTGTATCATCTCGATCGTATAGACGGATGGGGCTTAGGATCAGAGCATTCTCTTGGTGATCTGCCTTCGACACGTGATTCTCTGCTTTTGGGTCTGGATGCAAGTGGTGTAGACAATTCTAACTATCTTGCACGTACCACGGAAGGTGGATTCCGGATGTTCCTCGATAAGAAAACCAAGGACGGTTATATCTGGTTTAATCTTCATCTGCCATTGCAACGCTATATAGAACGTACCCATTTTGTACGGAAGACAATAGACAATCGTGTCTGTCTCCGTAACTGGGTGTTTAAACCCGATATGACTCTGTATGTCTATACACACAATTCTAAACGTTTGTACTATCTCAATTACTATACAGACTTCGGTACACCATCCATCTATGAGATGGCGGATGTGACAGATGCTTCAGATCCCTCAGCTATACGTGTTGGAAATCCGAATCTGAAGAATTGGGTTAATTATAATCTTGATTTAAGATATTCAGACAATAAACCGGAGACACAGCAGAACTTCAGTATCAATGGAACTGTGAATATATACACGAATAAGGTAGGTTATGAGCGCATCTATAATAATACTACAGGAGGATCTGCATTACATCCTGAGAATGTGAATGGAAATTGGCATTGCTCGTTGGACGGTACTTTCGGACGTGCCATTGATAAGCAGAAGTATTGGATGTGGGAGACTCGTTTATCCTGGAATTATAATCGTAGTGTGGATTTTATTTATCAATCCGGAATAAAAGAGAGTGAATTAAGCAAGGTGGACAACCATGAGCTGGAGGATGTACTCCGTCTCCGTTATCAGCGTGACAAGCTCACTCTGGGTGCGCAATGTGATGTGACATGGAGAAACTCGTCAAGTCATCGTGAAGGGTTCACCACGATCAATGCTTATGATTATAATTATGGCATTACCGGTGAATATACATTCCCATGGAACTTTCAACTTGCCACAGATCTCAAGATGTATAGTCGTCGGGGATATGATAACAGCTCAATGAATACCAATAACTTGATATGGAATGTTTCTCTGTCACGTGCTTTCTGTAAATCACGTCTGATCGCAAAGATTATCGGTTATGATTTGCTTCATCAGATGTCAAAAACAACATGTTATTTGAATCCGATGTTAAAAACGGAGACGTGGGTAAATTCAAATCCAAGTTATGTGATGCTGAATATCTGTTATACAATCAATGTGATGCCGAATAAAAAATAATAGTGTGAAATAGTAAAGTTTCGATTATTCAACGATATAGAAGGTTCGATATACCGGTTCGGCAGTATGTATCTTTGGTGCTGTGTTGCGCCCATATTGCCAGGCTACGACGGTGACCTTTATGGGCATCTTGGCACGTTCAGGAATGTCGGTAATTACAATTTTATTACCATCAATCTCTGCCGGACCATCCTGAATATAATAGTAAACAGGCATACCGCTATCACTTGTGGCGTTGAGCGTGATACTTTTCGTCCCTCTTTTTACGTCATTTATCTGCGGGAATGTGATGTGTTGTTCTTGCCCTTCTTTATTTCTTAAGGGGAAGTCAAGACTCAGTTGGTGGACACTGCTCTTATATCTGTCATCTCCTGCTGATGAGGCGAGAAGCCAAATGCTGCTTGTCCTTCGTGGATTATCCATTCCCATACGATAGAAACGGACGGAGAAAGTCGTGTCGTTTTGTTTGATAACAGGTCCGCAGATGCGTGAGATCTTAATGGGCGCTGATGAATGGTCGTCAACTTTATTTGTACGTGTAGAGTCGGTGTAAACAGCACTTATATGAAATGTCAGTCCATCGCTGTCAGGCAGCCATCTGGCATGAGTACGGGCATGGTCGTGTATATCGTAACCAAGC
>DAIOSW010000157.1:0-4579 GCA_036752365.1 Prevotella sp.
ACTCGAACCGGGGACCTATTCATTACGAATGAATTGCTCTACCAACTGAGCCATTTCGGCGTCTCCCTTTTACAGCGTGCAAAGATAGTGTTTTCTTTTTAAATTACCAAAAAATTATTTGATTTTCTCTTTAAGATATTTACCTGTTATGCTCTCTTTACATGCGACAACATCTTCAGGTGTTCCTGCAACGACAAGATTGCCACCAAGGTTTCCACCATCAGGGCCTAAGTCGATGACATAATCTGCACACTTGATAACATCCATATTGTGTTCTATGACAATCACGCTATGGCCTCGTTCAATCAGTGCATTGAAGGCTGCAAGCAACCGTTTGATATCATGGAAGTGAAGACCCGTTGTTGGCTCGTCAAAGATAAATAGGGTAGGTTGCACTTTTTCTGTACCTAGAAAATATCCTAGTTTTACACGTTGGTTCTCACCTCCAGACAATGTACTTGAATTCTGACCAAGTTTGATATAGCCCAGTCCTACCTGTTGAAGCGGTTTAAGGCGATTGACAATAGTCTTTTCCTTATTCTCTGAGAAGAACTCCACAGCTTCATTTACTGTCATGTTCAGTACATCGGTGATATTCTTTTCCTTGTATTTGACATCAAGAATCTCGCTTTTAAATCTCTGACCGTGACAACTCTCACATTCCAATACGAGGTCAGCCATAAATTGCATCTCAACAGTAATGACACCGGCACCTTTGCACTCTTCACAACGGCCTCCATCGGCATTAAAAGAGAAATAAGAAGCTGAGTACCCCATCTGTTTAGCCAGAGGTTGGTCTGCAAAGAGTTTTCTGATCTCATCATAAGCCTTTACATACGTAGCCGGATTTGAACGGGTGCTCTTTCCTATAGGGTTCTGGTCGACAAACTCAACATGTTGGATTGCTTTAATATCACCACTGAGGCCGGCAAACTCTCCAGGTATATCTGCCACCTCATCCATCTGTCGTTTTAAGGCCGGATAGAGAATGCCTTTGATTAATGAAGATTTACCACTGCCGCTGACACCTGTAACAACTGTCATGACATTAAGCGGAATCTTCACGGTGACTCCCCGTAAATTGTTCATTCTGGCACCTTTTAACTCTATATAGTTATTCCATGACCTACGGCTTGTAGGTACAGGTATATTTTCCTTACCGAGAAGATATTTCACAGTATAACTCTCATCGTATTTTTCCGCAGAGTCATTCGTGATGTCTTTCATATTCCCTTGATATACCACCTTTCCACCTAATCTTCCGGCATCAGGTCCAATGTCGAACAGGTAATCGGCAGCACGTATGATGTCTTCGTCATGCTCTACTACAACTACCGTATTGCCTAGTTCCTGAAGTTCCTTAAGGACTTTTATCAGACGGTCGGTATCACGACTGTGAAGACCGATGCTCGGTTCATCAAGGATGTATAAGGATCCGACGAGGCTGCTTCCTAACGATGTGGCCAGGTTGATACGCTGACTTTCACCGCCACTAAGGGTGTTGCTCGATCTGTTGAGTGTCAGATAACCTAAACCTACATCTACAAGAAATTGTAACCTGTTTCTAATCTCCGTCATAATCCTTTTGGAAATCTCAATTTCATGCTCGTCAAGATTTAGATGATCGAAAAACTTCTTCAGGTTTATGATAGACATATCCACAAGATCAGAAATGCTATGACCGTCAATCTTTACGTATCCTGCCTCTTTCTTAAGCCGTGTTCCATGACATTCAGGACAGACGGTTTTTCCTCTGTAACGTGCCATCATTACACGGTACTGGATTTTATATTGGTTATCACGAACCATATTAAAGAAACCGTCAATACAGATTCTTTCTTTTTCCGGATATTTACTGTCAGATGGAAGTCCATGCCACAGCCACTCCTTTTGTTCGTGCGTGAGTTTGTAATAGGGTTCGAATATAGGGAAATCGTCATTTGCTGCTCTTCTGCAAAATTCATCTTTCCATACTTGCATTTTATCTCCATGCCAACAAACTACACAATTTTCATAAACGCTTAATGAGGTATTGGGTATAACAAGTGATTCATCAATTCCTATAATCTTTCCAAAGCCCTCACATTTAGGACAGGCCCCTAATGGAGAATTGAATGAAAACATATTGTCGTTTGGTTCTTCGAAGGTCATTCCATCACTCTCAAAACGCATTGAAAAATCGTAAGTTATGTTTGATGGCATAAACATTAACTTACAGGTTCCATCACCTTCGAAGAATGCCGTTTCTGCAGAATCTATAAGACGCGATATGAAGTCCTTACTGTCATCAACAGCCAACCTGTCTATAACGAGGAACAAATCTTTGGGGTCTGTCTTCAGGTTATTCTTGTCGGCCATAAAGTCCTCAATCCTGATAATATCTTCTTGAAAGATAAGTCGGGTATAGCCTTGTTGAAGATACATGTTCAGTTGCTTCTCGAATGTACGATCGGCAAGAACACGAAGTTGGCTCAACACCAGAAATCTAGTACCTTTGGAGTATGTCAGCACACAACTTACGATATCTTCCGTAGAGTGTTTCTTAACCTCTTCACCGCTTATTGGGGAATAGGTTCTGCCAATACGGGAGAAGAGAAGACGTAGATATTCGTAGATTTCTGTAGAGGTGCCAACGGTAGAACGGGGATTTCTGCTGTTGACTTTCTGCTCAATGGCGATAGCCGGAGGGATTCCCTTAATGAAATCACATTCAGGTTTACTCATTCGTCCAAGAAACTGACGGGCATAGCTCGACAGACTCTCCACATATCGGCGTTGACCTTCGGCATACAATGTGTCAAAAGCCAGTGATGATTTGCCTGAGCCGCTGAGTCCGGCAATAATAATGAATTTATTTCGTGGAATTTTGAGGCTTATGTTCTTTAAGTTGTTAACCCTCGCTCCTTTTATCTCAATGAAATCGTCCATAATCTGTGAATAATATAATTTGCAAAGTTACTGATTTTTTTCTCATTTCGTTGTCATATTTGATGTTTTTATCATTTTTCACTCTTTATTGTATTTGATAAAGTGTTCAAGGTTGTAGTCGAAAATTAACAATCGATTTATTTGGTATTTTAGACAACTTACATTATCTTTGCCATATCAAATAAAATAAACAATGATAAAAGGAGTCTTACAACGTATCGTATTTCTTTGTCTTTTAGCTGTTTGCACTATCTCGGCTAATGCGTCTAATCAACCAAAACGTGAGTTTCGTGGTGCATGGATTCAGTGCGTAAACGGACAGTTTCAAGGTATGTCAACAAGTGACATGCAACAGACCTTACTGTCTCAACTTGATGTATTACAAAAGGATGGTATCAATACCATCATATTTCAAGTTCGTCCTGAAGCTGATGCCTTATACAACAGCCCTTACGAACCTTGGAGCCGATTCCTTACAGGAGTGCAGGGGAAAGCTCCATCTCCTTATTGGGATCCGTTGAAATGGATGATTGATGAATGCCATAAACGGGGAATGGAATTACATGCATGGATAAATCCTTATCGGGCAAAAACAAAGACAACGACCGTATTGGCTCCTAATCATATTGCAAATACACATCCGGAATTACTTTTTTCGTATGATAATCAGTTAATTTTCAATCCGGGTATCCCGCAGAATAGAACATATATCTGTAAGATCGTAGATGATATTCTCAGAAGATATGATGTTGACGGTATTCATATTGATGATTACTTTTATCCTTATCCTGTTGCAGGTTTACAAATACCTGATGATGCACAATACTCAATGTATTCAAATGGAATTAAGGATCGTGGAGACTGGAGAAGATATAATGTGAATCTGTTTATCAAGCAAATGTATGATTCCATCCGATCGGTGAAGCCTTGGGTGAAGTTTGGCGTTTCTCCTTTCGGAATCTTCCGCAATAAGACCTCTGACCCTTTAAATGGTAGTGATACTCGTGGTCTTCAAAATTATGATGACTTATATGCAGACGTGCTGTTGTGGGTAAATAATGGCTGGATAGATTATTGTGTCCCTCAGATATATTGGGAGATAGGTCATCCGACAGCAGACTATGCCACATTAATAAAATGGTGGAATAAATATGCTCATAAATGTGTCCTGGTCATTGGACAGGATGTTGAGAGAACTGTGAAAAAATCAGATCTGACAGATCCTACGATCAATCAGCAACCGGCGAAGATGCTATTGCAACGCTCTTTACCGAACGTAAAAGGTTCATGTCAATGGTATGCGAAGGCTGTGGTTGATAATATGGGTAACTATGGGTCTATGCTCAGTGGGGTCTATCACCGTTATCCTGCATTGCAACCCTCCATGTCGTATATTACGGATAAGGCACCGAATAAGGCAAAGAAACTCAAACCTATCTGGACTTCAGATGGATATATCCTTTTCTGGACAGCTCCTAAGAGTAAATCATGGAAGGACCAGGCCGTAAAATACGTTGTTTATAAGTTTAATAGTGGTGACAAAGTAGATATCTCGGATCCGTCAAAGATCGTTTCAATCACTTCTGACACCTTTTATAAATTGCCTTATGAGAATGGCAAGACAAAATTTATATATGTAGTCACAGCTTTG
>DAIOSW010000158.1:0-4556 GCA_036752365.1 Prevotella sp.
ATCACTGTTGATATTCGTGATATCGATCGTCTGAGCTACGTTGCTTCCTTTGTCGAAAATGATATTGAATTTGTAAGAAGAGGTGTTGATCGGGAAAGAATGATAATACCAGGAAACACCTCCTACACTCTTTACATCTGTTATTTTTGTCCCAGGCCATCCTCCAAGCAGCGTACCTTTATCATCCCATGCATAGAAGTAGGTTGTTGGCCAGTCTGCCCGTACATAGACGGTGGCAGTGGTGGGGATAAAATTCGTGATCGTGTAATCTCTTGTTATCACCTTGCTGACAACACCATTTTTCAACAGGCCGACCTTGAGTGTTGAGGTACTTGAGATGGTGACCTTCGTCCCTGTGGCTACCTGTGTACCGTTAGTTACTGTAGGAGTGGTTCCATCGGTGGTGTAAACCAGTTTGGCACCGGCTGAAGCTGATACCGCCGTGAGGGTCACATCTGTGGTATTATTATATTCACCTGAAGCTTTGTCAACCCAAGCCACCTCGACTGCATTTGGCAGATAGTAAGCATAGTGGTAACCACTTAGAATCTTTGTCCACACCGATGATGAAGGTGCTGACATTGCCGAGATGTTACCCACTGCCACGAGTAAGTCGCAATTGCTTCCCCCCACATCATTACAGAAGTAAGCAGTGCTCTTGAGGTAGTTGGAGTAGCTACTGGTATTGGATATTCCGGCTATCTTTCTTGCGTCTATCATTGCCTTGATCTCCTGCTTACAGTCTATCCAGTGTTTTAAGAAGATACACGGAGTTCCCGGCATGGCAATAAGAAAAGCATTAGCTGCCAGCGTATCTTTCTTGATAGGATCCTGAGCAGATGATGATGAACGGTATTCCGTATCATGGTTTTCTACGAAGGTCACTGCGTATTGGCGATAGTTTGCATCGCTCATAACACTTGTATTGGCCAGTCTTGACCAATCGTTATTGTTGATGGCATCGCGTACCGTATATCTGAAAGGGAAGTCGAAAGCAGCACTCTCTATCTGGCCGTTCACCTTCGTTGAGTTAAGCCATGAAGTGACATTAGTGGCGTTGCCGTCCCAGTACTCTCCCACCGAATAAGTAGGGTTTGCATAACTGTTGTAGATACCTGTGAATTTTCCCGCATAGCCTTTTACCATATCATATCGGAAACCAGCGTAGCCCAAATCATTGAGAAGCATATTAAGATATGCCTTTACGTTCGTCTGTACATTACTGCTGTAGTGGTCGAGATCACGCATGCCGCTCCATCCCTCACCGGAGTCATTGTTTGTACTTAGCGTATATCCGTTGGCTGTTGCCCATGTCTTGGTAGCTCCACCATCATCATCCGCGCATATATCTGTTGACATTAGTTGATAGGTCGTTCCGTTATAAGTCTCGGCAGGGAAATCCACCCATTTACTGACATTCTTACGATGGTTGATCACGACATCGGCAATCGTCCCGATACCTTTATTTTTAAAGGTTGATATCAGCGAACGCAGTTGTGCTTCTGTGCCGAACGAGCTGTTGTAGTTAGTGAACCAGTACAGGTCGTCATATCCCATAGATGTCCCTCCACAGTAAGCACTTTGTGGAATCCAAACCAAATTGAAGTATTGAGACAATTCGTCAGTCTGTGACTGTAGATTTGTCCATTGTGAAGCACTGTATGAGTCCCAGTAGAACCCCTGTAGCATCACTCCCTGATAATTTGCAGGCCATCCCTGAGCCATCATCAGTAATGGCATCATCAGTGACAATAAGGTAATTGAAATTCTTTTCATGTCTCTATATTATTAAATTCGATGCTAAGTTACAACAATAATTTATACGTTATTATTTCAAGTCACTTTATTTCATCATAAATTCAATGCAATCGTTTGCCCTTTCCCTATAATCTTAGAAATACGCTGGGCGGAATCAAACATTTTATTTTTCTTTCTTCTTCCAAATTGGATTAAATATCAATAGATTTCGTTATCTTTGTAGCGAAATGAATAAGCGAGATGAATAATTTATGAATGAAATATTAATTATCCTGGCACTTATCCTCCTCAATGGATTATTCTCCATGTCTGAGATTGCACTGATCTCTGCGCGTAAATCACGACTTTCTTCTGATGCAAAAAATGGAGATAAAGGTGCAAAGACAGCTCTTGATATGTCAGAGCAACCGGATAAATTCCTATCTACCGTACAGATCGGGATCACTCTGATCGGGATCTTGACGGGTATCTTCTCAGGAGCGGCTGTTGCCACCGAGCTATCCCACTGGCTCCAGAGTTTAGGAATCTCTAGTGGATATGCCATGACTATTGCGCAGACGGCTATTGTCATCATTGTGACTTATCTCACACTCGTCTTCGGTGAACTTCTGCCCAAACGTATCGGCATGTCCATGTCGGAAAAGATAGCCAAGATGATGTCAAGGCCGATGAATTTACTTTCGAAAATTGTATCACCTTTTGTCCTGTTGCTTTCGGGAAGTACTTCGATGCTATTTAAACTGATGGGATTAAAGGAGGGAGAAACGAAAGTGACGGAGGAAGAAATCAAATCTATCGTACAGGAGGGTGCAGAGAATGGAGTGGTACAACCCATGGAACAGGATTTGGTGGAGCGTGTATTCATGATGGGTGACCTGAATATTGATTCCATTATGACACAGCGCAACGATCTTGTCTGGCTTGATGTAGACATGAATGCGGAGCAGGTGAGTCAGATACTGTCGGAAACACTCTTCGAGTTCTACCCCGTAGCAGATGGCAGTCTTGATAAACTGGTCGGTGTTGTTACCCTGAAACAACTGGTACTCTATCTGAACCGTTCAGATTTCAACATACGGAAGATACTGACTGAACCCACCTATTTCTATGAGAATACCAAAGTGTATAAGGTGATGGAACTCATGAAGGAGGCTCATGTGAGCCGTGGTATCGTCGTTGACGAGTTCGGAACCTGTATTGGTATCGTCACCCTCAAGGATATCATCGAAGGACTGTTCGGTTCCATGCCCGAAGAACACGAGGAGCCACAGATCATCAAACGTGATAACGGTGAGGGATGGCTGGTTGACGGGAGTTGTACGATGCTGAATTTTCTCACTTACTTCAATGAAGAATATAAGATGGTGGACGAGGACTTCAATACTGTGGCAGGACTTTGTATCAACCAATTACGCCATATACCCAAACGCGGGGAACATTTCAACTGGAAGAAATTCTGTTTTGAGATCGTGGATGTAGACCATGCCAAGATAGATACGATCTTGGTCAACAAGATATAAATCATTTTTTATTATGCATACAACAGAAATTATATTCTTTACGTGTTTTATCACATTTATCGTGGGCATCCTGCTTCTCGATATGTTAGTAATTGACAAGAAAGCTCATGAAGTATCGATGAAAGAGGCCGGGGCATGGACCGCCGTTTGGATAACACTTGCCTTGGGCTTTTCTGTGTTTCTCTGGTTTCATGGTGATCTGGTACATGGTATTAGCAACTTTCAGGAGCTCCAACAGGTAAGCAGTCGCTATGCCTCCCATCTAAAACTCGATCCGAATGATTTCGAAGGAGGACTGACCCAATACCGTCATTATATGACAATCTCCTACATCACCGGTTATCTGATAGAGAAGACCCTCTCGGTAGACAATCTCTTTGTGATGATGATGATCTTCTCCTCCTTCGGCGTAAGCAAGATGGAGTATCAGCGTGTACTCAACTGGGGTATCCTAGGGGCTATCGTGATGCGTTTTGTGTTCATCTTTGCCGGTGCAGCCATTATCGCGAAGTTCGACTGGATCTTACTCGTCTTCGGTGCCTTCCTTGTGTATAGTGGTGTCAAGATGTTTATGGAGCGCAATAAGCAGGAACAGATGGATGTCATCCATCATCCTGTGGTTAAGTTCCTCTCAAAGCATTTCCGTGTGTACCCCCGTTTCCATGGGGATAGTTTCTTCTTACATGCCAAGAAGAATGCCGACAAGAAGCTTGAGATTGTTAAGAAGCACCAGGGAGGCCGCCTCTATATGACACCTCTTTTGGTTACTGTGATATTCATCGAGTTCAGTGATCTTATTTTTGCCTTTGACAGCATCCCTGCAGTATTCTCAGTGACCCTCGATCCCTATGTGGTCTTCTTCTCCAATATCTTTGCGATACTGGGGCTACGTGCCATGTTCTTCCTCTTGGCAGGAGTGGCAGACCGTTTCCGTTATTTGAAGCCGGGTGTTTGTGTGCTGTTGCTATTTATTGGTTTGAAGCTTCTTGTTGAAGAGTATATTGAAATAGATACCATTTGGTCTCTTGTGTTCATCGTTGCCGTACTGGCTTTGAGTATCGGAGCTTCCTTGCTCATTCCGGAAAAGAAAACTACCGATTAAGAATAAAAATACTGAAAGAAATGCAGGTGTATTCAAATATTGAATACACCTGCATTTCTATTTGATGTAAAATCTTGATAATGAAATAAACGATCAAGGTTGTTTTTCTATCTTCTTTTCCTACATCAAACCACAACCGATAGCAGCCGTTCTACAAACTGACACTAGCAATTTGT
>DAIOSW010000159.1:0-4533 GCA_036752365.1 Prevotella sp.
ATGTACAACTTTTTATACATCATTCTTTTATCCTTTTAATTCCGCCAACGGGTAGAATATATTAATTCTTGTTGTTTTTCTAATGAATTTCGTTGCTTTCTCTTATCAAATTTTTAATGAAACTTTGTCATTTCGTGCGAAATGTATTATTTTTGCAGTTATAAACAGAAAACTTATGTGTATGGAGAATTTAAAGAACGCATTAAAATCAATAGTACCATCTCTTTCAAAGTCTGATTTGGATTCAAAATTCCCGGTGATTGCAGAGCTACTCATGAGTAACTATGGAGTGGAGACACAAGGCCAAATTTACTTCTTCAACGAAGTCGAATTCTACTATTATGATCCTCTATATAATGACTTAACCTCTTCAAGCAAGCATAGAATTACCTATGACAGAAATGCATTAGCTGGATGTTGGTTCATACATAGTTATGGTGTAGACTTAACTTTTACAAGTAATAAAGATGAAGGTTATGGTGGTGGAATTCTGATAAGATCTATAGAAGAAAGTGGCTCTCAAAAAGCTGTTGTCGGACCTGTAAAATGTGTTGAAGAACTTTGGGAGGAATCTGTAGATGCGTTTATTTCGACAGCTCCCAATCCTAGAATTATTAAGATTCCCAAACGTGACATTGAACTCGATGTTCCGACTAAACGAATAAAAATAGATAGTGAGAATAAGTGGAGATTTACAATTAAGGGCAAAAATGTATGTGAACTAAAATAAGGTTTATAGATGAACTATTGATATATGTTCCATGTTGCGCAATGAATTGCTCCGCCACGTCGGACAAGGGGCAGTGCGTTGATAGTTTCTATTGGTTTTGGCGTTATTTTCGACAGTTGTTCGACAGCCTCACAGTCCTCTTCAACTCCTAACCTGGGAACAAGCACAACATTCTGAGTCTCAACAAAGTTGACGTAGCACCAAGAGCGAAGATAAAAACCTTTCTTGAACGAATACTCCAATTCTTTGACTTCAAAGCCGGCAATGTCAAGTCGCTGGTGGATTTGTTGGGCGATATTCTTATCAAAGTCACTGTAGTTGGTCATCACCACAGTGCCATTCAGATAATTGATGATGCCATCAGAATGCCCGTACTTTTCGGCTTTATCCCATGGTAACCACAGAACTTCACGGTGGAAACGATCTCGGATGATGGACTCGATATCGGTTTGGCTGTATTGAGGATTTTCAACCATGACCTTCTCAGTCATGGCCACATACTTATCAGCCAACTTGACAACGTTACCACCGTCAATCACAAGCCCTAACTGCTTTGTAGTCTTTTCCAATGTATCTTCTACAAAATGCTCAGATGTTACAAGGTACTTGCTGTATCGCTTTGATGACAGAATATAGTCGGGAGTATATTGGTACTCCAAGAAGCAGTCGTCACTCAACTGGATGGGCATGTAATCCCTTACCCAGATGTTGTCTTTTGAACCACAGAACGCTACCCGAATACCATGCTTGCCACATTTCTCCTTTATCTCCTCCGCTATCTCAAGAAAGAGACCAGGCGACAGCAGTATCACATTGCTGTCTGATTCTACAATGTTCCTCATATTCAATAAATTAAATAATAAATATCTACCACCAAGGTATAAGAAGGATTTGGAATCTCCAAATTTTATAGCGACTTTTTTTAGGATTTGCTTTTCCTTTGTGATATCGCCTTTGGTGAGAGCACGGATTTGGGAATTCATGGATTCCTCAACACGCTGCTGAATGGGTGTTGAGTCGAGGAGGTTTGCCGATTCGTTGGAAACTGGTTGCAGAAAGTGGTGAAACTTTCTTGCGAAGAAGGACTTTAAGGAAGCAAACCAATAGAATACGCCGATCCTCTGGGCGGTGTTCGGTCGGAGGTGAGCCCTCCGATGTAGCAGATGCCGATAGAGTTAGCGTTATGCCCTTTGCAGTGCGCTCCTATTTCTGCAATGTCGCGACCTGTGGCCACTGTCCCATTGCGGTAGATGACGTAGTGATACCCGATAGTCTTGAAGCCCCTCTGTTTGTGCCATCGAGTGATGTCCTGCACGGTGAAGTCCTTTCCTTCGGCAGTCGCCGAACAATGGATGATAATCTCGTTGATTTTTCTCATGACTTTGGATTTAGTTTAACACAAAGATTTATGTTGTTGGATATGAGTGACATGAATGTTGTAGTTGAATGAGCTATGTGTTGGTGTTATCCATGCTCCCATCCCGTCTGAATCCACTCACCGAAAGACCCTTCGTAGTTTGTGAGCGAGTTCGTGACGATGATACGGTAGAACGAGCGTCCCGGGCGAGTGACAGAGTACGCCTTCTGGCATACGTTGTAACTGCCGTTAGAGAAAACAGTCTCTACTATGACGATGTAGTATTCATCAGAAGCGTTCTCCGGCATGGAGCGGCCAGTCCTGCCATACAGGTAGATGCCAGGCTGATAGATGTTGTTGATATTGTAGTTGTCCTCCCTGTAGTATCTTGGCACCATTATGTTGATGGCGTTCAGTGCTGCTGATGCGTTGGATTTGGCTGTGTTCAGTGTCGTTTTGTCCCCCGGTGTCATTACTCCAGCTGTCAGCCCGGCCTTTGCGTCATTGAGCGGTAATACCCTGCACACCTTTGTTATTGTCAGAGCGTTTTTGTACCCCATGACAGCGATGATGTCTCCCACGTTCACGTAAAGGCTGCTGTCCGAGACGAGGAAGTAGAGCAACTTCACCGAGTCATGCACCTTCACGTATGTATCTCCGTTCTGAGCCGGGTATTTACCATTGGAGTCGCCGACAATGTAGAACCTCAGCTCGTTCTCCTTCATTGTTCCCAATGAAGATATACATGATGAAGACGTGAGGTTAAGAATACCGTTTATGTTCATTGCAGCCGACAGGTTGTCGGCAGAACTGTTTATCCTTTCGATAGTCTGCGAGAACAATGAAGCCACTTTCCTTGCGCTGAGGTGAGCGCATGTAGGATATTCAGCTATTTCTTGTATTTGTTCTTCAAGTGTTGCCATTGTTGTATGCTTTTTTCTTGTTGATGGAAAACATTGCTCCGACCCCGAAGATAGAAGCTGTGAGTAGCAGGAACTGCGCAATGAGATGCAAGACAGAGTCATGAATCTCCCCCGGCGGTGGTGTTATGAATCCGGCGATGCCGAAGCCCACAGCCGCTATGAAAGAAAGGATGGCTATGGAGATTTGGATTTTGGATATAGTGTTCATGTTGCGAAATATATGGTTTATTTTATGTCTTTTGAGATAATCAGAATGAATATTACCTTTGCGCTGTAAATGGACTGTATGGGCAATCCATAACAAGCTGGGCGTCAATAAACACCACTGCGAAGGGGTATGTCGTAACATCCCTAAATATTTACAGGCAGAAGTGAGCCGTGACCGAATCACTTGCGAATCCCTGTTTGTCCACGTACACACGGAATTTCACCAAAGGTGTTTTGAGACTTTTGAAATAGAACCCCTCCTTTTCATGAAAAGCCGACTGAGGCGCAAATCCTATAGCAAAAGAAAACTTCTTTGATGTAAACAAAGAATAAGACTTTGAGCCGAAGCCAATCCTTACGTCCTTCAGATCCCCATCACTGCCATAGATTACATTCGGCTTACCGAATAAGACGTTAGGATTGTGTGTAAATAAATGATTGTGTTCTATTTGCAACATTCCATTAGCGTCTAATTGTGCCACATCGCACCCTCTCCACACGTTCCATCCTTTTCTTCTCGTGCCATAGAAACTATTTCCGTCCACCCTGTAGTGAGGACGTTTCTTCACCCATCTGAATATGAATGGCTGACAAGAATTCTTTATGTTCTCGTCGAGATCATAAATATATAGCTTTCCTTCTAATATCCTTAGCCGGAATGGATAAGGCTGTTTATTTTCCACGCTTGCAATCTTGTTCGAGAGCGAAGTGTCAGTTGATTGAAGCTCGCTTATTGATGCAAGCAGCGTCGATATGGACGACTGCAGAGACTTGATGTCCGACTTGCATCCATAAAGGTCTGTGACCTGCTGCGCCCTCATTGCTCCAGCCCTTTCCGTGGTAGCCTGTTTGATGCATACAACCCCGGATAGCGACTGCCGAGTACCGTCAAATAGTGAAGCCGTGTCGAGGTCGAGGTAGATGTTGTTGCGGTCTGACAGGTTCTGCTGTATGGCTGTTATACAAGAAGTTATTGTAGCCAGTGCTGTTTTCCAGTTGGCTATTTCCGACATATCACTGTCCTTCGCGGCAGTAGTGAGAACGTCAGTGATTTTCTGCAGGAGAGAGCCGAGCGAGTCCGGCGAGATGGCATCCTTTGCCGTCTCAGCTCTGAGAGCAGTGATAAGGCTGTTAAGAGTAGAAACGTCAATCATAATAAATCATTTTTGTACAAAAATACCATAGAAATGGAGCGGTGGAAAAGACAGAATCTGGGGCTGAAATGTTTACAAATCTTAAAAGTGGCGTTTTAGGATAAACTTTCGGCTTATTAGTCAAAACGGGTGCTGAAACGCCTAAAAAAAAGAGAAACGCCA
>DAIOSW010000160.1:0-4412 GCA_036752365.1 Prevotella sp.
TAGTCTGCAGGTATATGCATTGAGTGCGTGAAAGCGAATATCCGGTCCGGGACTGATGTTTCCTCCAAGATATTCAGCCTTAGCATTTATAAAGTCGTATGTGACGCATGTACCTAAATCAATCACAAGGATATCTCTTCCCGGTTGTTTATAAGCCGCGCCCACCACTGCTGCCAGTCTGTCAGTTCCAAGAGTTTTCGGTGTCGAATAAAGATTTTTGATTGGCACCGGAGTGGTGTCTGTCAATTTCATCATTGGGAACGGCAAGGAATCTATCGCTTTCTGCATATTTGCATCAAGATCGACTACAGTCGAATAGATGCCTCTATTGAAAGTAAACCTTTTACAAAACAAAGCTATTTTGGAGAAGTCATTGTTGCTGCAACAGGCTTCTTCCAAAGGCTTTCCGTTGTCATAAGCCAACATCTTAGCGTTCGTATTTCCAATGTCAATAATCAGGTTCACGTTCTAAAAATCACTTACGGGGTGCAAAATTATCGAAAAAAATCGATATAATAGCATGATAAATGCGAAATATGAGTTATTTTTGCACCGTGAAAAGTTTAATTATTGTTTTTAGAGCATCGTTTATCGCAGTTATTTGCCTGTTTTTCATTGGCATAACGCCAGCGAAATCCGCCGAAGAGTCAATGGATTCAGTCGAAGTCGGTTTACTCACATGTTCTCCTCATCAATTAATATACGGTTATTTTGGCCATACAGCCATTCGCTTCCACGATTTAAAAAACGGAGACGACTGGACATTCAATTATGGTATCTTCAATATGCGAATACCATTTTTCATTCCGAGATTTGTCTTCGGACTAACTGACTATGAGATGGGGGTGATGCCATTCGATGTATTCTGTTCAGAATACGGTCATTTTGGAAGTGGTGTGACGGAACAGATACTTAATCTGACACAAGAAGAAAAACAAAACCTTTACGATGCGTTAGCAGAAAATTACCGACCCGAAAACCGTAAATACCGTTATAATTATTTCTATGACAACTGCACGACAAGAGCCAGAGATATGATTGAACGATGCATTACTGGAAAGGTCAGATACAATGAAGAGCAAGTAAGCAAAACGACCTATCGTAATTTGGTACATGATTGCACCATGATACATCCGTGGACAAGTTTCGGTATTGATCTAGCCTTAGGTGCGAAGTCTGACAGGGAAATCGGCAGAACACAACAGGAATTTCTTCCCGCACGTCTTATGCAGGATTTTTCCAGTGCTGTAATCATTGATGCCAATGGTCAAACACGTCCGCTTGTCATGAGTACGCGTATAGATGTAAAACCAGGAGTTCAGGTTGTGGATTCCGGATTTCCATTGACCCCGACCGAAACCTCTATCGTCATCCTCCTAATTACGGTATTCATATCCGTATATGAGTTTTACAAAAAGCGTCAGATGTGGATATACGATGGAATCCTCATGTTGACAACAGGTCTGGCCGGACTGCTAATTACATTTCTTCTGTTTTCAGAACATCCAACAACCACCATCAACTTCATGTTCCTTGTACTGAATCCGCTTCCACTTGTATACTTGCCGTACATGATTAAGAAATCATTAAAGCATAAGAAAGATTCATTCTTCAAGTGGGCCATTCTGCCAATCATCCTTTTTTATATGGCTCAAGTGTTCGGAATTCAACAATATCCGACTGCCATGATAATTCTGGCATCATGTTTGCTGATAAGATGTGTGTCTCGCAGCATTTTAAAAATAGAAACAGATAAATGAAACATTCATATATAACAGCTTCATTAGTTGCCGTCCTCTCCGTATCGAGTGTTGACGCCAAAGCTGTTAATACGACACCCCGTCTGGTGGTCAACATCACAATAGATCAGTTGCGAGCAGACTATTTAGAAGCATTTGCCCCTTTGTACACATACAATGGGTTTAAGATGTTACTCTCGGACGGAACAGTTTATACGAATGTATCCTACCCTTTTATACCCATAGACAGAGCCTCGGCTATCGCATCGATGGTCACAGGCACAACACCATATTACAATGGAATCATCGGCGACAGATGGCTAGACCGTAAAACGCTCAGACCTGTATATTGCGTCGACGATGACAATTATTCCGGAATATTCACCAATGAGAAATCATCGGCTGCCAAAATGACATCATCCACATTAGGTGATGAATTAAAGATTGCCACAGAAGGCAAAGCCGTAGTTGTTTCAGTTTCCCCTTTCCGTGATGCAGCGGTCATTTCAGCTGGTCATGCTGCCGACGGTGCATTCTGGATCAATGATGAAACAGGTCTATGGTGCAGTTCTAATTATTACATGAAGGAGATTCCTTCATGGCTCTCTACATACAATCTATATCACTCTCCGTCAGCAACGATAAAAGACTTGACCTGGAGACCCCTAACGCCCAATATAACATTTAATTATATAACAGGTAAACGATTTGATAAATCGTTTAAGCATGCCTTTTCAGGCTCACGCAAGTATCGTGAGTTAAAAACAAGCGGATGTGTCAACGGTGAAGTGACAGATATGGCTTTGCAGTGTGTTTCCAACTATTTCATGGGTGACGACGAACGTACTGACATGCTCAATTTGACATACTATGCCGGATTGTTCGACGGGATGAGCACTGAAGCAAGCCAGATGGAGATACAAGATACCTACATCCGGCTTGACACCGAGATTGGACGTCTTGTGACAGAACTACATAAGAAAATCGGGGATGCACGCGTGTTATTCGTCATCACAGGCACAGATTACCAAAGTAATGAAAATATAGACTATGCGCGCTATAATATTCCGACAGGCACTGTCTATATCAACAGAACCGCAAGTCTTCTAAATCTCTATTTCGGTGCGATTTACGGAGAAGGACGATATGTAGAATCATGCTTCCGCAATGAAATCTATCTCAACCACGCATTATTCGAAGACAAACATCTTAACTTCTCAGAAGCCCTTGACAGAGCTCATGAGTTCCTGCTTCAATCAGAAGGAATAAAAGATGTCTATACATACAACAAACTCATGCTTGGTGAAGGCACTGAGTTGTTTCGTAAAATAAGAAACGGATATAATCCTGATCGCAGAGGTGACTTGCTTATCAGTATTGCTTCAGGCTGGCATCTCATCAATGAAGATACTCAGGAAAATTATTCCGTTAACGCTTCACCGTCACAATTTCCTATTATTATATATGGAGCAGGAACGAAGGCTGAAAAAGTATCCACTCCAACTACTATTGACCGTTTGGCACCTACTATTGCCAAAACGATCCATATTAGAGCACCCAATGCATGTTCTGTTGAACCGATTTTTTAACAAGTAAACGTTATAAAAATCGGCGCAACTGTGTGATTATTATACAGTTAAGTTGCAAATAATCAATTAAAAGCAATTGGTTACAATTATTTTTAGTACTTTTGCGACTTAGATTTAAAAGAACAAATAAAAACTATCAATAAAAATGGATTTCAACAAAATTCTAAGTTCCCTTTTCGGGAATAAAGCCACACGCGACATGAAGGAGATTCAGCCTTTAGTCGAGACAATCAAGGCTGCATATCCTGAGATTGCAAAACTTGACAATGATGCACTCCGTGCAAAGACCAAGGAGATACAGAGTACCATTCAAGGCGCAGCACAAGAAGAAAAAGTGAAAATTGCCGAATTAAAGGCAAAAATCGAAGAGACCCCTATCGACGAACGTGAGTCAATATTTAACAATATAGACAAGCTGGAGAAAGACATCCTTGACATTTATGAAAAGGAGCTCAATAAAGCCATGCCTGAAGCCTTCAGCATCATGAAGGAAACAGCCAGACGTTTCACTGAGAATGAACAGATTGTAGTTACTGCGACCGACTTTGACCGTGAACTTGCAGCTACAAAAGACTTTGTGACCATTGATGGCGATAAGGCTATCTATCAGAATCACTGGATTGCAGGTGGAAACGACACAAAATGGGATATGGTACATTACGATGTTCAGCTCTTCGGTGGTGTCGTTTTACATCAGGGTAAGATTGCCGAGATGGCAACCGGTGAAGGTAAAACCCTTGTTGCTACCCTTCCGGTATTCCTCAATGCCCTTACAGGCAATGGTGTGCATGTGGTAACAGTCAATGACTACCTTGCAAAACGTGACTCCGAGTGGATGGGACCATTATATGAATTCCATGGACTTTCTGTTGACTGCATTGATAAACATCAACCTAACAGTGAGGCTCGTCGTAAAGCTTATATGGCAGACATCACTTTCGGTACCAACAACGAATTCGGTTTTGACTACCTCCGTGACAATATGGCTGTCAGTCCTGCTGACTTGGTACAGCGTCCTCACAATTATGCCATTGTCGATGAGGTCGACTCTGTCTTGATCGATGATGCGCGTACCCCTCTTATC
>DAIOSW010000161.1:0-4385 GCA_036752365.1 Prevotella sp.
CATATCCTTCTTCATCGAGCCGAAAGAGAAATGGGCAGTTAGCGTGGCTGTAGCCTTATCCTTACCGACAGCAGGACGAGTGATCACGCCATCGCTTGTGATGACATTAGAATCACTGGTAGTCCATGTTATATTGATGACACTATTATAAGTACTAGGCAGTTTAATGTTCCGGGTCAGTTCACTCACATCACCTAAAGAGAACGACTTGATAGTTTCTTCCATGGCTGCCTGTTCGATTGAGAGGTTAAGTGTGTCAACATTCTGTGACAGTTCCGCGGCATCGGTGGCAGTAAGTGCTGCATTGTATATACGGAAGTCGTTATATTGTGCGCCTTTAAGAAGTGCATCACCGATGTAACAACTTCTCCCGAGGTAGTTCTGTGTCGTCTTTCCTATATTCTGAAGGGTGATTGACATACTGCTGTTAGTTGCCTTCAGCACACCCCCAATATATAACTTACCTACTCCACCACTCTGGGTATAAGTGACATTCACCCACTTACCCTTAGTGAAGGCAGATCCGGCATTGACATTCTGTTCTCCGGAGTAATTCGTGAGTGTTGTGGCGCAACGCGACTCCTTTGCTCCCAGAAACTGATAGCCAGTGGATGAGCTCTTGGCAAAACACCATATAAAATTACCTGCACCGGTTATCGTTGATGAGGTAGGGATAAATAGATTGACTGACATCGAGTAGGCATCGAGATGTGAGATGACATCGCCAATAGATGAGCCGAAATCAAAATAACCGTTGTTTGAACCGAGGTCGAGTATCGGCTTCCCGCTAAAGGTAGTAAGAGTTGCCCCGCTCTTTAGTGAGCCTGTATAATATCCACTGGTATCGCTCACCGTAGTGAAATCGAATTTGACAAGTGGACTCACTGTCATGGCAGAGAGCAACGATGCATTTGCCAAAAGGCATAACGCCATTGATAATAATTTTTTCATCAAGTTAAGTCTGATTTTCTAGTTAGTAACTGTTTGCAAAGTTACTAAAAACCAGCTAGATGACAAATCTTTATGACGTTAATTAACTAAATCGCCTCTTTACACGTCTTCTGTTCACTGCCCCTTACCTACTCCAGAACGAGATACTATTCTAGCTATTCACAGTTCTTCTCGAATTTGTCTTCAGTTATTTTATTCTTTAATCTATAGTATCCATTACTCGAATATATGGAGGCATTCCCTTCCCGATCCAATGCAGCTATAAAATACAAATAATCCTTGGTATTAAAAAGTTTGCGAGATTTGGCACCTCCCTGAATCAATACATTATCGATTTTGCTTCCATTTTCTGTCCAGAAGTAGTTGTCGTTATTGAATTTGAGGTTGACATTTTTAAATGTACAGTGACTCAAATTCACATAACTACCGTCGGATACAGTATCTATGATATCTAAATCATCTCCTTGCAGGCCACGAAGCTCTATATTGAAATCTTTGAACTCGTTTTCGATGTTTCTAAGCGGTTGGTCGATGGTGATAGTGAGCGCATACATGCCGTATTTCTGTTTGTCCACTACTTCTCTATCCATGTTAACGATTAATGTTGTAGTATTATTTCTTGTACTCGTGCCCACTTCAAAGGCCTTCGTTTCGAAGTTGACCTGAGGTTTTTTACCCTGTTTGATAATGATATGACCTGTGAATGCTCGCTTAATCGAATTATCACCTTCAAAATAGATGCTGGTGAAACTCGGTATTTCCTTCTTTAAGGGTAGTTGGGTATTGTATTGACGCCAAATGTCCATACCGTAATTATTTATTTTCAAAATGATTTTGGTCGCAATAGCGGCAAGCAGTATTAAGCCGATTGTAATTAATACTATTTTACTTGTTGTTTTCATGATGATTATTTTCTGATTGATATTTATTATAGAATGTTTCTATATCGTTGAGCGAAATGCCAAGTGTGTCGATGGAACGGAAGAAGATGCGTATATCTTCATCCAGAAATGCTTTACGTCGTATCTCCAATATTCTGTTACGGGCACCAACGGTCACAAAATAACCCAATCCGCGACGATTGTAAACGATTTCGTTGGACTGCAGATAATCATAGGAGTGAACCACGGTATTGGCGTTCACCTCGAGAGCCACAGCAAAGTCGCGTACCGACGAGATACGTCCGTTCTCGGGATATTTGCCACTGACGATATCATCAGCAATGACATCCGCCACCTGGAGATAAATAGGTTTGTTCTCTTTAAAATTCATACACAGCTAATATTAAAATCTGCTGATAACCTCCATCTCCTTAAAACGGAAATAGGAAAGGACGAAACAATAGACTGTAAATACAATATTTATAATTGCACATATTACTCCAGATATTTCTACCGTAAAACTGGTTCCCAAGCTTGAATTAATAATAACGGTGAAACATATCGATGCCAGCATGGTATACCAGAACGTGTTCCTATGCCAGATCGTAGAGCCTAGCACACAGAATGCCATTGTGAATAAATTTTGATGCAACATTTTCCATGAGCAAATCGGTGATAAGACATCACTGAAAGTCATCGGATTATGAAAAGGAAGGAATGTTTCTCGCAAGAGATTCACCAATGTCACACACAGTATTATGTAGATGAAATAGCCCAAAGTGACCGGCAATACATTAGCAAGGTATTTTTCAAGATATGTGGCAGGCAGCGTAAATCCGAAGATACGCTGTTTCGGTGTTCGAAATGCGAAGAATGACATACATGACATAACCGATATGAGTATCGAGATTATAAAAACCGTCGCACTGAAGATTACAGAGTGACGGGAAAGATAAGGTTCGGGAGCCATGCTAAGACCTAAAGGCTTATAGCTTTCATTAAAGATCATCACAAAGGAGAAGGCAAGCACCATAGTAATAATGGCGACAGCAGTGTAAACACCACGATTTAACTTGAGATTGATCTTCAACAATGTCAAGAATCTGTTCCAGTCAAATAGATTATTACTCATTCTTGGTCCGAGTTTAAATTGTTACTAATCGTATCCATAAATATCTGTTCAAGATTCATGTCACTATCGACGATGCTCTCGTTCTTCAGCAGTTTGTTATTTGTGATGATCATCACGTGATCCAACATTTTGTCAATGTCTCTCACTTGATGGGTACTAATCAGGATTGTTTTCTCTTCACTCATTCCGGCTGCAATGAGTTTACGAAACTGTGCTTTTGAGGGTATGTCGAGGCCATTTGTCGGTTCATCCATCAATAGATATTGGGTATTGGTGGCAAAAGCAAAACTCATATAGAGTTTCTTACGCTGTCCAAGTGATAATTCGGAAATCAATCCATACTCTTTCATGCAGAATATCTCAAGGTATTTACTCATATCATCTTCACTGAAGCAAGGATAGAAAGGAGAATAGAAATCCACATAGTCGCTAAGTGTGAGCTTCGGAAGTTCGATTTCATCAGGAACGATGAATATATTACTCAGCGTCTCTACCTTTCTTTTTCTTACATCGATGCCGTCAACCAGTACCTTGCCCGATTGCGGTGTTAGCAGTCCACTCATCAGATACAATAAGGTGGTCTTCCCCACTCCGTTCTCACCGAGCAGTCCGCAGACCATTCCCTTGTCAACCTGTAAAGAGAAGTTATCAAACACATTCTTCTTCGTCTTCGGATAACCGAAAGTTAAATTTTGTACGTCTATCATAGTTCAAGTCTTTAATTGCTAAGGTGTGCTAGTTAAATAGTACACTGCAAAAGTAATAGGTCTATGAATACATTGTACTTTTTGCCCTTTATATTTAACAACATTTAAATAAATCACGTCTAAATCGTTCAACATTAGATGTTTGTTGAGAAATATCGCTGAATAATTCTTCACAAATCATATTTTTTTATATATTTGCGGCGAATTCAAACAAAATTATTATGAAAAAACAAATATTGGCAACAGTAGTAGCTATGTTCCTTATTTTAGGAGTTAGTGCACAGAGTCAACCTCAGGTAAAGACCAATGATGGCATTCTGGAGGGAGTAAATGAATCAGGCATCAAGATATTCAGGGGTGTTCCCTTTGCAGCACCGCCGGTAGGTGACCTCAGATGGAAGGCTCCTCAGCCCGTTCAAAAATGGAGCGGCGTGCGTAAAGCAGATGAATTTGGACCAAATCCCATGCAGGAAAATATATATGGCGACATGCAGTTCGGTACAAAAAAGATAAGCGAGGATTGTCTTTATCTGAACGTATGGACTCCTGCTAAGACGATGAACGAGAAACTGCCTGTTTTTATATATTTTAATGGTGGTGGACTTCTTGCCGGTAGCGGTAGCGAACCGAGATATGCGGGGTTTTCACTTGCCCGCAGGGGTATCGTGGCTATCACGGCGAATTATCGCGAGGGTATCTTCGGCTTCTTCGCCC
>DAIOSW010000162.1:0-4285 GCA_036752365.1 Prevotella sp.
GCACACCACGTGGCAGGGCAGATGTAGTCTTGGAATCGCCAAAATATATCTATATTATTGAATTAAAACTGGACAGATCATCCGAGAGTGCTTTGGACCAAATCACTTTAAAGGATTATTCTGCACGCTTTGCTCTCAGTGGGAAACCTACTATAAAAGTAGGTGTGAATTTCTCAACAGAAACAAGAAATATTACTGATTGGATCATTGAATAACGCTAACAAGGACAACTCTTCTACCTTGATTGAAACGTCATGACAATACACAGGACAGAATAACCACACCCTCTTTTCAATATTTCGACAATATTAAGACCTTATATTTGCTTTTCTCATAAAAAGTTCGTAATTTTGGCAAAGAATATAGAAACGTTGGATGATGAGTGAGCAAATAAACATACGTAAGATGCCTAAGGGCATACAAAGTTTCGAGAAAATTCGTCGAGACGGATACGTCTATGTAGACAAGACAGATTTGGTATGGCAGATCGCTAATGGCGACCAGAACAATTTTCTAAGTCGTCCACGGCGATTTGGCAAAAGCCTACTCACCAGTACGCTCAAATGCTATTTTGAAGGTAAGCGAGAACTCTTCGAAGGTCTCAAAATCATGAAATTGGAAAAGAATTGGAAGCCTAGACAGGTATTCCATTTTGATTTCAGCGGTTGCAATACCAGTAATGAATTAAGGAATTATCTGGATTCTGCCCTTGGCAGATACGAAAAAGAATATGGACACGAAGCAACAGACAAAGAACTGAAAGACCGTTTCTTAACACTCATGATGAAGGGGACAGAAAAATATAATACCCCCGTAGCCGTACTTGTAGATGAATACGACACACCTTTGCAGCACACATTATATAATGAGAATGAACACAAAGGCGTGAGGAATATATATACCAGTTTTTTTCCTGCTTTGAAAACAGGCGAAGATTATGTACAATGTGTATTCCTGACAGGCATCACCCGTTTCACCCAGTTAAGCATCTTTTCCACGCTCAACAACATCAGCATCCTTGGTTCATGGACTCAGTATGCCACAGTATGTGGCATCACAGAAGAAGAAATCATATCCAACTTTATGCCTGAATTGGAAACCATCAGCAAAGAAAATAACTGGACCATCAATCAGACATTAGATAAATTAAAAGAAATGTACGATGGCTACCACTTTTCTAAGGATCTGAGTAAAGGCGTGTATAATCCATATAGTCTTGTGAATGCTCTCGGAAACAAAGATATAGCCAACTATTGGGCTTCATCCGGCGGAAGTACATTGCTTAATGATATGCTTATTCATAGCAATGTAAATGGAGACACACTCGACAATTGTACAATCAGCAAAGATACACTGGAACGCGCTGATGTATCTCCTGACAATATCCCATTATTTCTTTACCAAGCGGGTTATCTTACTATCAAAGATGCCAATCCTCGTCGCTATACATTAGGAATACCCAACAAGGAAGTGCGCACTGCTCTCTATGAAATTGTTCTTCCCAATGCATTGAGAAAGAAATCGGGCTATGTAGACAATGTCATAGGCAACATCCAAGAGGCTCTGGACAATCTGCATATTGAATCAGCAATGGAATATCTGAAACAACTTATCGCTGCTGTTCCTTTTGCTCACGACAGTAAAGAATATCTCACTGAAGAACGTTATCGCTATCTGCTAAAACTAGCTTTCTATATTGTAGGTTGCAGGATTGAGGAAGAAAAGCAAATGGCAACGGGACAAATAGATCTTGTAGCTCATTATGACAACTGCATTTTGGTCATGGAACTGAAACTTGACTCCAATGGTGGCATAGAAGCTGCAAAGCAGCAACTTATTGACAGAAATTATGCTTCTGCTTTCTCAGCAGAGAAAAAAGAAGTATATGCCATAGCTATCAGCTTCAGCACAAAGGATAGAAGTATTACGAATTTTGCTATTCTAAAGGTATGATGCGAAGTTATTATTCAGGGGGAAATAGAAACCCCGAAAGTGAAATACTGTATCAATCGGGAAAACTGGAAGCTGGCCAAGGAACTGTTTAATCAGCTCTTCTGCAACTGCGTATGTAAAAAAGATACTTGCTGTTTATAAGAATATTGGCAAATGGAAGACAATAAGAAATCAGAAAAACAAAAGATGTTGTCAGGTGAGTCGTATGACTGCGCTGATGCAGAATTGCTTACTCGTTGGCACAGGGCGAAAGCATTGCAGCAGAAATATAATAATACGCTTTCGACAGACATTATCGCTCAAATTGGGATTTTAGACAAATTACTTGGCTCACATGGTGAAAATGTTTGGATATCAGCTCCATTTTTTGTTGATTACGGTGAGAACATATATTTGGGGAAAAATGTGGAAATAAATATGAATTGCGTTTTCTTAGATTGTAATCGCATCATAATAGGCGACTTTTCGGGTATCGGGCCTGGTGTACATATCTATACTGTTTTCCACCCCACCAACCCTAAAGAACGTTTGTCTAAAAACAGCACGTTTTGGGAATCGCAAACGGCACCTGTAACGATTGGTCGCAATGTATGGATAGGAGGTGGTTCCATTATTTTACCAGGTATAACTATTGGGGACGAATCAACCATCGGAGCAGGAAGTGTAGTAACGAAATCAATTCCTGCACATTGTGTAGCTGCGGGAAATCCTTGTCGCGTAATACGTATAGTTTAATCTCATTTATAGATGTGCGGACCTTTTTGCATCCATACTCCTGATTACCGATGATTTTTTTAGCTTATTTTCAGAAATAACTTGTACCTTTACATCCAGAATCCAGATAATCCTCATCTGATATACAAACGGATATATATATGACAGACAACTTCAACAGTCTTAACCGACAATTACTGGCTCAGAAACAGATATTACACCATACACGCAATATTGAGCACTATCAGACCATTGCAGCCAGTTATGCGGAACTTCAGGGCTCCATTGCCGTGCTGAGTGATATTACTTGCAGGCGCAGCTATCTCTACTATGGTACTTTTGCACACACGCTGGGGCTAAAAGACGAAGGACTTATGGTGGATGATATCTGGGAAAAGGAGGTCATGGGGCACATACACCCAGATGACCTGGAAATGAAGTTCATACAGGAACTGCGCTTCTTCAATTTTATCATGCGGCAACCGAAAGACAGACGGGGTGATTACTGTATGATGCAACCTATTAGAATGTGCGACAACAATGGCAACTGGTATGCCGTGATTCATAAATTAATCTATGTACTGCTGGACAACGGAGAACTGTGGGCATCATTCTGCATATATAACCCGATGGACGGATGCGACCTCCAACCCTGCTTTATTTTGGAAATGGTTACGGGAAGGCATCTGCCGCTGTCAGCTGATGATGACAAGAAAATACTGTCAAAAAGAGAAATTATGATTCTGAAATGTATCGGCCAGGGAATGTCAAGCAAGGAAATAGCCGAAAAATTGTTTATCAGCGTGAACACGGTGAATAGACACAGACAGAATATCATGGAAAAACTCCAGGCAAAATCGGCTATTGATGCTTGTTTGATAGCGCGACGTATGAACCTGATATAAAAATGGTTATTTTTAACTATTGCAGACTTGGAAGAATTGCTGTACTTTTGCATCCGAATCAATTCGGATAAAAAAAGCAATAAATAAACAATTCTGACAATGAGAAAACTTTTCATTTTATTCTTCGCAGCTACTACTATGTTGGCTTTTGGAAATGGCAGACTAAAGTCATGCAACGTGAAGTACAATGGAATTACCTTCACACGGTCACTGAACAATGCCCCTTCGCTCGTATCCGTCAAGGACGACGGACGATTACGCTTTGAGGTAGGTGAGAAAAAAGACTTCTTCTGTGATCCTAACGGTACCACCATCAGCAATGCGCCTATTCTCTTCACGGAGATTGACAACACCATGCCTTTCACATTTACCACCAAGGTAAATCCTCATTTTACACCTACAGGCACCTATAATGCCGGTACGCTCTATATCTATTCCAGCAATACTTTCTGGCAGAAATTTGCTTTCGAACAAGACGAACGTGGTAACCACCGTATCGTAACAGTACGCACACAAGGTACATCAGATGACAACAATCACGACATCGTGAAACAGGACTTTGCCTATCTGCGCATCTATTCGGATACACGTACCATTGCTTTCTATTATTCACTGGACAATCATGAATGGATATTGGTACGTCTCTATAAGAATAATTATCCCAACAAGATATTATTGGGTATCAGCAGTCAATGTCCTAAAGACAAAGGCAC
>DAIOSW010000163.1:0-4272 GCA_036752365.1 Prevotella sp.
GCTGCTTCTCAGATAGTGATAAGAGTATTTATGATGAGACAATCAAAGAATTGAATCTAGATCTGCGCACATCTTCTCCAAGCTTTCCACTCCACTGATGGATTTAATCATTTTTCCATTGCGGTCGTAGAAGAGATAGTGTGGAAAGCGGTTCCCGAAACTGGGGATATTCATCTTCCTAATGTCGGATCTCTTGAAAAGGAATTGGTCGCTTTTTTGCTGGGCCCTCATCTTCAGATAACCATGGAGGGTGGAGGTGTTGTCGGTGATGTACACAAAGTCCACGCCACGCTTCTCATACTGCTTCTTCACTTTGACCATCTCGTTGATGCCCAAGATGCAATCGTCGCACCATGTAGTCCAATAGTCAATGAACACCACCTTGCCTTTGTGGCGGTCTACAATCTGTTGCAGCCACGTGTCGGGAGCTCCTGTGGGCCGCCATCCGCCTTTGGCTTTTACTTCGTTCATCTGATCCTTGACGAAGAGTAAATACTTGCCGAAATCAGGGTGGAGCGCGTTAATCGTGTCGTCAGGTACGTCCTCCAGAGCTTTGATGCGCGCGACTATGTCTTGCGCTTTATTGCGCTCGGATAGATACTGGCAGAAAGGTAGATCCCAGAGTTTGTTTTTATCGTAATAATTGATCCCTATATTTTCAAAACTCATGACGCTCAGGGCCGTCTGCGGAAAGAGTAACTCTCGGGAATGTGGATCCTCCATGGTATTCTCGTCACTACCTTTGTAGTAGTAATACAGCACGTAGACATAAGCACTTTCGAGGTTTAGCTGAACCAAAACCTTCTCCATTGGGGTCAGATTTGTCGCTTTCAGCTGCTTCACCATGTCCTGATAGCGTTTAAAGTAAAAGTCTCGAAACTCTGTAAACTTCTCGTTGGGATATTGTTTTTTGAATTCATCTTTATCGTCGAGAAACCGTTCCCGCAACGAACTTCGTATATTCTCGTATTCGATGTTCCAGGGGATGTAGCCACCTCGAACCTTGACGGCTTCGGCATAGAGGCGAGGCTTCATGTCCTTCAGCTGTTGGGCTTTGGCATAATCGAAATCTATGTCGATAGTGTCGCCCGGACAGAGGTTGAAGTCGAGAGGCGTGAAGGGAAACGACAAGCTCCAAGTCGATATTCTGTTCATGTGGAATTTAACCTGAAAGATGCCTGCGCTGTCAATGATATCCTCGGGCGTACATTCGCTGAAAAGGCCGTTGGGGGAGCTGAAGGCCGCGTGGCCTTTTCCCATGGGGTCACCCGTGATCTTTGCACGAATCACTGTGGTCGCATATCTGTGCGGCCAGTCAGGTAACGTTTGTTGATTGTCGGTGACAGTTTGCGCCACTATCGACGAATTTGCGATAACCGTCAAAGCCATCAAAACAGTTAGAAGTCGTTTCATGTCAAAGGAATAATTTTACAAGTCATTTTCGGTCGATCCCTCGTCAGTTGTGCCGTAGACGCTCTTTGGCACCATCTCAAGATAATCGAGCATAAGCTCAGTACTACCATCATCAGATGCATTCTTCAAACGCAATGTATGATATTCACCGGGAGTGATGTGAACCGTACAGAGAACAATTCGGAAGGTCACCGGCTGGTTAACAAACGAATAGTGAGTACTTCCACTCAGCCGGTATACGCTGGCCGGGCCACGATAGTAACCTTTGTCCTTCAGCAATTTCCGTTCAGCAGCTTTCTCTTCATTTGTCTTTAATGACCATGCTTTGGTGTAATCAGCACCGATTGATGCGTTATTTAACGGTAAAGTCATATTAATAGGTGTCCCTTGTAGATTGTCGTCAAAATAGACTTGAACCATACCACGAGTGGGTTCCTGAGTATACCCCAAACGTATCTGATAATCACCCTCGACAGGAACTGACGGCAGGCGGAATGTAATGTCATAGTTACCGAACATATCCATCTCGTCACCTTCATAGCAGTTGGAATAGTTGTGAGGACGGCGGTAGAGGAAAGATCCATTTATCTTTACATTCTGAAGATAACCTTGAGGAAAATAATAGTTTCGTCCGCATAGGCCTATTTCTTCATAATCCGGATTCTGTCCGGAATAGTCTCCATTACCCCTAATGTTATTTGTCATCAATTCCGGGAAAAGAGTAGAGAAATCCATGCGCATACGGCAATTATCTACCACGTCACGTGTGGTCGTGTTAAAAGCAAGTATATCATCAATATAATAGTAGATACCATTGACAGCCTGCTGTCCATAGTTACTCTCAATCTTTTTATTTATCATGCTACCCTCTATCTGATAATTGTCATCATAGCGGCGATTCAGATAAAGTTGACCTTTCTTGCCTGCCCCGACATAGTTGTCGACTGTTAGTTTTTCTACTTTCACCATCTCATGTGGACTCATCGTCTCATACCATTCGCAGGGGTTGGCAATGGCTTTCTCGATAGAAATATCCCCACGACAAGTAAGATAGTCCCAATAACCTGTACGATTTAACAGATGATAAGCGATAAATCTATTTAACGGATTCTTACGATCTGTCAGCGAGTTTATACTATGATATGGGGCAGTTGCATCTTCAGGATAAACAGGATCATACAGTTGGCAGGCTTTGTTATAAAGTTGTACCAATGTGTTTATACCGTATCTAGCGGCAAGCATGGAGTCGGTTTCAACAAAAGCAGTAAATCCATATAGATGCTGTTCGGGTGGAACGGAACTCTCCTTACTCACATTCGACGGGTAAATGTATTTTTCATACAGACTGGCATCGTAGTTGTTATCCTTATATTTTAGAAGAGAATCACTTAATCCCGTGGCCTTCAATGCGGCGTTGAATAATTTTATACGATCATTCTTTAACAAGAGTTGGGCAAGGTCTACTTCCGGATAAAGAATATTAAAATCTTGCAAACTATCCTTATCAGCTATTTTTATTTGATTGATGCCATCTCCAATTGAAACAGGAGCTTTACCGTATTTACTGTTTACATACATCGTGTTGCCATCATCACTAAACGTAAGACTATCGATAGCGCACATATTTATTTGCCATCGAGGAGAGAAACGCCATCCTTGTAATATCTGAGCAGACGCTACACAGTTAAAGAAAATGGCTATTATGAATAATGATTTTTTCATAGTTTGATAAATTTTTGTTTGTGATTATTATTTACCACTACATAAATGCCAACAGGTATATTTGATAGATTGATAGACGTAAGTTCATTATCTGCTTTTTTTGATAAGACACACTTACCATCAACCGTATAAATTGAGACTTTTGTATTTTTAATTGTATTCACCTGAAGGGCTGAGGTCTTAGGAGTATAAACGGCAAAAGGTTTTTCCGCAATCGATGATTGTGATATGTCTGTACTTGTATCATAAAAGTACAAGCTGTTAATCTGTTTGAAACTCACCTGATTCGGCATTAATTCAGAAGCATAGTCTTTCAGTGATATTTCCATCACACTGTCAACAACATTAAATTTAATGCTTTTGATATGATTGACAATAACAACATATTTCTTCTGATTGGCGAGTTCCAAAACAAATTGGTTTCCAGCCATACAGACAACATGAAATACTGATATTAAAAATATAAATAACAAAAATTTATTTTTCATAATACAATAGTTTTGATACTAAAAATCTACGACAGTAGAGGGACTGTATATGCCTGTGACTTGTTTGCAAATATATTCATTTTGTGTTACTATGATAACAATAAGACTTTATGTTTGTACTATTTTAACGAATGGTGATAATTGTTACACTTATAGAATATAAGAGTGATTACACCATGTAAAGATAATTTTAGGTCTCTTGGTCTCACGGTCACAAAAGAGTGATATAGGACAATCAAACAAATTATAATCAGATTACTGTAGGCATCTGCACTTGACAAGTCATTATATCTACGATTTTTTGCTAATAAACCATAGATGATGAAAGGTTGAGGGTCGAGCAAAGTCTTTTCAAAATCCAGATAATGATAAAATACTGCTTCTAAATGAAGCACATTTTGTGCCTGACTGTGGAATTTAGCTGATGTATTTCATTCATATTTTCCAAATTCAGTGACAGATTTCCATGTTATTTACACTCTATTATAATATGCAAGACTCAATGTAGTGGCAGATGCCTCTTAAACTGTAGTAGCATTGGCTAGAAAGAATAAACAAAAGTAGAATCTAAAAAACAGAATTATGCATTATTTAAAAAGAATTGTATGGGTAGGTATTTTTTCAAGAATCCTATTATCAGCATGCTAAC
>DAIOSW010000164.1:0-4249 GCA_036752365.1 Prevotella sp.
CCAAGACCCACGCCTTAGAAGGGCGTTGCTCTAATCCAACTGAGCTACGGAACCTTATTTCGGCTGCAAAGGTACTCCTTTTTCTGTTAAAATGCAAATATTTCGACAAAAATATTATATCTTTATGCGTAAATAGCTTCTATCATCGAAAGATAGATTGCCGTTGATAAGACCTTTGGTTGATTTAAATCTGTTGATACACAAAGGATCGACTTCCAGTTGTTTCTTTAGTTCTGATTCACTCTCTGCTAAGGTTGGTAGTAATTTGGGATAACCGTCGGAAGCGAGAACAATCTCTTTTGTTGATGAATCAATATCAATTACACGTACTTTCGCTAGATTGATGTCGAACCCGTCAACAACACTGAATGAAAGAGCATCACACTCTTTGCTATTTTGAAATGCGCAACAGTCAACGATAAGGGGTACGACCATTTCGCGACCTGTATCTCTGCAAAGAAACTTGCTGACGCTTGCCCCAGAGCGTAATTCGTGGTTGATATAGTTAGAACGGATGTTTGAGGCATAACTATCTGCGGGTTTTGGATTGAGATAGAGTTCTCTGTTGATGAGCGCCTGACAGTCACCGATCATCCATACTTGTTTCCTAGTTTCACTATAGATGATAACACTGGCTGTGAGACGTTCTTCTGGGTGAATAATCATTCTGTCCAGTATATGTTTTTTCTCATATATTTGATAGATAGATTTCGACACCAAAATGCAAAACTGCTCGCAAGATATATCCTTTTCCATCTCAGAGATGATATCCTTGATGACCGTTGCCACGTAACGCCCATTAGATAGCTCAGAATCCACTTGGGTCAGACTCTTGTTCGTTGCACCGTCAATGACTGCCGCAAAATTATTTGTGACGGTTATTGTGTCTTCGTTCGTTTCTTGGCTTCTCTTCCCCTTTGTATATCGTTCGACTATTTCCATCCTTCTTATGCATTTTCGTTGAGCTATTTGTGTTGTAGAGCGCCTGTATAAGGTCGGGCCTGTTTAAACGACGTAGTTCTCGTTCAATCCTCTGGCGTTCTTCCGGTTTATACCAGAAGAAAAACTGACGCTGAGCGAGCTTCTCCTGGGGTGTCTTTGCACAAAACACAGGTTCAAGCGTATAGGGATGGTAACCGGTATACCATGTCTCTGTGGATACGGTCATTGGAGTAGGGGTAAAGTCTTGCACTTGCTCTAGTTGAAAATCGAGTCTTTTGGTTTTCACGGCAAGTTCTGCCATATCTATTTCTGTACATCCCGGGTGACTGCTAATGAAATAGGGTATGATCTGCTGTTTGAGATTCTCTTCAATATTTATCTTATCGAAGATTCTCTTAAACTCTTCAAACTGTTTAAATGAGGGTTTCCTCATGAGTTTTAATACACCGTCAGAGGTATGTTCCGGTGCTACTTTCAGTCTGCCGCTGACATGATGTCTTATCAACTCCCGTGTATATTCCTGTGCTGCCTTGTTGACAGCTTCATCTTTTGCATCGTGAAGAAGTAAATCATATCTAACACCACTCCCGATAAAACTCTTTTTGATGCCTTCCAGTGAATCCACAGCATGGTATATATCAAGCAGGGGCCTATGGTCTGTATTTAGATTCTGACAGATAGCAGGATCGATACAGGAGGGACGTTTACATTTAGCACAGATCGACAGGTTCTTTCCCTGCATGCCATACATATTTGCCGAAGGCCCCCCGAGGTCGGAGAGATAACCCTTAAAGTCAGGCATGGCAATTACCTTCTTGACTTCGCGGATAATGCTTTCTTTACTACGGCTGACAATAAACTTTCCTTGGTGTGCACTGATGGTACAGAAGGCACAGCCACCAAAGCATCCACGATGGATGTTGACAGAAAACTTGATCATCTCGTAGGCCGGAATCCTTTTGTTCTTATACTTTGGATGTGGCAATCTGGTGTATGATAAATCAAATGAAGCATCGAGATCCTCCTGTGTCATTGGCGGGTATGGTGGATTTACAACCACATATTTCCCTTCCACCTCCTGGAGGATACGGCTTGCCGTCATCTTATTCGATTCTTCCTCAATATGTTTGAAGTTTTCTGCCTCACTTTTCTTGTTCTTTAGACATTCTTCATGACTGTGAAGTATGATATCCTGATCACTGATGCCATTCAGTATCTGCTCTTTTGTAGATAGATAAACGGTCTGTGGCAAGTCACGGATGTCTCCTACTGCAGTATTTTCAAGTCTGCTGCAAAGTTGAGTAATGGGTTTCTCTCCCATACCGTAAATAATCATATCAGCTCCCGAGTCACATAAGATAGAACGCTGTAGCTTGTCCTGCCAGTAGTCGTAGTGTGTCAGTCGGCGTAATGATGCCTCTATACCACCTAAGATGACGGGACAGTCAGGATAGAGTTCTTTTAGTATCCTGGAGTAAACGATCGTTGGATATTCCGGTCGCATATCATGACGACCATCCGGACTATAGGCATCTTCAGACCTTAACCGACGGTTGGCTGTATATTTGTTAACCATCGAGTCCATACATCCTGGAGCGATACCAAAGAATAACCTTGGACGGCCTAGTTTCTTGAAATCACGGTAGTCTCCATGCCAGTCGGGTTGGGGAACGATAGCGACACGTAATCCCATCGCTTCAATGGTGCGTCCGATTACGGCAGCCCCGAATGAAGGGTGATCAATATACGCGTCTGCAGAGAATAGTATGACATCGAGTGTATCCCATCCTCTGAGTTCAACTTCTTTCTTTGTTGTCGGCAGCCAGTCTGTCAGTCTAAATTCCATTTTGTTGTAAATATCAGTTTATTGGTCGTCTTTGGTGGACTCAGCAGGTGTATTATCCTCGTTTCCTCGTTTCTGTTTCCAATTGATGTATAACAATACTAGTTGCTGAAGACCGAAAGCTTTCATGTTATTATGATAGATCACGTCAAGGCATAAGTCTAATAATACCTTATCGTTACCAGCTTCGGTTTCAATAATAGAACGAACATTTAATTTAAGCTTGTCCAGAACAGCTTCGTCAACGAAACCGTTGCTGTCAATTAAATCGCTGAAGAGATTATACTTGTCGATAGTCTCTAAATGTTGATCAGTAATAACAATACTTCTTGTTCCTGATGCGTTGGTTTGAATCTTATACATATTCGTATTTGGTTTAATTAAACAGGTGTTATTTTAATAAATAATTTAATATTGCGTTCATGATGGTAATACGTTTCTGTGTACTCTTGATACACTCGAAAGGAAATCCCATAGTCAGACAACGATAGTCTTTACCTTTATAGGCAACACAGGCGCTGCGTCCGTCTGAATAGCGGAGCGCACATTGGGCTGGTAATACCGGTTGAAGGATATCCGGTGATGTCACCGCATAATGTTCTTCGTTTAGTGAACTGTAAATATCAAAGTTAGTCCCCATGCCGTCAATAGTCTCATTTTGTTTGATACTGTCACTACCGGAGAATGTTATCTTCAAAATCTTCGAGTTAAATGCCTGCTCTGCTTTTGAAGTCATGTCACTACCGATGAAAGAACCGCTTGTAAGTAGTGAACCTCCACTGTGAAGGTATTCGGAAATTTTGAGGCGCATTTCCGGGGAAAATGATTTGTATTTCACCAGACTGTGACCGTCATCTTTCTCAAGACCGAGGATCAGATCCACCATCTCATATTTGTTTAAGTTGACACTCTTATTCTCTACAGCCTGGCTGCTGCAACTGACAAACGAATATTTCCCATAATGGCTTATCGCTTCTCCGTGTTCACGAGGATAATCAAAATTATTACCGGCAATAAAACGACCAACGAGTTCACTTGAACCTTCACCTAGTGAGGTTCCTATAGCCTTACGGTCGAAGTTGGTTTGACATCCGTACCAACCTGCAGTCGGTCCATAACTGATACCGGGATCTTTAGCCATATCAAATCCCTGTAAACTGTCATTACTAATGATTGCAGGTGAGGAAAGCCTATGGAATCCATTGACGATCAGTATTGTCTTTGTGCTATTAGGCTGAAAAAGTGCTGAAAGTGTCTCGCTAGGGAAACTCTCTCCACCTCGGTTTATTGCGGTAACACGAAAGTTGTATATGACTCCCGGTTCCAGATGTACTGAATAATTATTCTTATGAACCAACGTACCGTTATCAAAGCCACCGTGTCCACTGGCCATATAGACAATGTATCCGTTGGGACGTGATGTGGACTCCTGAAGGGCATTCACTTCCGACCAATGGAGCGTTG
>DAIOSW010000165.1:0-4169 GCA_036752365.1 Prevotella sp.
AATAAACTTATTTATATATAGCCATATGAACTAAAGAATATATAAACTAATATACGTAAAGCCGTATGTTAGGATAGATGAAAATACAAAAATACGTTTAAACAAATATACTAACTGCCAGCAATTATAATAATCTAATGATTGGCGAGATAAATAAACATGTATATTACAAACCTAACATGTTAACACTTTATAATTCAGCATTTTGATTATTCTTTTTGTAGAATATCTATAATGTATAAAGTTAGAATATTAGTTTAGTCTAATTGCCTAATAAACTAAAATACGTATATTCAACAGGAATAGTTTATATAAGATATGTTAATTTTTCCTCTAAGTGCATACAACCTATTGAAATTTTCAGTATCTTTACAGAGTTAAACTGATGTCGAACCTTTAAAACTATAACATCATGAAAATTGGTATTCCAAAAGAGATTAAGAATAATGAGAACCGTGTTGGAATGACACCAGCAGGAGTAGCTGAATTCATTCGACATGGTCACGAAGTGATGGTTCAGCATACGGCTGGAGAGAACAGCGGATTTGCTGATGAAGCGTATGAAAAGGTAGGAGCCATAATCTTACCCGACATTCAGAGTGTATATCGTGAGGCGGAAATGATAGTAAAGGTGAAAGAGCCTATCGCTGAGGAATATCCACTTATCCATCAAGACCAGCTTGTATTCACTTATTTCCATTTTGCCTGTGACAAGGAACTTACCGATGCTATGCTCAAGAGTGGTGCTGTCTGTCTGGCTTACGAGACTGTGGAGACAGATAACCACCATTTGCCTTTACTCATTCCGATGAGTGAAGTAGCTGGAAGAATGGCCATTATTAATGGTGCTTTTTATCTGCAGAAGACAAAGGGAGGAAAAGGAAAACTGATGAGTGGTGTACCTGGTGTGAACCGCGTCAAGGTTTTGGTATTGGGCGGCGGAACCGTAGGAGAAGCTGCAGCAAGAATGGCTGCAGGAATGGGAGCTGATGTATGGATTACAGATATCAGTTTGCCTCGTCTTCGTCAGTTAGAGATGGAGCTGCCTATCAATGTACACACGCTCTATTCCAACGAGCATAATATTCGTAGAGAATTGACAGATGTGGATATCGTTGTGGGTAGTGTGCTCGTACCAGGTGATAAGGCGCCTCATCTTATCACGAAAGATATGTTGAAATTGATGGAGCCAGGAACAGTACTTGTTGATGTAGCAATTGATCAGGGTGGCTGTTTCGAGACATCGCATCCAACCACACATTCTGATCCGACATATATGGTCGATGGAATCGTTCATTATGCAGTAGCTAATATTCCTGGTGCTGTGCCGAATACCTCTACTACAGCCTTGACCAATGCTACGCTGAAATATGCATTGGCGCTTGCTGATAAGGGTTGGCGAAAGGCCTGCAAGGAGGATAAAGCCCTGTATAGGGGTTTGAATATCGTAAATGGAAAGGTGGTATTCAAGGCCGTAGCGGATGTCTTCGGACTGGAATATGAAGAAATGATACTCTAAGTAGAGTAGGGGAGGGTTCCATAACACAAAAGCTATGGGATCCTCTTTAAATAATGTATTACGGAGAACAGAATACACTTTGTTTGATTTGAACGTTTACTGATAGCATTTTTTTAGAGAAAAAGACTTAAAAACCGGGAAAATGTAAGGAAAATAGGAGAAAGTACAAGAATATGTGTAAAAAATAAGTTAATTGTATAACATTATGCTATAGTTTTAGATATTTTTTATACTTTTGCGCAATAAACATGAAGTTTAACTAACATTCAGTTATTATGAAGAAGAAAAAAAGCTTGTTGCTTTTCTTGGCAGCAACTTCAGCCAGCTTTGTGCAGGCAGCCCTTCCAGTTCATACCAGTTTTGCGGCTGGTATTGAAAATGTGCAAGAAAAAGGTCATACCTTTATAAAAGGAAGAGTGATTGATTCCGAGGGAAATCCTCTGGTAGGTGTCACGGTGCAGATCGAAGGCACGAGCTATGGCGTTATCACAGATGCTGATGGTAACTACATACTGGAATTTCCATCTATGGCGCATCCTAAAATTGTATTTTCCAGCATTGGTTACAAATCGAAGAGTATTGAATTTCGTGGCGTAAAAGAGCAAAACATGATGCTGGAGTTGGATCATGTTGCGCTGGATGATCTCGTTGTCATCGGTTACGGCAGCAAGAGCCGTAGGAATGTAACTACCGCTATCTCTACCGTGAGTCAGGAACAGATAAGCAAGTTGGCTGCTACCACACCAACCCTCGATGGTCTTCTTCAGGGTACTGTAAAGGGCGTATTGGCTACTACCGCAAATGGTGAGCCTGGTTCATCTCTCAAGTTAAACATCCGCGGTATTACATCTCCTTATCCTAAATCGGGTAAAGGTAACAACAACCAGCCTCTTTATGTCATTGATGGCGTTCCTACCTTTATGGAGGATACCGGCATCAACCCGCTCATCAATATCTCACCAAACGATATTGAGAGTATCGATGTGCTGAAAGATGCCGCAGCTACTGCAATCTATGGATCACGTGGAGCCAATGGTGTCGTTATTGTCAAGACCAAGAACGGAAAGCGCAATGAGAAGACCAAGGTAGATTTCGGCTACACATTCTCGTTCAGTAATCCTATCAAGAATTATGAACCGCTGAACACGGCTGAATACAAGAACGTACAGGACGAGATTCTGCGTAATACTGTAAATGGTATGAACGACGGCAGTTCGATGGGTTTTGATTATATTCTTAACCAGTATGGAAATGTTTCGCTCAATGAAGAAACGGGTCTTTATACCTATAATGGTCTTAATGAGAGTCTTTATGGCAAGGATAATGTCAACTGGGCAGATGAGGTAATCAACAAGAATGCACCTACACATCAGTATAATGTGGCTGTCAGAGGTGGAAGCAACAAAACCAACTATTCTTTCTCTTTCAACGGAATGAACCAGGAAGGTCTGTTACTCAATGACCGTATGGAGCGATATGGTGCAAGACTCTCTATAGATTCTGAAATCAACAAATACATCACCGTGGGAGGTGTGCTCGATTATACCTATTCTTCACGCAAGAGTGGAAGCAACGATCCTGCCTTGGGATATGATAATGACGGATGGATGACCCGTCCTGATTTGGCTGTACGTGATGCGGATGGCAACTTCCAGCGTGTAGATAAGTTCGGTCTTTATGCCGATACCTATAATGATGCCAATGCGGTAGCTAAACTCCAGCGCAAGACGAAGTATGAAAATGATCAGTTCTCTGGCAATGCTTATATTGATATTAAGCCTGTCAAGGGATTGACCCTTCATGCTGATGCCAATATATCCAGATTCATCTTCAGCAACAGTTATTTCTCGCCAAAGATTACGCTCCCGGAGCAGTTGGGTATGGAGCCAACATCAACCTTGGCTGAGAGCAACTATCGCAACACCAATACTTCTATCAATTTCCGTGCCGACTACAAGTTCACGCTTACCGAAGCTCATCGTTTTGACGTGATGGCTGGTTATAGTGCCGACAGGTATTGGAGCAAGGAACACGACCAGGCTTATAGTGGTTTCCCTAACGATGATGTATTGAACAATGCCAGTTCTGCAACCACCGTCAATAAACCAACCGAGACTTATTCCAAGAGTGGTCTTAATTCTATCTATGGTCGTTTGAGCTATGATTTCCTCTCACGTTATCTGCTTGATTTCAGTCTTCGTTCCGATGAGTCATCAAAATTTGGACCGGGTAACAAGCGCGGTACTTTCCCTGCAGTTTCTCTGGCCTGGCGCATCAATCAAGAGCCTTTCCTGGAATCTGTAAGAGATATTGATGATCTGAAGTTCCGTTTGAGTTGGGGTAAGACTGGTTCCACCAACGTATCAGACTTTTCTTATATCCAGTATTTCAATGGTAATCAGTATGGCGGACAGAGCGGACTCACCCTTGCTTCTACTTATCCAAACAAGGACATCAAGTGGGAGATGACAACCGAGTATAATGCTGGTGTCGACTTTACTTTATTCAATGGTCGCCTGACAGGTAGCTTTGATATCTATCATCGTAAGACAGATGGCGCCTTGGCTACAGCTCCTATCGCCTTGGAGTTTGGTATCGGTACATTCTACAGCAATATCCTCGACTTGACCAATAATGGTTTCGAGTTCTC
>DAIOSW010000166.1:0-4092 GCA_036752365.1 Prevotella sp.
TAATTTAAACATATTATTCTTCATTATTTTAGAAGCTTATACTTTTAATGTGCGAAAATACAAATAAAAAACGTCATAATAGAAAAAAAAGTAGTAATTTTGCACAATTATTAATAGCTATCACTTATTAATGGCCGAAAGTAAAGTACGTGTGCGCTTCGCACCAAGCCCAACAGGGGCACTTCATATCGGCGGTGTTCGTACCGCTTTGTACAATTATCTTTTCGCCCGTCAGCATGGCGGCGATTTAGTTTTCAGAATAGAAGATACTGATACACACCGTTTTGTGCCAGGAGCAGAAGAATATATCCTCGATTCATTCAAATGGCTTGGCATAGAATTTAATGAAGGTGTTTCGTTCGGTGGAGAACATGGACCTTATCGTCAAAGTGAACGTCGCGATATCTATAAGAAATATGTCAAACAGTTGCTTGACATGGGTCAGGCGTATATTGCATTTGACACCCCTGATGAACTCGAGTCTAAACGTAAGGAAATTCAGAATTTTCAATATGACGCATCTACTCGTTTGCAGATGCGCAACTCATTGACAATGGCAAAAGAAGATGTAGATGATCTTATTGCCAAGGGCGAACAGTATGTTGTTCGGTTTAAGATTGAACCCGGTGAAGCTGTGCATGTCAATGATCTTATCCGTGGTGATGTGCGTATCATGTCAGATATCATTGATGATAAAGTATTATATAAGAGTGCTGATGAATTACCAACTTACCATCTTGCAAATATCGTTGATGATCATCTCATGGAGATTACTCATGTGATTCGTGGTGAGGAATGGTTACCTAGCGCTCCTCTTCATGTGCTTCTTTACCGTGCGTTTGGATGGCAAGACACAATGCCACAGTTCGCACACCTTCCTCTATTGCTCAAACCCGATGGAAAAGGCAAGTTGAGTAAGCGTGACGGCGACCGTCTCGGGTTCCCTGTGTTCCCATTGGAATGGCATGATCCTAAGACTGGCGAGGTGTCAAGAGGTTACCGCGAAGATGGATATTTCCCTGAAGCCGTTATCAATTTCCTAGCTCTATTAGGATGGAATCCCGGTACAGAACAGGAAATGATGAGTCTGGATGAACTGGTCAAATTGTTTGATATAACAAAATGCAACAAGGCCGGTGCCAAGTTCGATTATGTCAAAGGTACATGGTTCAATCACGAATACATGTTGCAGAAGAGTGACGAAGAGGTAGTTGCACTGTTTGCCCCCATCGTCAAGGAACATGGTGTAGAAGAGTCTTTGGAACGTATTACAAAAGTGGTAAGCATGATGAAGAGTCGTGTTAATTTCGTTAAGGAGTTATGGCCTTTGTGTTCATTCTTCTTTGAGGCCCCTACAGAATATGATGAGAAAACGATACGTAAACGCTGGAAAGAAAATTCTGCTCAGGTAATGACCGAGCTGGCTGATGTCCTTGAAGGCATAGATGACTTTTCTATTGAGGGTCAGGAACCGATCGTAGAAAAATGGATAGAGGAGAATGAATACAAACTAGGTGATGTGATGAATGCGTTCAGACTGACACTTGTTGGTGAGGGTAAGGGACCTGGAATGTTTGACATCTCTGCTTTCCTCGGAAAGGAAGAAACACTTAAGCGTCTTCGTAAAGCTGTTGAAGTCTTAAAATAATCATAAGCAAACCGGAACAACCTGTGTACAATCTTATAATATATATTTATTTGTTAGGTGTTGCTGTTATGAGCCTGTTTAGTAAAAAGGTTCATAAGATGTGGCATGGTGAGCGTGAGGCATTTAATGTGTTAAAGAAAAAAGTAGACCCGAATGCTCGTTATGTTTGGTTTCATGCCGCATCATTAGGCGAATTTGAACAAGGTCGCCCACTGATGGAAAGCCTTCGGAAGAGTCATCCCGAATATAAGATATTACTTACCTTCTTCTCACCCTCTGGGTATGAGGTTCGTAAGGATTATAAGGGTGCAGACATTATCTGCTATCTGCCTCTGGATACCCCTATTAATGCCATTCGTTTCTTGCGACTGATACGTCCGGAAGTTGCCTTTTTTATCAAGTATGAGTTTTGGTGGAATTATCTTCATATCCTCAAGCATCGTCATGTGCCAGTCTATAGCGTAAGCAGTATATTTCGTCCTGAACAGGTATTCTTCCGCTGGTATGGCTATCAATACCGTTGTGTGCTCAGATGTTTTACACATTTCTTCGTTCAGAACGAGACAAGTCGTGATTTACTCGCCAAGTTGGGACTTACCAATGTTACAATAACCGGTGATACACGATTCGACCGTGTGCTTCAGATTAAGGAACAGTCAAAACAGTTGCCTGTCATTGATGCTTTCAAGAAGGATTATAAAGTGTTTGTCGCAGGTAGCAGCTGGTCGCCGGATGAAGATATATTTATCAAGTATTTCAATAAACATCAAGAATGGCGCTTGATCATAGCCCCACATGTCATCAGTGAAGATCATCTGAAGGAGATTCTTGCAAAACTCAATCGTAAGACCGTACGCTATACTGAAGCAACAGTGGATAATGTTAAAGATGCGGAGTGCCTGATTATCGATTGTTTTGGACTTCTCTCTAGCATTTATCATTTTGGTGAAGTTGCTTATGTCGGAGGTGGTTTTGGTGTTGGTATCCATAATGTTCTCGAAGCTGCTGTTTGGAATATGCCGGTTCTTTTCGGTCCTAACAATTCACGTTTTCAAGAGGCTCAAGGCTTGTTAAAGAGTAAGGGCGGCTTTGAAATTACTGATTATGACAGTTTCGAACATATCATGAACAGTCTGATGACGAATCCTGAATTCTTGGAGGAGTCAGGTAATAAGGCTGGTGATTTTGTCAAAAAGATGACGGGAGCTACAGATATTGTCTTGTCCCAAATCAGTTTGTAGTTACCACTTTCTTTTCCTGTCTTCTTTCTTAATTTTATTGTCTCCTTATTATCATTTTAATGCAATATCTTTGTAATAAGATGTGTGTATCTTTGCAGTGTCATTATTTGACAATTAGTGGTCATATTGATCATTGATGTTTAATGTAAATTGCAGAATATGGAACAGGTCTTATCTTCGAATGATTTCTTTGCACCAGGTGAAGAGTCGACAGGTAAAAACATTTTTGATGAAACGGGTGTTCGTAATCCTAAGGTCTATTTACGTTTAACACGGAGAGTGATTCATAAACAGTTGAGACGCATCCAGCTTTTATGTCGGATGTTACTCGGAGTGTCACTTATCATGTTATTAGCTTGTAGTACAACCATGACTACGGTTAAGTATGTAAATCATTCTGTTAGCACCTCGGTGGTTGATGATGCTGATCGTTTTGATTTGTCAGCAGAAGATTACTAACATCTATCCTTGTAAACTGGATAATCACTATTTGTTATAGTCGTTATTTATTTTGTCCTGTTGTCTTATTGCAGACTGCAGGATAGTTTTTTTTATATGAGGAAGTCGGGCTTTCGTTTCTTTTTTACTAAATTTGTAGCCTGTAAAATAACAAGTATGATAAATTCTAAGAATCAAGATAATAAAGATGATCGTAAATGGACCATTCTTAGTAGTGAATATTTAATCCGTCGTCCCTGGCTGACAGCCCGCCGTGATCATGTTAAGTTACCTACAGGTGCTGAACTTCCTGAGTATTATGTCTTGGAATATCCAGATTGGATCAATGTAATCGCTATCACCGAGGATGAGCAGTTTGTTCTTGTCCGTCAGTATCGTCATGCTCTCGGACGAACCTGTTATGAGTTATGTGCCGGTGTATGCGAGAAAGGTGAAGAACCGATAGAGTCGGCCAAGCGTGAACTGCTTGAGGAAACGGGTTTTGGGGGCGGGGAGTGGCTCGAGCTAATGGCAACATCAGCAAATGCAAGCACGATGACAAATCTTACCCATAGTTTCCTAGCCACAGGGGTGAAGAAAATTAGTGAACAGCATCTTGAAGCCGGTGAGGATTTGTCTGTACACGTCTTCTCGAAGACCGAAGTGCGGGAGATGCTCGAACGTGGTGAATTTGTTCAGTCACTGATGTTGGCTCCTTTGTGGAAATATTTTGCCAAAGAGTTTTAGATAGTTATAACTTCGTTT
>DAIOSW010000167.1:0-4052 GCA_036752365.1 Prevotella sp.
ATCTGCTTCGATATTGAATGCTAATCTGTTGAACGGTGCCTGAGGGGTAAGAACCTCAGACTTGTTACCAGCCCAGATATTAGCCGTATCACCTTTGTTGGTCAGAACACTATATTTGTTTACATCACTCTGATCGGCACCAAGTTCCAGAGCATCATCACTGAATCTCTTTGCCAAACTCTCATAGATGCCATGGAGCTGTTCTGTATGGCGCATATAATAAACCATAGACGAGTCGAACTCAGCTTCGGTGATTCCATATTTCTTAAAAACAGCCTTACGATATAGTTCATCATTCGACGAGGGTGTCTGATCCGTGTTGGGATTCATCGCCATAGCCTGAGCCAGGTGGTAGTCATAAAGGATATCTTCCATCGTCCCCGGCTGTATGTAATCACTAGGGACAGATGGTCGACAGCCAGTTACCAGAATGGTCACCACTGTCACAAAGAATATGACGACTCTTTGTTTCATTCTTCCGGCTTCGTTTTAGGTTTTGACGAAAACAGTATGGCTAACTCTTTACGATAGAAAATTAACAAAACAACGACTCCTACAGAAATACACGAATCGGCAAAGTTGAAGATAGGGCTGAAGAAGATGAAATGATCACCTCCAACGACGGGCATCCACGATGGCCAGTTGGTATCTATGATTGGAAAGTAAAACATGTCCACTACTTTTCCCATTAAGAACGGAGCATATCCATGACCAAACGGAACGAAATACGAGATATAATCAGGTGACGAACCATTGAAGATCAGTCCATAAAACATCCCGTCAAAGACATTTCCGGCAGCACCGGCGAGTACCATTGACAAGCACACAATATATCCCGTTCTCGCTTTTAACTTGACTTGTTGATAAATAATCCAACCGATATAACACGAAGCGGCTATACGGAACAGGGAAAGCACAATCTTATTGATAAATTCCATGCCGTAAGCCATTCCACTGTTTTCGATAAAATGAATCTGAAACCAGTTGGTAATGTGTATGCTCTCTCCCAGACACATGTTTGTCTTGACCATTATCTTGATATACTGATCGATAATCAAAATAGCTAAGATAATAATCAATGACAAACGACCGTCTGTCAAAAATCCTTTAGACTTTTTCAAAACAATCTCTAGAATTAATGTCCTTTCATCTGTTTGGCCTCAATGCTCAATGTTGCATGAGGAACAGCACGAAGTCGTTCCTTTGGTATCAATTTGCCTGTAACACGACATATTCCGTAGGTCTTATTCTCTATTCTGACAAGAGCTGCTTCCAGACCTTGAATGAATTTCTGTTGACGGGCAGCCAACTGTGTCAATTCTTCTTTGGTCTGAGTGCTACTGCCCTCTTCCAATATTTTGTACGTTGGTGACGTATCATCCACGTCGTTGCCATCTTCATTCATAAGGACCTTCATCATCTGATCGTAATCCCTTCTGGCAAGAGATAGTTTCTCTAAAACTATCTTTTTGAATTCAGCCAACTCTTCGTCGCTGTATCGTGTTTTTTCTGCCATAATATTCAATATTAAATGTTTATATTATTTAGTAACCTTTATATTCAGCTTAAAGTCATCAAATTCTACCTCTTCGCCATCATTGGCTGCAATCGTGATGCTGTCAGCAAGGACCTGTCCGCAGATATAATCCTTGAAACTCTCTACGGCAGCATTGCTTTGGTCGTGTTCGGACAGCGTGACTTTGATGCGGTCGGTTATTTCTAAACCGTTCTCCTTACGCAGGTTCTGGATACGGTTGATCAATTCACGAGCCATACCTTCACGACGGAGTTCATCAGTCAGTTCAACTTCGAGAGCAACGGTAAGAGAACCTTCATTAGCAACCAGCCATCCTGGAATATCCTCGCTGATGATCTCTACATCCTCGATATCAATTACAATATCTTCTCCATCAACAGCAACTGTATATTTTGCTTCCTTCTCGAATTTCTGAATCTCTTCCTGATCCAATGCCATGATAGCATTGTTGATACCCTTCATCAGTTTTCCGAATTTCTTTCCGAGTGTTCTGAAGTTACATTTTACCTTCTTTACCAAAATGCCATTGCCTTCAACGAATTTCAGTTCTTTGACATTCACCTCGTGCATAATCAATTCCTTGACAGCTTCGATATGGCGTTTCTGTTCATCATCTACAGCTGGTATCATGATACACTGCAGCGGCTGACGAACTTTGATATTGACTTTACGACGTAGAGCAAGAACCATACTTGTTACATCCTGAGCCATCTGCATCTGAGCTTCCAGCTCTTTGTCAATAAGTTCCGTATTGGCAACAGGGAATTCAGTGAGATGAACCGAGCATTTATTGTCTTTATTTGTTGCCTTAACAAGATCTTCATACAACTGGTCAGCATAGAATGGTGCTATCGGTGCAAGAAGTTTTGCTACTGTGACTAGACAAGTATATAAGGTTTGATATGCAGATAGCTTATCTTCACTCATCTTACTTCCCCAGAAACGTTTGCGGTTCAGGCGGACATACCAGTTTGACAGGTTATCATTGACAAAACTGTCAATGTAGCGGCCTGCTTTTGTCGGTTCATAGTCAGCAAAAGCTGCATCAACATTCTTAACCAGCGTATTGAGGACAGAAAGTATCCATCTGTCAATCTCTGGACGTTTGCTAAACGCAATATCTTCTTCACTATAGTCGAATTCATCGACATTTGCATATAAGCTGAAGAAAGAATAGGTATTGTATAATGTTCCAAAGAATTTGCGTCTTACCTCGTCCACACCTGCTGCATCAAACTTGAGGTTATCCCAAGGCGATGAGTTGGTTGTCATATAGAAACGAACTGCATCACTACCATATTTCTCGATTGCATCGAAAGGATTGACTGCATTACCGAGTCGTTTACTCATCTTATTTCCTTGAGCATCAAGAACAAGTCCACTAGAGATAACATTCTTGAATGCAACGCTATCAAAGATCATTGTAGCGATGGCGTGTAGTGTAAAGAACCATCCACGTGTCTGATCTACACCTTCATTGATGAAATCGGCAGGAAATACATTTCTGTTATCAAGCGATTCTGCATTTTCAAAAGGATAATGAATTTGTGCATAAGGCATGCTGCCACTGTCGAACCAAACGTCGATAAGGTCGGTCTCACGCTTCATTGGTTTATTATTCTCGCTTACAAGAATAATATTATCCACATAAGGACGGTGCAAGTCTATCTTATCATAGTTCTCTTTTGAGTAGTCACCAGGTATAAAACCGTTGTCCTTAAGCGGATTACTTTCCATGAATCCTGCTTTGACGGATTTCTCGGCTTCATCATAGAGTTCTTGCAAGCTTCCGATGCAGATCTCCGCACCATCTTCATCACGCCATATTGGTAATGGAGTACCCCAGAACCGACTACGACTCAAGTTCCAGTCGTTTAGATTCTCAAGCCATTTTCCAAAACGTCCGGTACCGGTAGACTCCGGTTTCCAATTGATGGTCTTATTCAGTTCAACCATACGTTCCTTGCATGCTGTAGAACGAATGAACCAACTGTCGAGCGGATAATACAAGACAGGTTTGTCTGTACGCCAGCAGTGAGGATAGTTGTGAACATGTTTCTCTATCTTGAATGCCTGATTATTCTGTTTCATCTCCATGCAGATGGAAATATCCAGAGTCTCATCCTTATCAGAAAGGGTATCATCATAAGCATTTTTGACGTAACGTCCTTCGTATTTCTTGTACTCTTCTACGTTCATTGAGCTCTTAACGAAGTCTGCATCGAGTTCGTTAATCTTATAGAATTTACCATCAAGGTCGACCATCGGACGGCGCTCACCTTTCTTACTGATCAGTTGAAGTGCAGGTACACCGGCCTTGCGTGCAACATTGGCATCATCGGCACCAAAGGTTGGTGCAATATGTACAATACCCGTACCGTCTTCAGTTGTCACATAATCACCGGGGATAACTCTGAAAGCACCTTCACCCGGATTTACGTAAGGCATGAGCTGCTCATATTCCATTCCGACCAAATCGGCACCTTTATATTCGCCAACGATCTTGTAGGGTATG
>DAIOSW010000168.1:0-4043 GCA_036752365.1 Prevotella sp.
GCTGTCTCAGCCACAAAACCAGCAGCAGGCGATTATTATCTAGGAAGTTACGCTGCCATTGATTCTACAGTATCCGATAGTATTCATGTAGAAGGCTTAGGAGGAACAGCAGCAACCATTTCATTCAAAAATGGTAAGATATATGTACATGTTCCTTCAACACGTGGTAATACCACTATTACTTGGGACGGCTCTGAGAGTACAACTTGGGATATTGCTAAAAGTGAAAATTTCGTTGTTGACGGCTCAAAAGATATGTTTATCGGCGGTGATGATGTTATTTTTGATGACAACGCCACATCTACAAATGTTGTAGTTTCTGGTGGAGTGTCACCCAAAAGTATTACATTCAACAATGACACAAAGACTTTCACGCTGAGCGGTGACAGTATTATTGGAAAAACCGGACTGATAAAGAACGGTAACGGCACACTACATATTCAGAATGCAAACAACTACACTGGCAATACTGTGATCAATGCAGGTAAGGTGTTTGTGACATCTATGTCAAATACTGATGGTGTGGATAATGGTTCCTTGGGACATCTCGGCAATAAACTTTATATCAATGGCGGGGCAACTCTTGGATTCGGTTCTAGTATGACCATGGGTAATAGTATCATAGCAGGCGAAGGCGGAGCTACGTTGAATGTGGGATCAGGTTCTACTGTACTTATGAAAGGTAGTGTCTTTGGCAGTAATACGGAAGATCTCATCAAAGATGGTGCAGGTCAACTGTCAATATACTCTGGCAATACGATTAAACGTCTTATCATCAAAGCCGGAACCGTATATGATGCGGCCAACGGTCATTCTTGCGGAGATACGATTGTCTTTAATGGCGCAAGTGGTACCATGAGCTATATGAACAGTACTGCTACCAACTCGGCAGAGGTTGATCCTGTGAATATCAGTGTTCCTTATGGCAAAACAGGAACATTATGGGTGGACGGTCGTTGTACTATGACAGGTAAATTAGTTGGTGAAGGAACTCTGAATCTTTATATACAGTGGGTCCGCAACTATCTGCAAGGGAACTGGAGCGCATTTAAAGGAACCGTTAATGCCTATCAACAAAAAACAGCAACATACGATCCTGACTTTCAGTTGAATAACAGTTACGGACTACCAAATGCAACGCTGAATGTCATGAGTGGAACAACCATCAATAACATGGGTAATGCTTTCAGTATCGGTGTTCTCGGTGGAACAGGAACTCTGACAGGAACAGGAACTTATACGATTGGAACTAAAGGAACAAACTTTAGTTTTAATACCATAATCAATGGTAGTAACGTGATAAAATCAGGATCCAGCATGTGGACTATCGGTAGCACACAGTCACAGACGGCCATCGGTACAATTACTGTCAATCAGGGTATTCTTTATTTGAATAACCAATCAGCAACAACAACGATGACGGGAAGTAACACGATGACGATTAGTGGCACTGGCGAACTGTCTGGCAATGGATACTGTGGAAACCCTACTGTCTATATAAGAACAGGTGCTACTTTACATCCCGGCTCTCCTACCTCATTATGCCCCACAGGATCTATCTCGTTCTCAGGTACTGTAAATGCGAACGCAGGTTCTAATGTCGAATTTAGCATGCTGAATGCCAAGAATTACACTTCTAGTCATTCTTACCTGAAGGTAGGCGGAACACTGATTATAAACGGTAATATCAATCTCAACTGGTATCGTTCTGAATCAACAACCTATGTTCCAGCAAGTGGTGATTCCATTATACTATGGACAGCCAATGCATTCTCTGGAACTCCGGTACTGAACCTGCCTGAACTACCCGATGGACTCAGCTGGGATACTTCTGACCTACTAAAACCGACAGGTATACTGCGTATAACAAGTACGAACGGAGTTAGTTCAATTTCTGACAATGAAACGGTTAGATGTAACGTGTATACCATTAGCGGAACAAAAGTTTCAGATTTCATTTGTACCATGAACGAGGTGGATAATCAGATTTCCAACAGTCCATTAATTGCGGGTACTTATATTATTAAAATTAAGGGAACAAGAACCTCTACCACTAGAAAATTCATCATAAAATGAAAATTAAAACAATAATATCCTCACTAGTACTATTCTTCACTAGTGGGGTTACGATGGGCCAGAACACTCTGTCGATATCAGGCAACTGGCAATTTCAGATGGATCGAAATGATATAGGTATAAACGAGAAATGGTACAATGAGGATCTTAAAGATAATATTCTGATGCCTGGATCGATGCTTGAACGTCTTAAAGGTGATAACATTTCGATCAAAACGAAATGGATAGGAAGTCTTTATGACAGTTCGTACTTCTATAATCCATATATGGAGAAGTATCGAAAAGAGGAGAATATGAAATTACCTTTTTTCCTTACACCCGACAAACACTATGTGGGGATAGCATGGTATCGGAAAATGATTTCGGTTCCAAAACAGTGGAAAGGACAGAGAATCGTTCTGTATCTTGAACGACCCCATATTGAAACTACTCTTTGGGTAAACGGTAAGGAAGTAGGAAGTCATAATTCACTGACAACAGCTCACATATATGATATTACATCGTATGTTAAAAGTGGGAAAAACGTATTGGCAATACGTATTGATAACCGTATTGATAGTGTGGGGGTCGGTGCCGACTCACATAGTGTGAGCGACCAGACTCAAGGAGACTGGAACGGTATTGTGGGTCGGATGGAACTACAGGCCACACCTACATCGTATATTGAATACCTGCAGGTTTATCCCGACATACAAAAGAAAATAGCGAAAGTTGTTATCAAGTTAGGAGGTATTTCTAGTAGTCAGAATCTTAAGTTGAATGCTGAATTATTTAACTCACCTCGACACCATATTGTAACAAAATCATATCAATTGACCAGTGATTCAACCATAGTCACATTGCCAATGGGAGACGAAGTACAGTTATGGGACGAGTTTAACCCCTCTTTATATAAACTTACAGCGATACTTGGCAACGGTGCAGTTAAACAGACAACCTTCGGAATGCGGGAGTTTTCAATAAAAGGAAGAATGTTTTATTGTAATGGCAGAGAAGTGATGTTAAGGGGAACTGTTGAAAATTGTGATTTTCCGCTTACAGGCTATGCGCCAATGGATGAGAAATCATGGGAACATATCTTTAGAAAATGTCGTTCATTTGGGTTGAATCACATGCGTTTTCATTCATATTGCCCTCCGGAAGCAGCTTTCGAAGCTGCTGACATCGTAGGATTCTATCTACAGCCAGAAGGACCGTCATGGCCTAATCATGGTGTAAAACTGGGTAATGGCATGGTCATTGATAAATATCTGATGAAGGAGACACAACGAATGACAGACGAATATGGTAATCATCCATCCTTCTGTATGCTGGCATGTGGCAATGAACCGAGTGGAAACTGGGTGGCGTGGGTCTCAAAATTTGTTGATTACTGGAAATCTAAGGACTCTCGACGGGTATATACTGGAGCATCTGTAGGAAACGGTTGGCAGTGGCAGCCTCAAAGTATGTACCATGTGAAGGCTGGTGCCAGAGGACTCGATGAATGGAATAAAAGAGAACCGTCTGCCAACGATGACTTCAGAGAGAAAATAGAGAAATATAAAGACACTGAGATAAACGAGCCATACATCTCTCATGAGACAGGTCAATGGTGTGCTTTCCCTGATTTTGATGAGATTTCTCAATATACAGGTGTAAATAAAGCACGAAACTTTGAAATCTTTCGGGACATTTTAAATGAGAATAACATGGGAACGATGGCTCACAAATTTCTTATGTCGAGCGGAAAACTTCAAACCTTATGTTATAAATATGAGATAGAAAAGACGTTGAGAACGCCCAATTATGCGGGTTTTCAATTATTGGGAATTAATGATTACAGTGGACAAGGAACAGCTCTTGTAGGGGTGCTCAATGTTTTTTTTAGAGAAAAAGGATACTGTAGAGCCGAAGACTTTACAGAGTTCTGCTCCCCTATCGTGGCCTTAGCAAGGATGCCGAAATTCACCTTTACAAACGACGAA
>DAIOSW010000169.1:0-4021 GCA_036752365.1 Prevotella sp.
CCTCCGGAGAGAGCGCCGGCACGGCGATTCTTAAATGGTTCTATCTGAGAATAGATGTCGTGAATATAGTCATACCCCTCTTCGATGGTCGTTCCGAAGAGTGTGGCGAAGAACTTCAGATTCTCTTCTACGGTGAGATCCTGATAGAGCGAAAAACGTCCCGGCATATATCCTACACTACGGCGAATCTCCTTCATCTGGGTTACTGTATCGAAACCGTCAACCGTCACCTTGCCATTTTCGGGAATGAGCAGGGTGGTGAGGATGCGGAAAAGCGTGGTCTTTCCTGCACCATCAGGACCGATAATTCCAAACAGTTCTCCATCCCCGATGCTCAATGTGACGTCATCGAGTGCCGTTACTGGTCCAAAGTGTTTTGATATGTTATTAATCTCGATCATAGTTTCACCTCACCATACATGCCAAGCTTGATGTATCCGTCGTTTTTTACTAATATCTTGACTGCATAAACGAGGTCGGCCCGTTCATCGTCAGTCTGTATTGTCTTGGGCGTGAATTCCGAATGATCGGAGATCCATGTTACGGTTCCACTGTATTCCTTCCGCTTATTGTTGCCATAGTCGCTGAATACTTTTACAGTCTGCCCTGTTTTTACCTTCTCAAGTTGTTCTGATGTTACGTACGCGCGCAGATAAACATTGTCCATGTCGGCAATCTTAAACAGAGGTTTGCCGATGGTGGCAAAGTCTCCTGCCTCTACATATTTGTCGAGGATAATACCGTTGATCGGGGTGGTGATATGGCATTTCTGCAATTGGTCGATAATCTGTGCGCGTTGTATATCAGTAGCACTGCTTTGGCTTGACAGGCTTTTTGTACTGTTGTTCAGTGATGAGATCTGTGCTTCGAGTTGACGTTTTAGAACCAAAACAGCAGAGCTGGCATCATCGAGTTGTTTCTGATTGGCAGCACCGTCTTTGACTAGATTGGCAGCGCGGCGTTGCTCTCTCTCTGCCGTAGCCAACTGCTGGCGTGTGGCTGCAATCTGCTTCTGAATGTCCGGTTTCTGATTTTCATAAGTCTCTCTAGTGGCTCCCATCTGTAGCGCTTTAAGCTGTAATTGTACGGTGTCAATAAGTCCCACCTGGGCACCTTGGTTGATTTTCTGTCCTTCGGTGATGTTGAAGTTCATAATCCGTCCTGTCTGTTCTGCAGAAACGGTCACTTCGGTAGCTTCGAATGTGCCAGTAGCATCATAATCCTTCTTGCTGGAAGAACAAGCTGTAAGTATCGTTGCGGATACTGTAAGTAATATGATTGATTTTGTTTTCATATCATTTGGTCTTTTAATTGTTTACAATATTCTTAAGTTGATAAATCTCTTTCAGTAACTGAATCTCATGCAGGGCTTTAGATTGTTTTGCCTCGCTCTCGGCATTTATCTGCCGGAGCATCTCGTTAACCGTCAGCGTACCGTTTTCCACTTTACGTTCAGCTTTACTTCGTATATTTGTTCTGAGGATAACAATATCATCGTCAGTCTTGAGTTTTTCTCTGAGGTCGCTGATGATGGATGTTTCATTGGCGCTCTGCAATCGGGTGTTAAATAAAAACGTCTCCCGGTTTGACTCAATTTGCTGACGACTTGCATCTATCAGTTTCTTATCATTCTTGCGGGTATAGATACCATCAATATTCCAAGTCAGTTTTGCTCCGGCCATCAACATGCTCTTCTTCATCATGTCAATGCCTGTATTACCAAATAATCCGGATGCAAAAACTCCAAACTTTGGTTTGATACTGACATTAAGAGCCTTCTCGCGTTCGTTGAGCAACGCAGACTGGGCATCGAAGAGTTTCAACTCAGGTCGTTTTACATCCATGGATATCGGCATCATGTCTGACGGTTTTGTAAGAGCATTGCTTTCGTTCAGTTCTTCACCAATAAAAATTCCGAGCATGGTCATGTATGTGTGTCTCTGAATGTTGAGACTCTTCTCTTGTTGAGCGGCGTTGAGTTGTTCCACTTCGATGGCATCCACATCACTCTGGTTGGCAATACCGTTTTTCATCATTCCTTCAATGCTCTTTCTGCTTAGAGCGAGATCCTCTTGAAGCAATCTAATTTGCTTGATCTGTTCATCGATGAGCAATGTTCCGAAATAGAGTTGGTCTATCCGGTTGTTGATATCGTACATCGTCACATTCAACTGTTCGCTACTCACGTTGGCGTCTGCTTTGGCAATACTCTTTCTGGCTGATATGGCTCCGCCGTCATAAATGTTTTCGGAAATCTGAACCATACCTCCATAGAGAGAGTTCTTGGTGTCGAGTGTTTTGGCTATATTACTGCTTTTCAGCATGTCAGTATGATAGGTGGCAAGTCCAGTAACAGAGATCTGTGGTAGATATCCTTTTGCTGCATTGTCGATATTGAAGTCGCGTGCCTGTTCTACCAATTTATACTGTTTAATCACCGGATAGTTGTCATGAGCCTTTTGACGACACTCCTGAAGTGTTATCTGGGCGAAGCATCCTGTAGATGCCATCATCATTCCTAGAAGAAAAAATCTCAGTTTCATATCTTTATTATTTTTTGTGCAAAGGTATATGGTTTATTTGATTATGAGATTATCTTTACAAACAGAATAATGTCCTTTTTGTACGAAAATAACAAAAAAGATATCCACATTACCTATATTTTATTATCTTTGTGGTCAATAAACAGACAAAAAGATAAGTATGGAGAAGAAAGGTAAACCTATCAAACTGGATTTCTCAGCGTTACGTGATTTTGTGCGTAATAACCATTTCCATTTTCCTCAGTATGCCTATATATCGAATGATTTCGCTGTGTTACGAAGCTTTCGGTTGATAGCCGGCTCTCCGAATATATTCGGGCCTCCATATCGGCTCGATGAACTCCGAGTGGGTGTTGTGACAAGAGGGCATGGTAACATTACGGTGAACCTGATTGATTATGAGTTGCATGAGGGAATGCTTCTCTACGTAAAAGGTGGCTCTATCGTTCAGCCCAATACATTCTCCCCAGATTTCGATATGGAAGCGATTTCGGTTAGTGACGATCTGTTGCAGTTATTGTTCAATGGCAGGGTACCATCCTGTTTTCTTAATGATGTGAGCAATAACAGTATATGTATATCAGAACCGGAGATAGAAATAATCCATCAAATGATTGAAACTTTGTGGACTGTTGTACATCAGGATGGGTTAGGCCTAGGAGTAATACATAGTCTGCTTACCGCCGTGCTTTGCTTTTATGAAAGTATTGATGCACGTAATATAACCAATGTGGTCTCTAGTACCTCTCATGAACGAGAAGTGTTTATGAGATTTATCAATCTTGTTCATCAGTATAGTAGGAAAGAGCGCAAATTAAGCTTTTACGCCGATAAATTATGTTTTTCGCAACATTATTTGGGGACACTCATTCGTGAAGCTAGCGATACAACTGCAAAGGAATGGATTGAACGTTCGGTAATAGCGGAAGCAAAAGTGATGTTGAAGAGTTCTGATATGCTAACTTATCAGATCTCCGATGAATTGAATTTTCCAAATGTGTCTTTCTTCTGTAAGTTCTTTAAGAGATTGACGGGAATGACTCCCTTGGAATATCAGCGGAGTTGAGAATATCTGTTATCTATGGCTGTTCCTATCCCTCTTGTCAAATAGTGCTAAGTTGTTATAATCATTAACAATAAAACGTCATTTCTTTTGTTTTTCTAACAACTTCAATTATCTTTGTTTCGGATATATGGATAATTAAATATAAAAACAGAAAGAAATCATGTTGGAAATAAGGAATATATCACTTAAATTTCGTGATACACAGCTATTTAAAGACCTCTCTTTCACTGTTGACCAGGGGCAGTTGGTATGTATTACCGGAGATTCTGGGACAGGTAAGACAACACTTCTACGTGCTATTCTCGGTTTTTTACCTCTTGATGACGGGGTGATCAGTATAGATGGTGAGATCATAAACTCAATGTCGGCAGAGACCTTCAGACGTCGTATGATGTATGTACCTCAGGAACTG
>DAIOSW010000170.1:0-4021 GCA_036752365.1 Prevotella sp.
AGGTGTCAAATACTTTCTTGCTCTTAGGTAGTTTCGTGTTGAGAAGTTGTGCTGTAAGCTGTTCATACCCCCTGAGTCCTTTTAGAATATTCGGACATTTAGGATAGATGTCATCACTAAGAAATTGCGTATCCACACGAGGATAAGTGGTAAGTTTTTTTTCGTAAAGAGCTTGGATTAGATTGAGAGTCATCTCTGCACTGTAACCAAATTTCTTATTACACTCCACTTGAAGTGAAGTCAAGTCGAATAGATGTGGAGGCGCTTCTGTTCCATTCTTTTTCGAAACATCAGTGACGGTGAACGGTTTCCCTGTGATCGTCTCAAGAAAGTTTCGTCCCTCTTCCTGACTGTCGAATTTACCTTTTGTGGCACTGAATACAGTATCACGGTACGTAGTTGTGAGAATCCAATAGGGTTCAGGTTTGAAATTATCAATCTCCTTTTGTCTGTTTACGATGAGAGCGAGAGTCGGTGTTTGTACACGGCCTACAGAGAGTACCTGACGGTTTTGCCCGTATTTGAGCGTATAAAGGCGGGTCGCATTCATTCCCAAAAGCCAGTCGCCGATGGCACGGCTTAGTCCGGCTTCGTACAACGACTGATAGTCTTTTTGGTCTTTAAGTGCCTGAAAACCATCCCGTATAGCCTCGTCAGTCATTGATGATATCCATAGACGTTGTACAGGACAGTGGACACCAGCTTTCTGCATTACCCACCTTTGGATGAGTTCACCCTCTTGCCCGGCATCACCGCAGTTGATGATTCTATCAGCAGCCTGCATCAGACGCTCAATTACACCAAACTGTTTACGTATGCCTTGGTCATCAATGAGCTTGATACCGAAACGCTGGGGTATCATTGGCAGTGCGCTCAGACTCCATCTCTTCCAGTTGGCAGTGTAATCGTCTGGTTCCTTCAGTGTGCAGAGGTGACCGAATGTCCATGTAACTTGGTATCCGTTACCCTCCATATAACCGTCGCGTGAAGAATTAGCCCCTAGAATATGGGCTATATCTTTTGCCACGCTCGGTTTTTCGGCAATACAAACTATCATATTTCTTTATGCTGATTTCTGTGCAAAAGTAATATATTTAGTTGAATGCCGCAAAAATAGTTCAATGTTTGTTTAAATTTGCATAACTCAGAAAATAGCATTAACTTTGTGGACGAAATTATTATTATGAACCCATTATTCGAAAATATTAAGGTCATAGCATTTGATGCAGACGACACATTATGGAGTAATGAACCTTACTTCAGAAATGCGGAAATGGAATTTGAAAGATTGATAACCCCTTATGCAAAAGGGGTAGCCATTCTCGATGAACTCTTCTCTACCGAGATGTCAAATATGGCTTTGCTTGGTTATGGAGCAAAGGCATTTACCTTATCGATGGTTGAGACAGCCATACGTATTAGTAATCATCAAGTTCCCAATATGGTTGTAACCGAGATAATGAATGTGGGGAAGTCACTGCTTAAGACACCGATGGAACCGCTTTGCGGAGTTGTGGAAACTCTTGATTATCTCAAAGATGAGGGTTATAAACTAGTTGTCGCAACAAAGGGTGAACATCGTGATCAGACGAACAAGTTACGTCGTTCAGGACTGGAGTCCTACTTCAGTTTTGTGGAAGTGATGCAGGATAAATTAGAAAATGAATATTTTCGTCTACTTGACATTTTAAAAGTCTTTCCTTCTGAGTTCGCCATGGTAGGAAACTCGTTTAAATCAGATATAATACCGGTCCTTTCTATCGGAGCCAATGGAATACATATACCTTTTGAAGTAACGTGGAAACACGAGATGACACAGACTTTTCAACACCCTAACCTTACAGAAATATCATCTTTTAGTGAGTTGAAGGAACATTTCTGACTTTTGTGCTTTATGTAAGCATGACTATTTTGAAACCTAAGCAAATCTATATTACGACTTATGAGAGATAAATTAGCTTTTTTGTTAGTCACCCTATTTATAGGTGTCACCACACTTGTGGCTCAGAATGTCTCAGACAAACGAAGAACAATAATTTTTGGTGGTGATGTTGATTTTTATCCTTATGAATTTATAAATGATCAAGGTAAACCGGATGGATTTAATGTCGATTTAATAAAGGCCGCTAGTGCACACATGGGGCTGCGTTGTATTGTAAAGATCGGGAAATGGGTTGAAATTCGTAAAGAACTGGATCAACACAAGATTGATATGGTTGGTATGATGTACAGTATGGAACGTGCTAAGCAATACAAGATTGGTCCCACAATAAAATTCATTTCTAATTATGTCGTATATATCAAAGGCCATCATGAATATCATGATATTAAAGACCTAACAGATAAGAGGATAGTAGTGGAATCCGGAGCTATATCTGGAGAGATAATAAAAAATCAGGATATTAAATTTCATCTTTTTTATTCTGCTAGAATTAAAGATGCCTTGATAAATCTCTCGAAAGGCCAATATGATGCTATGATATTAGAAACGGCTACCGATAAGGAGGAGAAACACCAGTGTGTGAACCTCATTAATCAGAATAGTGATATGCTATTGAGACTTATTAATGATATTCTTGATTTTTCAAGACTTGAGGCGGGAACAATGGATTTTCAAATAAAAGAGATTAACTTATCTCATTTATTCGAAAGTGCCTATTCTCTGTTTATGGAACTAAAAAAGGATAAAGGAATTGAACTCAAATGTGAACTGCCTGACACTCCTTGTATTATTAAATCCGATTACAATAGATTACTCCAAATATTGACCAATTTCGTTACAAATGCCTTTAAGTACACAGAACACGGGTATGTAAAGATAAGTTATCGATCCGAGAATGGGGGTGTAAAACTCATGATTGAAGATACAGGTGTCGGAATCCCTAAAGAAAAGATTCAACTGGTGTTTCAGAGATTTGAAAAGATAGGCTCGATGCGTCAGGGAACAGGTCTCGGGCTTTCCATTTGTAAAGCGATTGTCGAACAGTTTAACGGAGAAATTGGTGTTCAGTCAGAATGTGGCAAAGGTTCCATCTTTTGGGTCTGGCTCCCTGTAAGATAGCTTTTCTGCTCAATATTGCATGAATTTTCAGAAAAAATGTGTAAGTTTGCAGAAAAAATAAGAATAATCATGAAAGAAGAAGAAAAACAGAATACAGGTTTGCCTGAGAATGCCTTCCGGGAGTTAAAGGATGGCGAGGAATATGAGCCGCTAATGGCGGCAGATAAGAGTTATCCAGAGGTGACTGGGTGGTCTGTTACATGGGGTATTATGATGGCTATCTTATTTTCTGCGGCTACAGCTTATCTGGGATTGAAGGTAGGACAGGTGTTTGAAGCTGCTATTCCAATCACTATTATCGCCGTCGGTCTATCTACTGCTGCACATCGTAAGAACCCGCTTGGTGAGAATGTCATCATCCAGAGTATTGGTGCCTGTTCCGGAATGATTGTCGCAGGTGCTATATTCACCCTTCCTGCATTATATATTTTGCAAGCCAAATATCCGGAGATGACGGTAAATTTCTTTGAGGTCTTCTTTGCTTCCCTTCTTGGTGGTATATTGGGAATATTGTTTCTTATACCGTTCCGTAAGTATTTTGTAAAGGATATGCATGGTAAATATCCATTCCCGGAAGCTACGGCCAGTACTCAAGTGCTTGTGTCTGGACAGCAGGGTGGTGGACAGGCTAAGTTGTTGGCCTTCGCCGGAATTATTGGTGGCGTTTATGATTTTATTGTTGCCACCTTCGGATGGTGGAATGAGAACTTCACCTCTCGAGTAATCGGACTAGGTGAGACTGTTGCCGAAAAGGCAAAACTTGTATTTAAAATTAATACCGGTGCAGCTGTGCTTGGTATGGGTTATATTGTCGGATTGAAGTATGCCGCAATCATCTGCTTTGGTTCCATGTTTATCTGGTGGATAGCCGTCCCCGGTATCGCATTGTTATTTCCTGATCTTCATATTGCCAGCGGACTTACTGCTGTAAGTGCTTCACCCGAGGAACTGTTCAAATAT
>DAIOSW010000171.1:0-3986 GCA_036752365.1 Prevotella sp.
ATCAATGCCTTCAATCCGTGGACGAAGAGGTTCTGCACCCGGAGAAAGGGCTAGTTTCTGATAAGACTCGGAATAGATTTCTCCGGTCTTCAGATTCTTTACATCCACCGTTTGTTTGTCAGGATGAATGGCTACCACCTCCTGTTCCGTGCGGATGTCTATACGGAAACGATCAATAAAACCCTGTACGGTCTGCACAAAAAGCTTCTTGCGGTCATTGATCTCACCACCTATATAATACGGAAGTCCGCAATTAGCGTAAGATACATACTCACCACGCTCGAATAGAACGATCTGCGCCTCCTCATCAAGACGACGGAGACGAGCTGCGACAGTGGCACCTCCTGCCACTCCACCGATAACTAAGTACTTCATAATAACTTTTTATTCTTAATATTAATATTGTCTATTGGAAAACATACGGATAAATAAAAAGCAACGCGTTACTTACATACGCATTGCCGCAACTGTCCATAAAGGTCGTCTGTACTGAAATCCGCCTGTTTCATTTCTGATATCTTACGGAGTCCGGATGCAGTAAGAGCAAAAAGCATCTGACGCTTATCCGTAAAGCTGATACTTCTCTCTATATATCCTAGCTTCTCTACCGAGTTAAGAACCTTTGAGACACGTGATGCTGAGAGACCTATATAGTCGCAGATTTCTCCGGCGGAACGAGTTTCGCCATTGAACAAATAACAGAGTACCATCGCCTCATTGATGGTCATATCATTACGAGACTGAAAATCTTTCTCGAATTTATATAATGACTTATATATTTCCTTTAGTTCACAAATTGATTCCATAAATTATTGTATTTCTCGCCGACAAAGGTATGAAATATTTTCTATTGGACAATATTTTTTTAGAAAAAATATCATGAATTAAAAATAATTTATTAAAAAGACATACGCATCATTATATTTTTAATATCTTTGCCACATTCAAGCACCGTTCAATGATAAAAATAAAATGAAGAAACTAATATTACTGATCATGATAAGCCTATTCGGACTGAGCTCATGTGCGAAAAAAGAGATTCGGACTGAGACTTACAAGACAAATGACGGAACAAATATCACATTTAAATTCTTCGGTCATGCATCCTTAGCGATGGAAGTTGAAGGCAAATGGATCTATTTGGATCCTGTCAGTCAATATGGAGATTTCAAGAAGGAGCACAAAGCGGCTGCCATATTTGTGACGCATTCGCATTTTGACCATCTTGACGCTCAAGCTATTGATGCCCTGACAGAGGAGCGGACAATGATCTTCTGCGACCATACTTCGGCAGAGAAGATGAACAGTAAACGCGTGACGGTCATGAAACCCGGTAAGGAAATCACATTATTCAGCAATATCAAAGTGGAAACCATCGCTGCCTATAACACAGCATTCGGTCATACACAGTTCCATCCCAAAGAACGCGAAGACTGTGGATATATATTCAATATCGGAGGGTCACGCATCTATGTATCCGGAGATACAGAAAATACGCCGGAGATGAATAGTCTCAAAGATATCGATGTTGCATTCTTACCGGTGAATCAACCGTATACGATGACTGTTGATGAAGCAATAGATGCAGTCAAGTCCATCCACCCAAAAGTTTTTTACCCTTACCACTATGGGGAGACGGATCAGAAAACAGACATCAACAGACTTGCCGGAGAAGCGGAAAAATATACCGAAGTCAGAATCAGAGAGATGGAATAAAATATCTTCAAATTTACAGACACAATTTCTGTCTTTCAAAAGATATCGACAGGTAACGCTATCAATCAGTTGATTATTATGAAGAATGTATGGGTAAATATGAAATAAAAATCTAATTTGTTTTCATTTTTTCCAAAATTACATTATCTTTGCAACTCAATAAATATTGATACACATCAGATGAGTTCCCTCAATTTCACTCATATCATGACGCAAACGGTTGACGAACTGTCAGAAAGCGAGTCATTAAAAGGTCTTTTCCACCAACACCGCGATGGAAATCCCTTGCCCTCAGGTAAAGCATTGGAAGAGATTATTGAGCTGTCACGCTCTATCATATTCCCTGGATACTACGGCAAATCAACCGTCAATACAAGAACAATCCGCTATCATATCGGTGTCAACATCGAAAGGTTATATAAACTCCTCGCCGACCAGATTCTGGCCGGTCTATGTTTTTCACACGAAGGTGAAGAAGAAGATGACGAGGTTACAGCATGCAACCAGCATGCCGCCGATATAGCTGCACAGTTAATATCGAAATTACCCAAAATACGCAGCATCCTTGCAACGGACGTTGAAGCCGCCTATAATGGAGATCCGGCTGCTGACAGTATCAGTGAGATTATCAGCTGTTATCCTGTCATCAAGACACTTACCAATTACCGTATTGCACATGAGCTATTGCTCTTGGGTGTTCCGCTTATTCCCCGTATCATCACAGAGATGGCACATTCTGAAACAGGCATTGATATACATCCGGCCGCACAAATCGGTGATCACTTCACGATTGACCATGGTACAGGTGTTGTCATTGGTGCTACTTGTATCATTGGGAACAATGTAAAATTATATCAAGGGGTAACGCTGGGAGCCAAGAGCTTTCCTCTTGACGAAAATGGGAACCCGATAAAAGGCACTCCGCGCCATCCTATTCTGGAAGATGATGTCATTGTCTATTCAAATGCCACGATATTAGGGCGAATAACAATCGGCAAGGGATCCGTTGTTGGAGCGAACATCTGGGTGACTGAAGATATGAAACCCGCAACAAAAAAATTCAAAAAGATATAAGCAGGCGATGAGCGATGTCTAAGAAACACAATCTGACATGTAATAGCCAGCTGTTTTATAAACGAAAGTAAATCGTAACCTTGAAAATGGAACAAGAATTCGAACTCATTGCCAAAACGTTCATGGGACTGGAACCGGTTTTGGCTAAAGAGCTTACCCAATTAGGGGCTAACAATGTAAAAATTGGACGACGTATGGTGTCGTTCACAGGTAACAAGGAAATGATGTATCGTGCAAACTTTCAACTGCACACGGCCATCAGGATTTTAAAACCAATCAGACATTTCAAAGCACGCACTGCAGACGAAGTCTATGAAGAAGTAGGAAAAATAGACTGGAGTGAATATCTCGATCTAAAGAAAAGTTTTGCGGTTGATTCCGTTGTCTTCTCTGAAGAGTTCCGTCATTCCAAATTTGTAGCTTATAAAGTTAAAGACGCGATCGTTGATCAATTTCGCGAGAAACTTGGTCAACGTCCGAACATTAGTATAACATCACCTGACATTCGTCTGAACATACATATTGCAGAAGATAACTGTACCTTGTCACTAGACAGCAGTGGGGAATCACTACACCGACGCGGCTACCGACAGGAATCAGTAGAGGCCCCGCTGAATGAAGTTCTGGCTGCGGGCATGGTACTGATGACAGGATGGCATGGTGAATGTGATTTCATCGACCCGATGTGCGGTTCCGGAACGATCATCATTGAAGCAGCCCTCATTGCACGGAATATATCTCCGGGTGTTTTCCGCAAAGAATATGCCTTTGAGAAATGGACCGACTTTGACCAGGAGTTATTCGACAACATCTATAATGACGAATCCCAAGAACGCGAATTCGAGCATAAGATCTATGGCTACGATATTGATCAGAAAGCAGTCAACACGGCCCGCATCAATGTAAAAGCCGCAGGTTTATCTAATGAGATTATCGTAGACACAGCCGACTTCAAGAATTTCACCCAACCGAAGGATGCCAGCATCATGGTCACAAACCCACCTTACGGTGAACGTATATCGACACCCGACCTTCTGGGTACTTATAAGATGATTGGTGAACGCCTGAAGCATCAGTTCCTGAACAATGATGCATGGGTGCTCAGTTACAGAGAGGAATGTTTCGATCAGATAGGACTCAAGCCATCCATAAAGATACCCGTATATAATGGTTCTTTAGAGTGCGAGTTCCGCAAA
>DAIOSW010000172.1:0-3903 GCA_036752365.1 Prevotella sp.
TACTGTCAAGACCTACAATTTGAGGCAAGTAATTACGAACCATGTAGATGCCAGTACGCTTCTCGTTAAAATAGTCCATTGTCAGAGAAAATCTATTCTGAAAAGCAACAAAGTCAAAACCGAGGTCCATTTTACGGGCAATTTCCCATGTAACATTAGGTGAAGCTACTTGTGAATAAAAAGTACCTGCATAATTGTTTGGAGTTGCTGTTGAGCCCCAGTTGTAACCGGATGCTCCCCCACTGATAGTGTACAAATATGGGAATCGAGTTCCTGTATTATCGTTACCAACTTTACCAGAAGAGAAACGGATTTTGAGCATATTGACCCACGGAAGTGCTTTCTTGACAAAACTTTCTTCAGCAACGTTCCAGGCCATAGAGAATGCTGGGAAGAATCCATAACGGTGACCATCAGCAAAATTTTCTGAACCCGTATAACCGAAGTTAAAATCTAGGAAATAGCGTAAAGCATAGTTATAAGTTACCTGACCTGCAAGTCCACGATTCTTATGAGAAACACTATTCTTGATATCGGAACCCAAATTTTGTGTCTGGATATTAGCATCCTGTGTAAACTTCATGGTTGCACCAATATTATGTAACTGTGCAAATTGACGATTCCAAGACAGCATCAAATCCAGGAATTCACGTCGAGAGCCGTCACCACCGGCTTCCTGGAACATGTCTGAACGGTCACGCATCTTATCCCAAACAATATTACCTTGCGCATCACGTCCATTTGCTTTATACAACGCAGGCCACATACGGTGGTGGATCCAGTTATAATTATATGTATCATAACCAAAACGACCTACGAAACGCATGCCTTTTGTCACGAAGTCAAGATTTTGTTCCAAAGTAACATTACTCTGAATATTGTTTGTCCAGTCTTCGTTATAACCTGTTTGAGTAGCTGTTACATAAGGGTTCATTTGTGTTACATCACGACCTGTCGCCGGTGTATAGCCATTTGAATACATCACAGGAGTACTTAATGGATTGTATCCAAATAACTGTCCCCAAATAGCTTCATAATCACCCAATCCTGGGGTGTTACGTTTATCAAGATTACCAGAAATACCAAGTTTCAAAACGGTTGTTGGTGTAATGTCGAAATCAACATTCAAACGATAGTTCCAACGTTTATAATTGGCATTGGTGTTATATTTCTGCTTTAAAGTCTGATCGGCATTATACATACCTTGATCTTCTACATACGAAACTGATGCAAAATAGCGAGAAGTATTACCACCACCGCTCATATTAACATTACCTCTATAGCTCCATGCGCCGTCTTTTAAAAGCAATTTTTTCCAATCTACATTTGGATACAAGTCGGGATCCAACCCTGTACGTATCAATTCAAGCTCCTCAGGCTGATAAACGACACCCTTATTACGGGTAACATTGGCTTCGTTCATCAAATTTGCATATGTCAGACCATCAACAAATTCAGGAGTCTTCGTACGTCCATTGAATGAAGATTCAAACTTTCCATTGATATTGATCTTACCAGCCTTACCATGTTTAGTAGTAATCAAGATTACACCATTTGCACCCTTAGAACCATAAATTGCTGTTGCAGAAGCGTCTTTCAAAACAGAGAACGACTCTATATCTTCAATATTGATTTCGTCAAGATTATTACGCTCGAAACCGTCTACTAAGATATACGCACTTGAACTGGCACCGAATGTAGAAATACCACGAATCCAGAACTCAGAGGTACTTCTACCAGGCTGACCAGAAGACTGCATGGCAATAATACCAGGAACATTACCAGCAAGTGTATTAGTCAAGCTCGAAGAAGAATAGTGTTTCAGATCACCAACGTTAACGTTTGTAATAGCGCCTGTAACATTGATCTTTTTCTGAGTACCCATAGCGGTAACAACGACTTCATCAACAGCATTCACCTTTTCCTCGGACATCTTCACGTTAATGACATGCTTGTCACCCTTTACCAACACTTCGACTTTTTCAAAACCAATATAAGAAAAAACCAACGTTTGATATTGCTTGACATTTATTTTATAATTACCGTCTAAATTTGTGATAACTCCAAGACCTGCAGCATCCTTAACAGTAATATTGGCACCAATCAGCGGTTCATTTTTACTGTCTGTTACTTGTCCGGTTATTTCTATCGTGTTTTGCGCTGATGCAGATACTGTTGATACAATAAGCATCAGGAGCATAAATAAATATTTTTTCATATTTTAGATCATTATTGCTGTTCTTTTTCCATTGAAATAGTACGAATCTTTCGACCTACAGTATCGAGAATATAAAATGTATTTGTTCTCTCATCATAAGCAATACCGGTCGGATCACGGAATCGAGCTACCTTACGCAAATCGCCATCATCAGTACCCCAAACATTGTTATCTGCTGCAGCTGTGCTACTGCCACGACCAGCATAGGTTCTGACAATACCATCTGGAGTCAAATAACGGACACAATGGTTTTGATTATCGCAGAAATAGAAATCATAAACATCTTCTCTACCTTCTTTTACATATTCGGGATTCTTAACAAAGGTTCCTTGATATGGTCTGTTCAACTGTGCACTTGTTCCTACACCATCAACCCATCCGGCAGTCTTCATCTGGCCGGCAACGATATAAGGTGGAGCAAACTCATGAGTAGCATCATTATAGTCTGTTCTCAAAATGTAATGCTGATTGAGGACAACAAGGTAAGCATATTTTCCAGATGGATGAATGTCTATTTGAAATTCCCATCTTGTATCTTGAATGGTAAACAGCATTTTAAAGTTTCCATCCACAAAGTTTGGCTTCCATGTTCCTCCATTATTAACGGTATTAAAATAATTTTGCATGTCCATACGGAAGACCTGGCCATTCTCGTAACTATTAAAATACAATTCACCATTAGGGTGTAAAGAAGCACCATTACACTGTTTATAAGCTGCCAAGATCTGTCTGCTTGAACCATTGCTGAAAGTACCATCCTCATTGCGTGTTACAATCCAAACACTTGGGCTTTGGTTCTGACGATCATCACGGTCGGTTGCTACAATCATGTATTTTCCATCTGGAGTGAAGTCGAGCGAACGCAAACGTTTATCATCAAAACTTGACTTTGAAATAATCGTTTTAACAAATCTGCTTTTCAGATCAATCAATTGGATATCTGCTCCATCAAAAACTACATAAAGCTTATCATGATCTGTTGGATCAAATTTAAGACAGCCATCATTGCGGAAACCACTAGCCGTTTCAAAAGGGCCATCTTTCCAGCCTTGGTCATCGCGTTCATTACGGTAACCAACCAGAGTTCCCACAACCATCTTACGTTGATAATGGAATATGCTATCTGCAATTGCTGTCTGCGTTCCTACCAGAGAATCTCCAACTGTAACCTGAACCTCTCCAGTATAAGCCTGAGAAGGTACATAGCAGTAAAGAGCATTTCCTTTTACATTAATTAAAACGGCTCTTTTACCACCTACAAATACTTTTACTTTAGATGTATCGTTACCAAAATTGTCACCAAGAACTACCAATCTCTGACCTACACCACCATCTTTGGGGATAAAATCAGATATCGATACGGCTTTTGACGGATCATACTCAACGACATCACCTCCAGAATTATTGTTGTCACTACAGCCAAAGAAACTGAGAGAGACAAGCGCAAGTAGTATACCTAACAGATATCTACTCACCTTTAGATCAAATCTATTCATGAAAGTTGATTTAGGATTATTTTATATATTATGTTTAATAATTTACATCAAATAAAACAAGGAGAGTTACTAAATAGAACATTTAAAATAGCTCTCTCTGTCTGTTTTGCAGTTTTGTAGATATTAATCTATTTCTTGCCTGCGTATTTGTCAACCAGTACACGCATCCAATGACCTCCAATCACAGAA
>DAIOSW010000173.1:0-3745 GCA_036752365.1 Prevotella sp.
CGGGATACCGTCCCGAAAACTCAATGCAACCCAGGTCGTTCACCCCCCGATAACTGAAATCTGAGTAGATATTATCTCTTAATTTATAATACTCCTCGGGAGACATCTTCTCTCCCAATCTGTTCTTCACATAATTATAATCAACATCCCGCCAAACTATAGGCGTATTACAGGCCCCTACAATCTTCAGGAAACTCTGATCCTCATCACCCCAGGGTTTAGGAATTACAAATGTAATATCCATATCTGGCTGCAACGCCATTCCACGGGTTAATCCATAGCTGGCGGTTCCCAATCCTCCTAGAATATGCGGAGGAAATTCCCAACCGAACATTAATACTTTCATAATATAATATCCTCCTATTTAATAATTATATTTCTCCATCATATTGAGTGTACGCAATATCTCTGCCACATTCATGGCAAAAGACATGGCTCCACGGCCACTAAACGGAGGATTTCCGTCAAAAAGTTCAGGAATGGAACCGATACAATGGTGAGTCATCTCATCTTCATAACCAATGAGTTGACGCTCTATAAAACTTAAACGCGAACGCTTGTAAACTCTAAGACATGCTTCCATATAGAAACCGCCAAGCCAAGGCCAGGCCGTACCCTGATGATAAGCGCAGTCACGCTGGGTCTGAGAACCTACATACATCGGATTATATCCTCCGCTCTTCGGTGATAAAGAGCGTAACCCCTTGGGAGTAAGAAGTTCCCGGGTACATACATCAAGTACACTCTTACGCTGATGCTGATCTAGTGGAGAGTAGTCAAGAGCAACAGCGAAAATCATATTCGGCCTGACACTCCAATCCATCATATTGCCATCTACATAATCGAGCAGATAACCGTATTCATTAAGGAAGGTCTCGACAAACGAATGTTTGCACAATTCGGCACGTTTTTCAAGATCCTCGGCTATATCATTCTTTTTAAACTCAGCAGCCATCATCGCACAAAACTTAAGAGCGTTATACCATAAAGCGTTAAACTCTACGATATATCCACTACGCGGTACCACCGGACGACCGTTGGCTGTGGAATTCATCCATGTGACAGCCTTATTCCGTCCATCGGAGTAAAGAAGTCCATTGTCGTCAAGACGCAGATTCGGATGTTTCCCGGCAATCAGATATTCCAGTATATCGAGAAGAAGTTTACTATAAAGCTTATGACACTTCTCTTTACCTTCGCTCTTGGCAAACTGCTGGATGGTCCATACTGCCCATAATAAGACATCAGGCTGTTCTATTTCATAGATCTTCACGGTGGATGGTTTCCCTTCCATAAACTCGCGTAGCCCACGTTCGGCTGATTTCATACAGATCTCAAAATAATCATCTTCACCAATAGCTAAGGTGAGACCGGGTAAAGAGATAAACGTATCACGAGCACGGGATTTAAACCACGGATAACCGGCAAGAATATATCTGTCGGATCCTACACGATTATGAAACTGATGAGCGGCATTGACCAGACAATGGAAGAAATTATCACGGGGAGAACGCTCTTCCATCTCGGTCTCGAAAAGATGTTTCATCGTACTTGTCGTTATCGACGACGTTGCAGCCGAAAAGACAATGCTCTCACCTTTCTTAATATTCACCTCGAAATATCCCGGAACATAGAGATCTTCATTTGAGGCATATCCTCTCTCCTGCTCTTTGGGATATTCTACACCGCGATACCAATCGGGCTGAAAAATAAACTCATTTTTCTTACTGAACTGCATAAAGAGTTCCGGATAACCACTGTACATACGGGTTTTGATACCGTTATCGACATTCTGATAGTCGCGGCTGGCTGTAGAATTCTCATGGGTAAACTGCCGTACACTGCGGAAAGCAAGAAACGGCCGGAATCTCAATTTCGTAGCCGAATGGGCATCGACGAGAGTATAACGGATGAGGATACGGTTTTCATAATGCTGAAAGACAACTTCCTTCTTCAACAATACACCACCAACTCTGTAAATGGTCGTAGGAACCTTATCGCAATCGAATTCACGGATATACTTATGACCCTTGGGACTATAATTATTGCCCTGATATTTGTGAAGTCCCAGATTAAATTCAGCACCATGCTGAATGACTGTCACATCGAGAGAAGAAAGCAGAACATGGTTCTCATCGTCTAGTTCCGGTACGGGAACGACGAGAAGACCGTGATACTTGCGGGTGTTACAGTCAACTATAGTGGAACAAGAATAAGCTCCTGAACGGTTGGTTCGCAGTAATTCTTTCTGCAAGGACTCTTCCAGGTTTGTCATAAGAGCTTTTTCAAAACGTAAATAACTCATAGTTGCTACATTAAGGTTTAATGACTTAGATAAACTTAATCTACTTACTTTTTAGTAGTTTCCAAAGATAAACATTTTCGCCACTTTCACAAAATAAAACAACTATTTTTTAAGAAAAAAGTAATATTTTTATGTTTTACAATACATTTTTCAGACAAAAACATATTGGTATGTTGAAAAATTCACTACTTTTGCAAGATAAAAGTGTTCAATATGGTATCTAAAATGGATATTGATAAATTAGCGTTGGCAAGTGCCATAAGCGATTTATGTGATCCGCTGTCAGACGAGCAACGCAATTTTCTACTAGAAAATGCGCATATTCTGAGGTTCAAAAAGAACGAAAGGATATACAGCGAAGGAGATACGCCATCAAAGCTGATGTGTCTCCTAGAAGGAAAAATCAAAATATTCAAAGATGGTGTCGGTGGACGCAACCAGATTATGCGTGTCATCAAACCCGTGGAATATTTTGGTTATAGAGCTTCATTTGCTGATGAAGACTACAAAACTTCTGCATCTGCCTTTGAATCGTCAAGAGTATGCTTCATTCCCATGACAACTATTAAAAGTTTGGTGAGCGAAAATAACAAGCTTGCTCTTTATTTTATCAAGCAATTGTCTGTGGACTTAGGCGTCTCAGATGAACGGACGGTAAGTCTGACACAAAAACATATCCGCGGACGACTGGCTGAAGCTCTCCTCTTTCTTAAAGACAACTATGGAGTGGAAGAAGACGGTTTCACTTTGAGCATATATCTAAGTCGTGAGGATCTGGCTAATCTATCAAATATGACAACGAGTAATGCTATCCGTACTCTCTCAAATTTTGCTATTGAAAAGATGATCGCTATTGACGGTCGAAAAATAAAGATTATTCAGGAAGATATGCTAAGAAAAGTTTCTGATATTGGATAAGGAAACTTAAATAATTCTAGGTTTTTATATTGTTTTATGTGCACGAGAGAATCTCAATTTGATAAAATTCTTTCGCTGCACACGATAATATAATAAGGTGTAAAAGCCTGCAAGGGGTGAATCAGCACTTATAATTCGGAGAAAAGCACCGATTTGATGAAATATTGTGTTTATTTGTTCGATAAATTTCTCTTTTAACTGAAATTTTATTATTTTTGCAAATTAAACTTTACAACCAATATATAATCAATGAAAAAGTTATGGCTAATTATGCTCACGCTTATATTATTTTTTGTAGTGAGCAACCGTGTGGAAGGAAAGACGACATGGACCCGTGTTACATCTGTTGATCAGATAGAAAGTGGAAAAATCTATATGCTTGCTGCTTATTCAACAAGTAGTTCAAAGAATTACATTAATTATTTCAATCCATATCTTGAATCGGGATCTTGCTACAATGAAACTTCCAAAATAACAAAAACAGAAATAAAAGAGATAATTGATGTTCTCAATCTTTTTTTA
>DAIOSW010000174.1:0-3716 GCA_036752365.1 Prevotella sp.
CCTGCGCATAGCTGAGCAGGTGAAAAAGCTAGCTTTTCAAGGAGTTCCTTACACCTCTCCGACTTGACAATATACCTCGATCATACCCGGCGATACCTCCTTATTCTGAACGAAGATGACGGCTGCATGAAAGTTGATGACGGTTCGAAAGATAAAGAACTTCCATAACTCCCTGACAACCAATAAGAATGACGGAGTGACGCTAAAAAATAGAAACATAAATAGGAAGAATAATACACCAATTTAGATGTGACGACACCATGACAGAATGTGACGGTATGCCTCCATGCAAAAGCTCCATAACGGGTTTATATGTTGTTAGTTAGCCATGTACGTGTGACGATGATGCCCAAAAATGAAAAACCAATGTTTAACGGTTAAACGACAAGATTAAGAATTGCAGCCCACGATACCGACTGTCGCAAAGAGCTTCGTGCTGATGTTATTTTATAACCAAAGCATCAATGGCGACAGGGCCTGAACCAAGATTTTTGATACTAATTGAATGTTTGCCTAAGGTCAGATCAGAAATCTTGCAGACTACTTGTTGTGCCTGACGTGTTCCCGTGATAGACAAATCAGCGGTTGCATACAGTTTCCCGTCAATGCTAATCTCGATTTTTCCTGCTCCCGCTTCTCTGGGAGCAACGACAGCAACATTAGTGCCGGTGAACGAACAACTCCATATATCTCCGGGGATATCACTTGTTGTGAGATCATTATTGAAGTCTCCGGTACCCAAGTTACATTTACGCAACCATCCATGAGCCTTAACGCCGGGGTCATCATCATTGAACCAGCCTTTATCATCGGTTATACGGAGGACACGGCATCTTGAAGCCAAAGACTGATCTGTAATTCCTGACAGCTTCGGAAGCGATTCTTCCGGACTAATTGTCAACCCGTTATGATCCTGAGTATATTTCAGAGAACAGTCGGAACCCAACATTTCAACTTTATACACCTTACCTAAGGTAGCCCCTCCGGTATGAAGGGCAGAAAGAGTGACAGGCTTACCGTCCCAGTTCAATAGCGTGGCATAAACATAACCTTGATGACGGGTATACGCAACGGTATTATCACCAAAGACTTCAAACGGACGTGAGCCATACACGGCTTCTCCATTAACTTTCAACCAAGCACCGATATCTTTGCAAATCCGAACCACACCTGTATCAAGATCTCCTCGTCCATGTTGAGTGATATTGAGCAGCATCGTACCATTACGTGATACATTTTGCATCAACAGTTCAATGATTTCTTTAGCACTTTTGTATTTCTGACCTACCATGTAGTGCCAGTCAGCTATACTGGTCTCAGTCTGAAAAGAATAGGGCGTAATCTGCGATTCTATAATGGCTTCGGAACTTTTAACAAGAGAACGGTCAGCAAGGGGAAGCAGTTTAGGACTATTCTGAAAGCTATTATATGGTCCGCCAACGGCTTTAAGGTTAATCACAACATCCATCTTTCCATGATTCCACTGCAAGGACTTGTTGTAATAGTTTGCGATCAGTTGCGGTGCAAGAAAACCTAATCCCATGTTTACGCCCAAATCTATCTGCGAATCACCGGCGTGTTCATCAAAATAAATCATATCGGGATGATATTTACTGATGGCATCATCTACTCTCCACATAAACTGATTAGCATAAGGGGAGTGCAATGGATCTTTTATATCATGTTTCGGACCATAGAGATCAACAGGATCCATTCCTTGCCACCATTTTCCTTTTCCGTCGCGGATGGTTTGAAGTGCATCATAAGGCACATCCTGCTTCGAACCGGTTTTATCACTGGTATAACGTACTGTCATAAACTGTCCCCAAGTTCTGGCTGGCGTATTGTGAAAACCAATACCGAAGCGCAAACCGTGCTGACGGGCAATTTTTTCCCATATACCAACAATATTCTGTTTGGGGCCAACATGAACCGAATTCCATGGTTGATAGGTTGAATTCCAACAATCAAAATTATCATGATGAACACCCATAGCCACAAAGTAGCGAGCCCCCATTTCAACATATAAGTTCATCAGTTCCTCAGGATTCCATTTGTCAATAACCCAGTTATGACAGATATCCTTATAACCGTATTCTGATGGATGGCCAAAGTTCTTAAGATGATGGTTGTACTGATCGCTCCCTTGTATATACATGCCTCTGGAATACCAGTCGCCATATTCCGGCATCGATTGAGGATCCCAATGTGACCATGCACCAAACTTAGCTTCGCGCCACCAATCCGGCACTTCATAAACATGACTCAACCCCTTCCAATCTGCAGGATAAGGGCCTGCTGCTATTGGTAATGGTGGCAAATTCCAGATATCCGGAGGTAATCCCAGATTGCCTTTTCCTATAATAATCTTATCTATATTCAAAGCGATATCATGATCACTCAACTTGATCATGAGTGTACTATGATCCGGAATATCAATATCAACGACTGAATAAAGAAACGATCCCTTAAGAGCACCTGATGAATGTACATTTATTTTTCGTTCAAGCTGGCCGTTGATGACCAACGAGATAGTACCAACATTAACAGAAGCATAACTGATAGCTACTTTTTTTGCTGCTGGCAATTTTGAAAACAAAATTCCATCACCGGATTTTGTCAGACTGACAGTAAAACCTTTTGAAGCGTTGCTATCGGAAATCTTAGTAGCTCCGGCAATTAGTTTAGCAGATTCAGCCTCTATAGTATGTTTTTCAGAAGCATTCATTGTTACAGAAATATTTATCAACACAGATAAAAATAGTAGGGGAAGTGAGGTCGTACGTGAAAACTTGAAGTATATCATTTTCTTTCAATTGTTAGATTGATTTTCCACAAAATAAGCCATTCATATTCAAAATTTAAAAATAGAAAATTGAAATAAATAAAGAACAACACTAAAGTATTACAGAAAGTCGATAAAGTGGCACATTCTATCATCCCTTATATTCATCTTCTTAGAATGGATACTAAATAAGTTGTCACTTGATACCAACGGATTGTTTGTATTCCAGAATCTTTGTTTCCAGCATGGCGTAGGCATCTACATATTTGTCGCGTGCCTGCTGGTACTGGCTCTGTGCATCCATCAGGTCGCTCATTTTCGTGGTCCCCGCCTGATACATATCGGAGTTGAGCTTCAGATTCTCCTTACTCTGCTCGATGCTCTTTTTGGCAAACCCCAGTTGCTTGTAGGCATTGTCTATCTCTGTCCAGTTCTTGCGCATCCGGATTTCGAGCAGCTCTGAGTTGTCCTTTAGCAGGTCGCGGGCATTCTGTTCGGCAATGGCTTTGCGCTTGATGGCATGACTGCCTCCCCACCAGTCGCTGATGGGTATTGTAAGTTTTGCGAAAACAAGTCCGGAAGTCTCACCTTTGTCAAGAATATGGTTGTAACCATAAGTGGCTCCGATACCCAAGGTGGGCAGATTCTTGCCAATCTCGATCTTACGTTCAAGGTTCCTGGCTTCGACATTTTTCTCAAGTAATCTGTATTCTGGTATATTCTTCATCGCCAGTCTGTAATCCTGCTTCAGGTCTAGCGGGAACTCGGGCATCTCGTCTGCATTCACATGGCTTACGATATCGAAAGTCTCTGACGTAGCACCGATATACTGTGCCAGCACCAGCTTGCAGATATTCAGTGCGTTCTCTGCCTGTGTCTTCTGGCTCTCTATCTCATTTCTGCGCAGCTGCACCTGCAACAAGTCGTTCCG
>DAIOSW010000175.1:0-3712 GCA_036752365.1 Prevotella sp.
TTGTTGGTTGCAAAGATACTATTTTTTCTTTTTCTGACGCATAGATTCTCCTTTTTTATGTAAAGCTTTACATAAAAAAGGTTATGTAAATAGTTATATTATGTAAAGACATTCGATTTTTGTCTTCTATCAACCTGTTACACATCTTATTATAATACTACTCAACATAAACACTTTCCATAAGCAAAGGCCGTTTAATATATAAAGCATATTGCCCACAACAAAAAACTAGTGCTTATGGAAATAGACAAATTAATAGAGTTGAGTACGAAACTTCTAAAGGAAGCATCCTACTCCAGTGGTCGAATCTACACATATAACTGGCTTTGGAAGGGCGGCATATTACCATATATGCAGTTCCACAAAATCCAGGATTATACAGTGGAAGTCGGCAATGACTTTATGCTGACGTGCAATACCGACGGCATAATCAAATGCAAACATCGTGACATGATTAAAAGTGTTGATATTTTGAATCACGTTCTAACTTCTGGCGAGATTGGCGGCAGACGTTTTACAGCTGTAGTTTATAAGTTTGAAGGGCAAATAGGAGAAGATGCCCAGAATTTCATTGACAGTTTGGTCGATTTGCGAAGAAATCCCAAAACGCTTCATATTTATAGGCGATGGTTAAGCCTTTTCACAGAAGAGCTTTGCAGCAAAGGCATACAGACCTCTGCTCTGATAAAGGAAGACGCGGTGCTCGATTTTGTATCAGCCAATAAATATCGCATCTCACATTGCTTTAGCGTCATAAGGAACTTCCTTCGTTTTCTCTATGAGCAGAATTTAATAGAAAGAGATTTTTCCTATATGATGAAGTCATACAGCAAGAAACTCCGTAGTGCAAAAGAAAGAATGCCTTCATTCTATACGGCTGACGAAGTAGCTAAACTTGAGAACAGAGTATCGCGTTCAAGCGATGTAGGCAAACGCGACTATGCGATGATTTTACTCGCTTCAAGACTGGGACTGAGAATTTCTGATATAGCAAACATTAAGTTCGAAAATATTGACTGGGACGCGAGTGAAATCCATCTTCTTCAGTTTAAAACAGGCAATCCGCTGACGCTGCCCCTTCTGCCGATAGTTGGCGACGCCATAATAGACTACCTCAGATATGGAAGAAAAAAATCGTCATCTGATCATGTCTTTCTCTCCTGCAAACCTCCTTACGGACCAGTCACCGTCAATGGTGCTCATAATGCCATAGCAAGAGCCTTCCTTGAATCGGGCATTGATATAGGCGACCGGCATCATGGACCTCATGCTCTAAGATTTAGCCTAGCTCAAAGAATGCTGGAAGACGCGACGCCGATGCCAATCATAACAAGCACCTTGGGCCATCAGAAATCCGACATGACAAGACAATATGTAAGGATAGACCTTCCAATGCTTCGTATATGCACGCTTGATGTTCCGATAGTTCCCGAAACTTTTTATACTCAGAAAGGAGGATGCTTCTATGGAAAATAAGTTTGAATATAGGAGTGTTCTGGCACCATATATGTATGGGGTTATAAACGTAAAGGAGTCGTGCGGATTTATGGTTCTATCCACAAAGTGGTTTTATAAAGAGTTTGATGACTTTGTGATTAATTATGGCTTGTCCAAGCCGTCTATCACGAAGAATCTGATAGAGGAATGGAGCAAAACGCGAATTAATGACAACTCCAGAACATATTATGGAAAATGCTCCCGTTTGGTTCAACTGGCAAGATACATGAACGAACATGGCAAGAGTTCTTACATCATGCCGCTCCCTGAGTGCGACAATGACAGAGATTTTGTCCCATACATTTTCTCTAAAGAGCAAATGAGTTCCATCTTCACCGCTACAGGCTGTTTGATAAGGGAAAGCCACCGTTCTGACGACCCTATAATGGCAATACCATGCATTATTAGGCTGTTATATTGCACTGCACTGCGTATCACGGAGGCTCTTGGTCTGAAGAATAAGGATGTCCACTTACAAGAACAGTATCTTTTGATAAGAGAGACGAAGAACGGCTCAGAGAGAATCATCCCCATCAATAACTCAATGTGTGCGGTAATGCAACAGTACCAGTCGTATCGAGATAAGTTGCCAATTACAGGACTTCGTAATATAAATCATAGTTTTTTCATTAAACTCGATGGATCTGAAGTCTCTGCAGCTTGTGTCTATAAGTGGTTCAGGAAAATCTATACAAAGTGCGGTATACCATTTAAAGGAGATCGCTTTGGACCTCGGGTGCATGACCTTCGTCATACTGCAGCCGTACACTCCATGTCAAAACTGATCAATAATGATATGGACGTGTACTCTGCATTGCCTCTTGTCTCTGCTCTTCTCGGCCATAAGAAGCTGACATCAACGGAACATTATGTCAGACTAACCTGTGCTGAATATCCGGAGCTTATGAAGAAGTGTTCCGAGTTGAATAACTTCATTTATCCGAAAGAAGATGAAAACTGAAACCGACTTCGCCAGATATGTGACTAGATTCCTTTCTTCATACCTTCCGTATGAGAGGAATGTTAGTAAGAACACTGTTGCCTCTTACAGAGATGCGTTCGTATCATTTATTGGCTTTATACGAAATGAAAAGAAAATCAAGTTGGAGCGGCTTACCCTGAAGGATGTTACTAAGAACAACATCCTTGACTGGCTAGACTGGCTTACGAAAAATGGTGCCAGCATGTCAACGAGAAATTACAGACTTGCTGCTATGCATTCTTTTGTTACGTTTCTGCAATATGAGGATGTGGAAAATCTTGTGGAATGGCAGAGGATCCTAACTATAAGGAGCGTGAAGACAGAAAAGCATGTACCTGTTTACTACACAGTTGACGGTATTAAACTTCTCTTCTCTCAACCTGACACGAATACCTATCAGGGATTAAGACACCTTGCAATATTATCTCTAATGTATGACTCTGCATGTCGTGTACAAGAGTTGACCGACTTGACCGTTGACAGCCTCAGAATACAAAGTGAACCATACACTATACGCATCTGCGGAAAGGGTCACAAAACCCGAGTCGTGCCACTGTCAGAAAATCAGCTTGTCGTACTCAGAAAATACATGGACAGATATGGGCTTAATGATGAAAAGTGCTTAAAATATCCTTTGTTTACAAATAGCAGAGGCGATAAGATGACAAGGTCTGGCATAACGTATATCTTGAAGAAGTATGCCGATATGGCAAGACTCGTCGATGCCTCCTTAATACCAGAAAAAGCATCATGTCACCAAATCCGTCACAGCAAAGCGATGCACTTGTTGCAAGCCGGGGTTTGCCTTATATGGATAAGAGACGTACTTGGGCATACATCCGTGCAGACAACTGAGATTTACGCCCGAGCTGACAACAAACAGAAAAGAGATGCTTTAGAAAAAGCCTATAGTCATGTTCTTCCTAATAATAAAAAGGATGGTGAATGGCATAGAAATCAAGATCTTCTAAATTGGCTGAAAAGCCTCAATAAGAATTAATTATGTAAAGTCTAACGGTAAAGTTGTGTGGCAATATGCTAATCCACAAACGTTTAGGTTTAAGTACTTTACATAATGCGACTATTTACATAACCTTTTTTATGTAAAGCTTTACATAAAAAAGGAACAAGCTATAGAATGGAAAACAGACAAACCATTTTTGACAAGAAACAAGCTGAAAATAAAGAAAAATAGGCTGGTGGTTTAACTTTACGAAAAAAAGGTGTGTATTT
>DAIOSW010000176.1:0-3691 GCA_036752365.1 Prevotella sp.
GTAGCACAGTCTTTTGCCAATACGGTAGATGACAAAATGTTGTGTTGTACAGGATATCCGGTTTTGGGGTCAATGGTGTGAGCGTACTTCTTACCACCCTTGTAGTAGAAGTTGCGGTAGTTGCCACTTGTGGCCATCGCAATGTCTGTAACTTGGAGGATGCTCTGAAGTTCCTGATTCGTATTCAGCGGGTCGTCAGTAGGTTTCGTAACTCCAATCTTCCATGGCTGATCCTTGTCGTTCAAACCTTTTGTAACGATCTCTCCACCAATCTCTACCATAAAATTAGTTATACCTTTACTTAGAAGGTATCTTGCGGCAACATCACTACCATAACCTTTAGCGATGGCACTGCAGTCCAGCATCATTCTGTTGTCTTTCTTGATGATCTTTCCACCGGAAAGTCTTACCTTATTGTATCCGACAAGATCTTTCAAACTGTCGATCACATGTTTATTCGGTTCAACCCCTTTCTTAAATCCAAATCCCCACTCATTGACAAGTGGTGCTACGGTGATGTCAAAAGCACCATCAGTCTCTTTAGACACCTTTTCTGCGAGAGTGAAGACATCTGTGAACATGTTATTCAGTTTCACCTTCTCATTGCGGTTGATATGTGATATAATTGAAGAATTATTGAATGGTGACAGAGAATTATCCACCTTATTCAATTCCTTCACAATCTCGCTGTTAAGATCCTGATCAGATTGGTACGTGATATTATAGACTGTCCCGAAGATGAATCCGCTGTTATGCTGATAAGGAGTTGAATGCTTCCGGTGTACGAATATGACTGTCCCGGCAATTAACAACATGAGGATGGGCAGTTGCCATAAAAGTTTTTTGTTAGCTCTCTTTGTCATAAATTCACGATTTTAAATATCGAATGTGATGTTGAAAGTTCCCCCTAAAGAGGAGTTGTTTGATTTTCCAAATCCCGGTACGTACCATGACTTTCCAAGGATTCCTTCATCATAAGCGATTCTCTTTCGATATCTCAATGACCATCCCAGATGTAATGGTCCTGATATCTTTGCGTCAATGCCAAGAACGGCTTCTATCCAATGATAATAACACTTGTTGTCAAGACAGCTGTAATTGACATTATAACCCCACACGGGATCTTTGAAATCCGGTAATGACACGTTGTCTTTGTAAGAAGTGTATGCGTATCTGAAACCGAGGAAGAAATGATTACTGCTACGTTTGTTCTTAAGCAGATTGAAGTCCATACCGATGCGCATGTATGGAGCCTTTGTGGTGTAGTGGATATTTGTCGTGATATCCGTTTCGTCAGCTTTTCCATAACCCAGTTCCACGGTAGGGAAATATTTGTTTCTCATGTTGAGCCGAAGTCCACCTTCGTACTGTCCATAACTTCCCATTTGCATCATTGCAGCACCCACCACATCAAAAGATACGGCAAATCCATTCATTAGTGGAATGCTGTCACGTTTCTGAATGGCAATTTTCTTTGGTTGTGCGGCATCCGTGTTACCGATCATAACAAAAAGTGCGATGAGACTAATTGTTATTCTTGAGATATAGATGGAACGTCTGTTTTGCTTTGTCATAAGTGACGTTAGGATTGTTAATTACTATCGAGTCGATTGCGTGGTGAGTACAGCTCACGTTTGTTATCTTGTGAAAATACGAGGCACTGCAGTCCACTGATTCAAAATGAGGTATATTTGTCTTTTCCACTCTCACTGTATCGATGGTTGTTGATGAGCTTTTTTGTATCTCAAAATACAGGATATCTGCGTCTTGAGTATAACTCATCGGCACAGATAAGCTGGTTACCTTCACATCTTTATTGATCAGTACGGAGTCGGTGCCGTTCATTCTTGTTGTGCTTATTGTCAGCGTATTTTTCAGCGTGTCAATTTTCCCTGTGCTCTTATATAGACCGTACACCGTATACACAGTATTCTCTAACGGACAGTCTATAGATGAACAGGCAGAGAGCAAGCAGGTAAACAATATGAAAGGAATTATTTTCCGCATCCGATCTCCTCCTCAATCTTGTAGTTGTTGCGTTCCGGGGCATTACGGCTGATGAGGTCTCCTAGGAATCCTGCTACAAACAACTGTGTACCCATCACCATCATCACAAGTGATATGTAGAAGTAGGGTGAACTGGTAATCAGGGGTTGTGGAATGCCGTTGGCAAGTGAATATAACTTGTCTGCACCGATGATTACCGTGAAGATGAATCCCAGAAAGAACATGAATGAACCGAGGAAACCAAACACATGCATCGGTTTAAGTCCGAATTTACTTAAGAACCAAAGGGTGATAAGGTCCAGGTAGCCATTGACAAACCTGTTGAGGCCCATAAACTTTGATGTTCCGTATTTACGTGCCTGATGGTGAACCACCAGTTCGCCTATTTTGTCAAATCCGGCATTCTTTGCCAGATAAGGAATGTAACGGTGCATCTCTCCGTACACCTCAATATTCTTAACCACCTCTTTCCGGTAAGCCTTCAGTCCGCAGTTGAAGTCATGCAGATTCTTTATTCCGCTCATCTTACGAGCAGTGGCATTAAAGAGTTTGGTCGGTATCGTTTTTGAGATGGGGTCGTAGCGTTTCTGCTTGTATCCGGAAACGAGATCATAGCCGTCGACCATAATCATTTTATACAGTTTTGGAATCTCGTCAGGCGAGTCCTGAAGGTCGGCATCCATCGTGATGACCACGTCACCCTGCGCCTCTTTGAATCCACAGAACAGAGCCGGGCTCTTTCCGTAGTTACGACGGAATTTAATACCTTTTATATTTGCAGATTCCTGATGTAATTTGTCTATTATATCCCAAGATTTGTCTGTAGAACCATCATTGACGAAAATTACTTCATAAGTAAATTCATTCTCTTTCATGACGCGGTCTATCCACGCATACAGTTCTGGTATTGACTCCTCTTCGTTGTATAAGGGTACGACGACTGAAATATTCATATCTATTCTTGTTTGTTTATACTGTTGAATGCTTTTGTTGATTTCATGATGGCAGCTATCGGTACGCTGATAATGATACCGAGACTTATATTCATTGAAAGAAATTCAAAAACAATCTCTATGGGTCTTAGAGAACCCAGAAGGTTGATGCCATCCTTGATCTGGTTTCCGGCAGCGATGGCGTTCATCATATTTTTAGCCTCCGGGGTAGAGAACATGGTCGTGTATTGGCTTACCAGAAATCCGTTGTCGATATATCTGAAATAGATATATTGTGCTACGGCAAACAGTAGCGAAGCATAGAAGAAAGCCAGAATGCAGAATGCCAGTGCCCTGCGGAAAGAGATGGCACCGTCACGCGCCTGATCACGAAATCTTTTCAGACGTATCGCAAGGAAAAAAGGTGAAATGACAGCTAGAATCATAGCTGTCAAACCGAGTATGGGGCTGCTGAACTCGCCAATGAAACAGGCGAAACTGACTATCCAGATCAAGCCGACGAATGTGCCTTCCTGACGTGCGAATGCTTTTAACTGTTTAAATTCTATTGGATCCATATCAATTATTTGTTCCTTTAAGAACGTACAAAAGTAGTCATTTTATTATATATAGAAAGGCTAAACAATGTTTTTTTTATTTTTTTGAGAGAAAAGCTTGTATAATTGCAAAAAATGACTACCTTTGCAGCCGCAAAACGGGTAAGTCTTGCACGGTCAGCTCCCTTCGAATCC
>DAIOSW010000177.1:0-3690 GCA_036752365.1 Prevotella sp.
GTTCTTTTGCCTGTAATTCCGAGGCAAAACAAAATAGAAAAGCAATCAATACTGCAAATTCCAAGTTTTTAATCTTATAAAATCGAGTAAACATATTTTTCATATCTTCTCGCGTTAGACTTACACTTATTTCTGACATTGAACTAAAACGAAAATTTCTCATAGATTTAAATATTTAACAGCTGAATAGATCATCTCATATCTGCATGCAGATATCTTTTATTTGAGTGTTATTCATACTATTTACGCCACAAATATACAAAATATTTAGAAAACAGCGTAAAAATATAAAACAGATTTGTTATTTTCTTTATTTTTTCATCTCGTTTGAAGAAACCAGGTAGGCTCAAACATGTTTCCAAAGATCATATACAAAAGAACAGACAGTCATAATGATTTTTCTGTAAAATATATGTTTTTTTTTGCAACAAATTACGTATAAAAACGTTGACAACGTATAAATAGCCCATAAGTCATCTTTTTCGAAAGGCAATCAGTATTCCGACCTTTATCAGCATGATGATTTGCAGTATCAGTCAGAGGGTAAACGTGATTACAGAAACCGGTATTTCGATATCTCTCAGACCTACTCCTCTATATATGGGAAACTTTCATACTATCTTGATAATATGATGAATGCGGCCACAGCGTCTTGGTTATCGGCAGGATTTTCGTATCAATACGATGGGAAACGAAACAAAGGCAATACCGGCATCTATAATCTGCACACACTCGACAAGTCATCCGACATTGCTCTTGGAGATTTACCATCGGTTGACAACTGGCGTACAATCTGCCTTGATACCGACAATAGCCGGCAGACTGTTCAAGAGACAAACGACCACCAGTTTCTTTTAAATCTAGAACTTGGTAAGTCAGATAGAAAATATGGATAATTAAGCATCTGTCCAACTGTGAATTATCGTATACACAGTTATACAGACAGCCGCACAACAGAGAAAGCAGAGCGCAGGTACACGAGTTTCGATCCCAGCATAGGATACTCTTTGAATCTTACTGTCGGTGATTCACGATATATCAATATCTGGACCGGCTACAAACAGGATCATACCATGCCGGAAATGAGTTATCTCCTTCCGCTTGGTGACAATAGTAATCCTCTCTCCATTTCATTGGGTAATCCGGATCTAAAAGCAGCATGTTTACATCAATCTAATATAGGATTTAGTTACAACAACTGGCCTCACAATTGGGAACTGGGTATTAGTGGCACATATACCCGTATGGAAAATAGTACGGCAATGGGGTATAACTATAACGCGACAACGGGTGTCTACACTTACCGCCCGGAAAATGTAGACGGTAATTGGATGACACAACTCAAGTTAAGTTATTGGCATAAATTCGGGAAGAAAGGAGATTGGTTTGTAAGAACCAACATGTCGTGGGATTTTAATAACTCGGTTGACCTGATGAACGAGATGATCTCCGTTGTTCGCAACCACAAAGTGGACGATGTTTTCGATCTCTCCTGGCGCTTTGGTAAATTGGGTACACTCAGCTTTCATGCAAATCCTTCTTGGCAGTATGCCACATCTCAACGGCAAGACTATACTACCCGTAGCACATGGGACTTAAACTATGGCCCTACCCTCAGTCTCAATTTGCCCCTTGACATCAGTTTCAGCACAGACTTGCGCATCATTCAGCGTCGAGGTTATGATGACCATACCATGAATGACAATAATCTGATCTGGAATGCCAATCTCTCTTGGAGTTTTACAAATTCTAAAAGTTGTACTCTCTCTTTGGAAGGCTATGACATTCTTCAACAGCTCAGCTCCACTCGTCGCACACTCAACGCTCAAGGTATCACAGAGGTCTGGTACAACTCCGTCCCCTCCTACCTCATGCTCCATCTGCAATGGAAATTCCACAAGATTCCCATTAAAAAGAAAATGTAAGGAGATAAAATAGAAAGAGTAAAAAACATACAGCCGAAACGTATTTAATAAAAATAAATCAGCGGGAATAGATATTTTTTTCTACTTTCCGCTGTTTTGTAACTAATAAATTAGCGGAAATATTAAAAAAAACATAAATTCCGCTCACCTTACAATCAAAGATTACTATCTTTGTAAACAGAATTGTAATATCAATTTAGACGAATATGATAATAGGAAGAAATAAGGAACAAGAAGAACTGCAAAGAGCATTCACTTCTGAATATTCGGAGTTTGTGGCTATATATGGTCGTCGACGTGTAGGCAAGACTTATCTCATCAGGGAGACATTCAACTATAAATTCACGTTCAGCCATGCCGGTATGGCTAATGGCAACAAACAAGAACAACTCGCAGCCTGGCGACAATCACTTGAAGAATACGGCATGCACCTGACCCAAACTCCTCGTGACTGGATGGAAGCCTTTGGATTATTGCGTACATTAATAAAAGATAGTAGTGAAGAACGAAAGGTTATATTCATTGATGAAATGCCATGGATGGATACTCCCGGTGCAAAGTTTGTCAACGCCTTAGAGTTTTTCTGGAACAGCTGGGCATCTGCACGCAAGGACATACTTCTCATCATTTGTGGCTCCGCCACTTCGTGGATTATCAATAAGATATTCAAAAATCATGGTGGATTGCATAATCGAGTGACCTATCGCATCTATCTCCAGCCATTCACACTCCATGAATGTGAACTATATGCCGAAAGTCAGCAGATAAAGTTCACCCGTTATGATTATCTGGAAGCATATATGGTAATGGGCGGAGTTCCTTATTACTGGTCGTTGCTCGACAAGGGCATGAGTCTTGCAGGAAACATTGACGAACTATTTTTTTCACAAAATGGAAAGTTGCGCTACGAGTTCGAAGCTTTATACCACTCTCTTTTCCGCCAACCGGAAGTATATATCAAGGTAGTTACTCTACTTGGCAACCACAAAAACGGACTTACCCGCAATGAAATTATTGAAGGGGCTTCTCTTCAGGACAACGGTGCCACGACACACGTGCTTGAAGACCTCGAGCATTGCGGCTTCATACGCTGGTATAACAATTTTGGCAAGAGAAAGAATGATGTTGTATTTCAATTGATTGACAACTTCACCCTTTTCTATTTTAAGTTTATGCAAAAGAACAAATCAAACGATGAGCATTTTTGGTCATCGGTTTATAATTCTTCCATCCGATATTCATGGACAGGACTAGCTTTTGAACGCGTTTGTTTTCAGCACATACCTCAAATAAAACAAGCATTGGGAATCAGCGGTGTCACAACAAACACGCTCGCTTTTAAGCTAAAAGGAGATGAAGAAGAAGCATCAGGCATTCAGATAGACATGCTCATCGACCGAGCAGATAATGTCATTAACCTTTGTGAAATGAAATTTTCACAAGACACCTATACTATTGACAAAGACTATGACCAACAACTACGCCACAAGTTGACTCGCTTCACTGAGGCTACGAAAACGCGCAAAGCTGTCCATCTGACAATGGTAACTACTTACGGTGCAACTCATAATGCCTATTGGAACAGAGTACAGAAGGAAGTGACTGCTGAAGACTTGTTTAAGGAATAAAGTTCTTACGATACGACTTCATTCAAAACCCTAATTGGAATTTTGAAAGAAGGACAAAAAACGCTCAAGGTATCACAGAGGTCTGGTACAACTCAATCCCCTCCTACCTGATGGTGCATCTACAATGGAATTTCCAC
>DAIOSW010000178.1:0-3513 GCA_036752365.1 Prevotella sp.
TCTTTTGCCCTACCGAATACGAAAGGCTCGTAAGCATATCTGAAGGCCTGTGTGATAAGCACCATAATCATGGCTATCTTGCTTGCCGCTCCGTAGATACCTAACTGCATTTTCATATCCGAACCTTTATAGATATAAGGGAAGATGATCTTGTCGGCTGCCTGGTTGAGTATTCCTGCCACACCCAGTATGAGGATGGGCCAGCTGTATGACATCATCTTTTTCATCAGAGCCTTGTCGAATACATACTTGAATCCTATGAGTTCTTTATAGAAAAAGAATGTGGTGGAAGCGGTACAGAACAGATTGATATAGAATGCGTATCCTGCACCGACGGTGGGACTATAAATCTTACCGATCAGATCGGGACTCGACTTGTATAATGTGGGCAGTACGAGGAAGTATAAGACATTCAGAAGTATGGTCATCACAATGGAGATAAGCTTTAGTGTGGCAAACTTGATAGGCCGGTTCTTGTATCTGAGGTAAGCGAAAGGTATACACTGGAAAGCGTCTATTGCAACTGTTATCCCCATCACCCACACGTACGACGGGTGATCGGAATATCCCATGAACGATGATATCTGACGCAGAAAGAGGAAGATCAGGGCGATGAACATCACTGACGTGAAGCCTACGGATATTAAGATGGTGGAATAGACTCTTTCGGGATTTTCACCGGACTTGTTGGCGTATCTGAAGTAGGTGGTCTCCATACCGTAAGTAAGTATGACCAGAAGTAATGCTGTGTAAGCATACAGGTTGGTGATGACACCATAGCCTCCACTGGCGGCTGAGAGAGTTGCCGTATAAATAGGCACAAGAAGGTAATTGAGAAAACGTCCGATGATACTCGACATACCATAGATGGCCGTATCTTTAGCAAGTGATTTTAAATTTGCCATATTTAGTGATTTAACTTTTTATCTTTAACCAAAGAACATGTATCCGATAGCAATGGCTGCTATCACTCCCGCTAAGTCGGCAAGAAGTCCGCAGGCTACGGCGTGACGGGTGTAACGTACGCTTACGCTTCCGAAATAGACTGCAAGGATATAAAAGGTGGTATCGGTAGAGCCTTGGAAGATACAACTCAGACGACCGACGAATGAGTCGGCACCGTAAGTGGTCATCGCGTCGACCATCATTCCACGTGCACCGCTACCCGATAGTGGTTTCATCAATGCTGTAGGGAGAGCACCGACAAAGTCTGTATTGCCTCCGCAAACCTGAACAAGCCATTTGATACCGTCGATCAGAATATCCATTGCCCCCGAAGCACGGAACACACCGATACCCACGAGGATAGCCACAAGGTAGGGAATGATACGGACGGCGGTACTGAATCCGTCTTTTGCACCTTCGATGAAGGCATCATAGACATTCACTTTCTTTCTGACACCTGCAATAATGAAGCTGATGATGATCAGAAACAGGATGATATTGGCAACAGATGTGCTGACTACATTCATCTGCCCCTTATCCATCTGCCCGAATCCCCAGATAATGGCTGCGACTACTGTACACATTCCTCCGAGGGTGATAAGCATGGTCTTGTTGATCAGGTTGATATGCTGAAAGAGGCTTGTCACAATGATACCTGCGAGGGTAGAGAAGAATGTAGCGATAAGTATCGGTATGAAGATATCCGTAGGCTGTGCGGCACCCAGTTGGGCACGATACACCATGATACTGACAGGTATCAGCGTGAGTCCCGACGTGTTCAGAACGAGAAACATAATCATCGGATTGCTTGCCGTGTCTTTCTTAGGGTTCAGTTCCTGGAGACCTTCCATCGCTTTCAGACCCAGCGGGGTAGCCGCATTATCCAGACCCAGCATATTCGCAGCTATATTCATAAAGATAGAACCAGTGACGGGATGTCCTTTGGGTATGTCCGGAAAGAGTTTGCAGAACAACGGACTGAGCCAACGTGCCAGTACGTTGACCACACCGCCCTTTTCGCCGATCTTCATCACGCCTAGCCATAATGACAGAACACCGGTCAACCCCAGTGATATTTCGAATGCAGTTTTTGCCGAACTGAACGTTGAGTCCATGATCGCCGGAAACACTGAGATATCTCCCATAAATATTAACTTTACCAAAGCTATTACAAAGGCGATGACAAAGAATGCAATCCAAATATAATTCAGAACCATAATGGCCGCAAAGTTATATCTTTTATTTTTACTGACAAAGTATTTCTTTCCATTTTTTATCAAATCACCATCCGGACGCTTTCACTCGGATATCTGCTTTCATTTTCTGATCAATTTCTCGCTCGTATTGCCATTTTGTATACATATTCAATTATAAATGTTCCTTAAGGTATAAAAAGTCTTAAATTTTTCTGATATAGTTTCCTACTTAATGTTTTCTTTGATATTTTTGACGAATCTATTTCATCTCTAATTATATGTTATGACAAACATTTTTAAGTATATATTGATATCATTCTGTTTCTTTTTCATCTCATCATTGCATATAGAAGCAGCTCAAAAAGATGAATTCAGCAATGATTCTGATATTCAGACTTTATACAATCATGCCTATAAACATTCTAATACAAAAGAGGGATTGGCTGATATCCAAGCTTTATATAAGAAGGCTAAGAAGAATAAAGACAAGAAAATGCAAGCGAAAGCGTTGCTTATCAAGGTCAGATATCTGGATGCCACCCTCAGCAATGACCAGTTTAAAAAGGAAGTCCGTAAGATCATGATATGGATGAGAAAAACTAAAAACATTGACGAGTATTACTGTGTATGGCTTAATTTAATCACGAAAGAATGTGATGATAAGAATTATGTTGATGCCTTCACTGAGATTAAAAAGATGAATGAACAGGCGACGAGCGATAACAATCCTTATGCTATTCAGGCCAGCTACAGGATGATGGGCAAATGCTATAGGTCACGACTCATGTTTAAGGATGCACTGAAATATTACACAAAGGAGCTTGACTATGCCAAGAGTGTCAATTCACCTTCAATCTTTTTATGTTATTATAGTATTGCTACCTGTGAATACCGTCTCGGACAGTTTGGAAAAGCCTTGGAGTATTCAAAAAAGGGTTCCAGCTTGTCATCAATACCTGTTATCAAGAATCATTTTATTATTCAGGAGGGTGTCATCTATGGTATCATGGGGAGATATAAAGAGATGAGAAGGTGTTATGAGAAGGTTAAAGATTATGTCAAGAATAATACCTTGGACGACGATATGAGGAACAAGTACGAAATGCTTAAGGTGGAAATGTTATGGAGTGAGAAGCGTTTCGACGAGTCGTTAAATGAGATTAAGAAACTGGATAAGAACGACCGTATGATACTGATGCCGTTCCTTTATCAGAATCAGGGCAGATTCGACCTTGCTTACAAGGCTATGACAGAACTTACCTTATATCGTGACTCTCTGAAGGATATTACTGCGACATCCGACCTCAATATGTTCAACTATAAAATGAAGGAACAGAAGCTTCTTCGTGAAAAGCAGAATCTGGCCATCGAG
>DAIOSW010000179.1:0-3501 GCA_036752365.1 Prevotella sp.
AAAGATGCTCGAGTGGTTGAAGAGGCACGCCTGGAAAGCGTGTAAACGTCTAAAGCGTTTCGGGGGTTCGAATCCCCCTCTTTCCGCGTTAATTGTTGTCCTATCAAATAAATTATTCTCTCATATACTATCACATGAATGATAAAAATGTCTGATTTGTGACAATTTATCATTAAGAGACTAATTTTACTTATGAATTTGTTGCAAAAGTATTCTTTTTGTTATATCTTTGCATTTTTATTGAAAAAGGATATAACGGATAAATATAAATTAAATATAAAAAATGGGACATCATCATTTAGATTCTTTAGACGAGCAAATCCTACGCCTTGTGTCGGAAGACGCACGCATACCTTTTCTGGAAGTCGCTCGAGTATGTAATGTTAGTGGTGCAGCTATTCACCAGCGAATGCAGAAACTTACAAATTTCGGCATTCTCAAAGGCTCTCAATATATAATAGATCCAGAAAAGATCGGTTATGAAACATGTGCATATATAGGTCTATTCCTTAAAGATCCTGAGAGTTTCGATCATGTTGTAGCCGAATTGAAAAAGATACCAGAGGTAGTGGAGTGTCATTATACTACAGGTGGGTACGATATGTTTATCAAGATCTATGCGATGAATAACCATCATTTGTTGCAGATTATCCACGATAAACTCCAACCGTTGGGTTTATCGCGTAGTGAGACAATCATCTCTTTTAATGAAGCTATTCACCGTCAACTTCCGATCCTTGACCTTGACGATGATGATATTGATGACGAGATACAGTAAGTGTTCTATCTTTTGATGAAATCCACAAAGGCGTAATCATAACTATGCTTTTCGTCTTTTGTGTGATTCTCTCGTTCACATTCTTTCCATTTCTCATAAGATGGGAAAAATGTGTCTGCTTCTGTGGGAGTATCATCGATAAGTGTAAGACATAAACGGTCGGCTATCTCCATTGCCTGTTGATAGACGCTGCTTCCACCTATTATATAGATATCTTCATTCTCAGAACAGCTTTTAATAGCTTCCTCTAGTGACGAATAACAGTCGCATCCCGGAAAATTCTTTTCCGTTTTGCTTAATACCACATTACGACGGTTGGGTAATGCTCCTTTGGGTAATGACTCGAACGTATGACGTCCCATGATAATCGTATTCCCGGTGGTTAGAGCCTTAAAACGTCTCAGATCATTAGGCAACCAGTAAATCAATTTATTTTCAAATCCGATAGCTCCATTCTTTGCCACCGCTGCGATAATATTAATTCTCATGACTTTTCATACAGAGACCGCACCATTGATGTGTGGCCATGGATTATAATTTTCTAGTTCGAAATCCTCAAAATGGAAATCGAAGATATTTTTCACGTTAGGGTTTATCTTCATTGTTGGAAGAGAACGAGGTGTGCGTGATAATTGTATTTGTACTTGTTCAAAATGATTTGTGTAGATATGTGTATCACCCGTAGTATATACAAAATCTCCAGCCCTAAGCCCTGTAACTTGTGCCATCATCATGAGTAATAAAGCATAGGATGCTATGTTGAAAGGAACTCCCAAGAAAGTATCAGCAGAACGCTGGTATAACTGAAGACTCAGTCTACCATCAGCTACATAAAACTGGAATAAGCAGTGGCAGGGAGGTAGATTCATGTTTTTGATATCGGCCACGTTCCATGCACTGACCATCAGTCTTCGGGAATCCGGATTGTTTTTTATCTCATTTACGATATCACTTATCTGATCAATATGTCCACCTTCATAATCCGGCCACGAACGCCACTGATATCCGTATATATGTCCAAGATCTCCGTTCTCGTCTGCCCATTCATTCCAGATCCTCACGCCGTGTTCTTGAAGGTATTTAGCATTTGTGTCTCCATTGAGAAACCACAACAATTCGTAAATGATTGATTTCAGGTGTAGCTTCTTCGTTGTTAGCAGAGGAAATCCTTCTTCAAGGTTGAACCTCATTTGATGGCCGAAAACGCTTTTTGTACCAGTACCAGTGCGGTCGCCTTTGAGTACTCCTTCACACATTATCCGGTCAAGTAATTCTAAATATTGTTTCATCTTATTGTTCTATTATACATTGATTCTCTTCGGGTATGTATCCACTCTTGATCCTCCACTCCTGTGGATAGAGGTTATTGGCACGGTTGCCTATATTCTTTTCAAAACCCAATGGCATACCTTTGAATGTCAAAAGCACGAATCCGCGGGATGTATCTGGTGGGAGAGTTACGGACTCTTTATGTAGGTATGCTATTGCTTGGCTGTAGGTTAGCTCAGTGCTTGGAAACAGATCTCTGTTGAGAGCTAATGATAAAGCAAGTGATTCATCAGGAATGACATCTTTACCTTTTATTTCTCCAATCCTAATACCTGCTGAAATAACTTTGAGTTTACTGGTTATAGACAAATAAATATCATAAAATGTTTTAGGAAAGGCTGTAATGATATTATCGTTTACTGAAAACTCGAATTTCTCAGATTCTTTTATCCAAGATTTATTAATCTCAGTTTTTTGTTTTTGAACTTTATGTTTTGAAGAGGTTAAGGTACGAGCATCAGCCAATTGGGTATCACCATCTTTGCGCAGAACAGCAAGGAACAATCCCTCTCCACGAGTCCTTCCAGGTATAAACCGATAAACAGGCTTATCAAAACCATCAAGTAATGAACCCGTTATATTCCATTCATTACTGATGGATACTGGTAGAACATCAGCTCCAAGCTCTTCACAAATCCATCTTACATTTTCTTCATTTTCTTTCGTGTTATATGTACAAGTGGAATATATTAGAAGACCTCCAGGTTTCAGACATTCCCAAATGTCATACACAATCTCCCGTTGACGTTTCCAGCAGTTTTCTACATTCTGAAGACTCCATTCAGAAATGGCTGTCTTATCTTTACGAAACATGCCCTCTCCAGAACACGGTACATCGGTAAGAATAATATCAAATTGAGTTCCACATTGCTTAAAGTCTTTAGGATAATTATTCGTAACAATGCAATATGGATGACCGAATTTGGTTATGTTTTCAGAAAGAATCTGTGCTCTATTACGTATCGGTTCATTGCTAATCAGTAAACTTCCCTCATTAAGAATAGAACGTGCTACGGTGGATTTGCCACCAGGAGCTGCACACAAATCAAGCATCTTGCAAGGAGCAGTCATATATTGTTTGATTACTTGTGACAGAAACATTGATGAAGCTTCCTGTACGTAGTAACAGCCCGCATGCATGAGGGGATCGAATGTGAATGAGGGGCGGTTTTTAAGATAAAGACCGTTTTCACACCAAGTCACATAGCCATCATTGTGCTTTATCTTTTGATGATCAAAGGGCCATTTATAGGGATTCTGTCGAATACTTACTACAGCCTCGTCAGCAATCGCCTCCATTAACTGTTTGGCTCCTTCATTACCCAACAGCTGTTCTGTTAATATTGCAAAATCATTTGGCAGTAGCATCGTTTTATTTTAATAGGATGCAAACT
>DAIOSW010000180.1:0-3498 GCA_036752365.1 Prevotella sp.
AGACTCTTGTCAAGAGTGGTTTCGCTCCTATCATCGGTACCCGTTGTCTCGGCTTGAATGGCTGGTTCTCTACCAATATTCTCGGTAACCGTGATGGTCTCGTTCTCGATGAACCGGCTAATTTCCATACCAAGGAGGTAAGTAAACTCTCTACTCTTGAGACAATCCTGAAACCAGAAGCTCAGCCAGATCTCTATGGTCATGGTAACGATGAAGATACTCAGTACTATCACAAGGTACGTATCAACTATTATCCACCTCGCAACGATAACAAGGAGGGTTGGGATAATATCGATATCTTCGGCTGGATGGGTTACCCAATGCAGATTAAGATTAACTTCCTCTGCCGTGACTCAATCCTTGCTGCTCCATTGCTGCTCGACCTTACATTGTTGAGCGATCTTGCAGCTCGTGCAGGCCGTTTCGGAATCCAGCGTTTCTTGAGTTTCTTCCTCAAGGCACCTATGCACGATTATACTAAGGGTGAAGAGCCTGTAAACCATCTCTACCAGCAGTATACGATGCTGAAGAATGCTATCCGTGAGATGGGAGGTTACGAGGCCGATGAGGAAATCGACTAATTAGGTTATTTCATTTAATATTACACCTTATTATATATAAGGCATTAATTTATATCATGGCACACCTTTGGAATGTTAGAACATCTCTCCATAGGTGTGCCTTTTTGTTTATTTATATAGAAAGTAGACATGGATTCGGTAACGAGTTTTATTTATGGTATGAGCATGATGTTCTTCTCCATGATGGCTTTCCTGTTTTGGAGAAAAGGAAAGGAGATGCTCTTTCGGATGATTATGTGGCTCATGATTGTGGTCGACCTGCAGTTGGTAAAGGACATGGTTTTCTTTCTGATTTATGGTTTTGACAACGAGCATGCGTGGTATCTTACGTCTTCGTTGGATATGATGATTATTCCGTTCTACAGCTTTGTGTTGATGGAACTGGTGAAGCCGGGCTGGTTCAGATGGGTGAAAGCTTTGATGCTGGAATTGCCTTTCCTCTTGTTGCCGGTGTTCTATATTTTTACCCATAATATCATCTGGTTTTATGTGCTTTCTGTCTGGGGAGCCATTTATGGATGCTGAGCTGTTTCGTTATTAAAGTGGATTACGACAATATCTATATGGTAAGTTCTCTGATACTCTGGATGCTGATAGATTATTTTGTTTATAGGCATGAGTCAGTGATAGAAGAGTTGAGCGATGTTGAAATTGTACCGTTAGAGCAGAACGAAGTAGATGTTTCGGGGATGGCTGCTGAGGTGCAGCGGTTGTTCGAGGAAGATAAAATCTATCTCAATCCGAAACTGAAATTGTCTGATGTGGCGCTGGCTGTAGGTACGAACCGTACTTATCTGAGTCGCTATTTTAACCGGCAGAATGGGCAGACGTTTTATGATTATGTGAATACTTATCGTATACAGTATGCTGAGAATTTGTTGAAGTCAACGAACTATCCTTTGCCGGAAATCGCCATCAAATCGGGATTTAATTCTATTTCTACGTTCAGAAGAGTATTTTTTGCCTCTTTTGGTTGCTCTCCTAATAAATATAGAGTAAATGCATAAGTTGTTGGTGTATAGGTAGTTTATAAAAATCAGCGGCACACTGAAAAATGTCAAAAGACACTTTTTGTCCATTTGAAACTTATTTTTGCTATTTTGAAACCATGGTTTTCATTTTTTTTTCTATCTTTGCACCATAGAACTTTTTGAAGAGAATATAACTCTAGCATTTACTTTTTCTAGGAATAAAAAATAAAGGTTGGCCAACCCGTTGAGGGCAAGCCAACCTTTCTCGTTATGTATGTTATTCTTTTTGTTTTTTACTTTATTCCCAGTTCTCGTTTTCATTATTCCTTGTTACTGCCTCCGAAGATGCGGAGCAAGTAAAGGAAGAGATTGATAAAGTCGAGATACAGGGTCAAGGCTCCGATGAGTGCCAGTTTCTGTGCGCCCTCGCTCATGTCGTATTGTGTCTGGAGCATCTGCTTGATTTTCTGACTGTCCCAAGCGGTCAAGCCAACGAAGATGGCTACGCCGGCGTAACTCAAAATGTAATCAAATCCCGAACTCTTCAAGAACATGTTTACTACGGTAGCGATAATCAGACCAATCAGCGCCATGAAGAGTATTTTTCCTAAAGAGGTCAAATCCTTCTTGGTAGTGTAACCATAGAAAGCCATCGCTCCGAATGTGCCGGCTGTAATAAAAAATACCTTGGCAATACTGGTCATCGTATATACTACGAATACGGATGAAAGCATGGCACCATTCAAAACCGAGTAGACGATGAAGAGTAGGGTGGCCGTAGTCAGGGAGAGTCTCTGTAGGGCACCAGTAATGATGAATACCAGGGCGAGTTCTGCGATAATCAGGCCAAAGAGCAAGCCGCGGCTTGTCATCAAGGTCATCAGCAGGGTAGGACTGCTAGCCACACCATAGGCTGTAACGCCCGTAATCAGGAGAGCTAAGGTCATCCATGTATACACTTTGCGCATCAAAGCAGAGAAAACACCGCTTATACCTCGCTCTTTCTCATTAACAGCAAAGCCATTGCTCTGCTGGTTGTTCTGACTATTTATCAGATTGTACATTTCCTTTTCTGTCATAATTCTATTTTCTTTTGTTATTTATGGTCTATTGAATAATATAATAAGCGCAAAGATAATGCCAATTATTGAAACGAACGATAATCTCTGCGCTTTATTAACATTTATTCCGTAATTTTACGTCATTCATTCCTTTATTTAAGGGCTATCTTCTTTACGGCTATCTGTTTTCTGCCTCGTGTTACCTCTACGGCTACAGTCCCATTTATTGGTGTGCGAAGCTGTTCTGTATCAGATTTTGCCTGTTTCTGAAGTGCCAGGACACCTGAGGTTCCGTATATTCTGATGATGTCGTTCTGTTTCAGACCCTTTATCAGGATATGATAGTTGCCGCTAGGAATGATGGTGATGTCTGTCTTCATGTCAGTCTCCTTGCGATTGAAACTGATCTGCCATTGCCATCTTAATCTCTTATCTTCTCTTTCTTCTACCAGTCTCATACGCTATTCGTTTTATTTCGAATGCAAAGATACGTCTTTTCCGTTTTCTACCTATGCGATTTGTGCGATTTGCGTGGATTCGGGAAATAAAGTGCGAAAAAATCATGGAATCATTCGGCAGAATATCTCCGAAGGATAAGAACATAACTCCGAAAGATAGCAAAATATCTCCGAAGGATAAGAAAATATCTCCGAAAGATAGCAGAATATCTCCGAAGGATAAACCAAGATGACAAATGTAGGTACTCCGATGACGAAGATATTGAAACTGGGTTGTGGCAACGAGGTGAAGGGTGAAGGGTATATTTTAAATCTTATATTATATTCTTTTTTTAGGGTTTTTCCGATTTTTGACCCTAGGGTACCCTTTCATTTTTCCCTTGCCGCGCGTATATATAAAAAAGAGTTTTCAAACCTTCACCCTTCA
>DAIOSW010000181.1:0-3465 GCA_036752365.1 Prevotella sp.
CAACATAAAGTTGTCCGAAGGGTAAATACCGCTGGAAAGAAGGTATCCTTTGTTGTGCAACTCATTGAGATTCTTACAGCCGGTCTTGTCTTCGAGCGCTTTGAGTAAGAGCTCATTTAAACCATGCTCATATCCTGGAACAAATAGATTGTTGATAGTGAATAACTTACCGTTCCTTGTGTTGAAGTTTAAAATGATATCCTGACTATTCCCGTGGGCACCACCTTCATAAGATTCCAGATGTATGATATAGATCAGAACATGTTTTGAGCCTTTTTGGATTGTAGAATTCATCACGTAACTGTAGTCATACCAGCCGGCAGACAGGTCCTTGCTGTCCTTGTCAGTTTTGTACAATTCCGTAAGATCTTTTTTATAGTTGCTCAAGTAATTGTTGGTAAACGAGTCGACAGCCTGTTGGGGCGACAGATGATCAAAACTGAAGGCTTTGTTGATGATGGTTTTATTGATCGTGTCGGCCACTTTGGACTTTGTGCGGTCTGCATACATCAGGTTGATGTGTACTTTGCACATGGGGGCACCGGAATCTGTGCTAATCGATGTGTTGGCATTTACTATCAGAGTTTCAAAGGGCACATCATTCTCTTCGTTACAACTGCATGATGTATTGCTCCACAGAATCACAAATGCGACAATTATGATCGGTATGTATAGCTTTTTCATCATTATTGATAGTTTTCTTTCTATTTTTCTGCGAAGGTAGTGTAAATCGATTGAAAAACAAAGGAATTTGTTAGATTTTTATTTCGTTTCGAGTTGTTTCTTCAGTCTGACGATTTCATCACGATATTGGGCTGCTTGGATGAAATCCAGATTCTTAGCAGATTCTTTCATCAGTTTTGTTGTGTTGTCAATACTCTTCTCAAGTTGCTGTTTAGTCATCTTGATTACGATCGGATCTGCCACCATTGCATCGTTAATAGGTTCGAAATATGGTCGGTTGACGGTTGTATCCGCATTTTGTGGTTCTCTGTTTGTGGTCAGTGAACTTTGTTTTAAAGCCTTCTGTATCTGTGTTGGCGTTATATCGTTTTCTTCATTATATTTCATCTGCTTCATTCTCCTGCGTGAAGTCTCATCAATGGTGAGTTGCATGCTTTTTGTGATACGGTCAGCATACATGATCACCTTTCCGTTCACATTTCTCGCAGCACGACCGGCGGTCTGAGTAAGTGATCGGTGGCTCCTTAGAAATCCCTCCTTGTCAGCATCAAGGATAGCCACAAGCGATACTTCCGGTAAATCCAAACCCTCTCTCAGGAGGTTTACACCCACTAGAACATCATACATCCCGGCTCTCAGATCTTCCATGATCTGAACTCTGTCGAGCGTTGCAACATCACTGTGAATGTAATTTGTTTTCACTCCATTACCTAACAAGTGCTCCGTCAGTTCCTCAGCCATTCTTTTTGTCAGGGTAGTCACAAGAACTCTTTCGTTTTTATCTCTTCGGATACGGATCTCTTCCAGTAAATCATCAATCTGGTTCTCTGTCGGCCTGACTTCAATCTCAGGATCCAATAACCCGGTAGGTCGTATGAGTTGTTCTACTACAATCCCTTCAGCCTCATTCAGTTCATAATCAGCAGGAGTAGCTGAAACATAAATGACCTGATGAACCAGTTGTTGAAATTCTTCAAATTTGAGAGGTCTGTTGTCAAAGGCTGCAGGAAGTCTGAATCCGAATTGCACCAGATTCGTCTTTCTCGCCCTGTCACCGCCATACATCGCCCCGATTTGTGGCACCGATACATGGCTCTCGTCTATTACAAGGAGAAAATCCTTAGGGAAGAAATCGAGCAGGCAGTAGGGACGTGTTCCGGCTTCACGCCCATCAAAGTAACGTGAGTAGTTTTCAATTCCCGAACAGTGACCCAGTTCTTTGATCATTTCCATGTCGTATTCCACCCGTTCCTTGATTCTGCTGGCTTCAAAAGGTTTTCCTATTTCGTTGAAATATTCAATTTGAGCCACGAGGTCATCTTGAATTTGTCTAATCGCCAAATCAGTGCCCTCCTTAGAGGTCATAAAGAGATTTGCCGGATATATCTTATATTCTTCAAACTTTGCCATGACATGGCAGGAGATAGGTTCAACCTCCTCCAGTGTGTCAATTTCGTCGTCCCAGAATGTTACTCTAAGGAGGTTTTCTGTGTATGCAAGATAAATATCCACGGTATCACCCTTTACTCTAAAGTCGCCACGTTTCAGTTCTATGTCATTCCTTACATATAGGGAGTCGATCAGGCGTCTCAGTAGCACATTCCTGTCTAGTTTCTGTCCGCAGTGCAGGTCGATGACATTCTCATAGAAAGCAGACGGGTTTCCCATACCGTAAATACATGACACGGATGATACCACAATCACATCTTTTCTGCCGGATAGGAGGGAGGAGGTCGCTGCCAGTCTCAGTCGGTCAATCTCATCATTGATGGCAAGGTCTTTCTCTATATACGTGTCACTCTGTGGCAGGTAAGCCTCAGGTTGATAGTAGTCATAATAAGAGACGTAATATTCAACAGCGTTTGATGGGAAAAAAGCTTTCAACTCATCATATAATTGTGCTGCCAGCGTCTTGTTATGACTTAACACCAGGGTAGGCTTGTTTGTATTTTTGATGACGTTAGCTATGGTAAATGTTTTTCCCGAGCCGGTGACACCCAATAATACTTGCGACTTATCACCTCTATTTACCCCGTCGGTGAGTTGTCGGATAGCTTCCGGCTGGTCGCCTGTTGGCTTATATTTTGAAACTAATTTAAATTCAGACATGCCAAAATTCTATAAATGGGCCGTAAAAATACTAAATAATCCTCTAATAACTGTTATTTTGGATGTTTTTTTGAGAAAAAGTTTCTCATAGCTTTGCAAGTTAATAGAAATATGTGTATTTTTGCATGTCAAATAAAAGATATGAAGAAAAATCTTATAGCATTATTCTGTTTAGGCGTTATCCTCACCGGATGTTCTACAGAATTCAATCAAGTATATAAATCGACCGATTACGATTATAAATACGAGGCTGCAAAACAATTTTTTGCGATGGGTAGTTATACTCGTGCTACATCTTTGCTTGAAGAACTAGTCACTATTACGAAAGGAACAGACCACGCACAGGAATGTTTGTACATGCTTGCCATGAGTGAGTATTGTATGCATGATTATGAGACGGCTTCCGACTACTTCAAAAAGTACTGTTCGAGTTATCCCAGAGGCTATTATGCAGAGGAGGCAAGATTCTATATCGGACAGGCTCTTTACATGAGTACCCCGGAACCACGTTTGGACCAGTCCCGCACCATCAGTGCAATGACTACCACTCAAGAGTTCATGGATATGTATCCTGACAGCAGATTGAAAACTGCGGCGCAAAATAAGTTATTGGTTTTACAGGACAAACTCGTTGAGAAGGAATTGATGTCTGCCACGCTTTACTTCAATTTG
>DAIOSW010000182.1:0-3462 GCA_036752365.1 Prevotella sp.
TCTCACACTTGGCCGTTCAGCCTGAATGGTACACGGACATGTGCAAGGACAAGGATTTTATGATATCCGATTATGCTAACAAGATGAAGTGGCTAAAGGATGATAAGGAAGAAATTCTTGATCCAGACTACAACGATATTCTTCGCATTGCCTTCATGTATAAGTTTGGCCGTGCTAAGATGAAGGATTTGGTAAGTTTGCTTGGTGGACGTGACTTTGAAACCCGCGAATATAAAGAAGAAATAGCGGAACAATCATTCAAAAAGTTGATAGATGGCATTATGGATTTCATGAACGAGTATTCGTTCTCTAACTTTGTTCTTGCTATCAAATCGGCTGGTTTTGTTTCAAACAAGCTTATCAATTCTCAAATGACGCTCGATTTTGCCTATACGTTATATCTTCTGCTCAATGCAGACCCAATGATAGACAAAACTAAACTGAAACATTACGTGGTGAAATGGTATGTACTCACCACGTTGACAAGCCGATATATCACTTCTCCGGAGACGGTGATGGATCAGGATATTCGCCGCATCAGTCAGCGTGGATATTTGAACTTTGCCTCTGAGGTGGAAGCCGCCGAACTTTCAGACACATTCTGGAATGTCGGTCTTGTACAGAATCTTGAAACATCTGCTGTGAATAGTCCCTATTTCAACGTGTTTCTTGCCTCGCAGATATTCAAGGGCGATAGTGCATTGTTTTCAAACGGAAGTAAGATAAGTGACCTGATAACAGTTATAGGTGATGTTCATCACATATTTCCCAAAAAATATTTGATGAAAAACGGCTATACACAGAAAGCTAAGTACAATCAAATAGCCAATTTTATTTATCTTGATACGCAGGTGAACAAAGCCGTTGGTGAAGATGCTCCAAATGTATATTTCCAAAAAGCAAGTACCAAATGTAAGAATGGTCAAATCGCGTTTGGTAATATTGCAGACGTTGAGACGTTGAAGGAGAATTTGCGTGAGAACTGTATTCCTGAAAGTGTTGTCGATATGGATTATCATCACTATGAGGAGTTCCTTGTGGAGCGTAGAAAGTTGATGTCACAAAAGATAAAAGATTATTATTATAGTTTATAGTTGAAAAGAGAAACTTTCCATCGTGGCGCAAGAGGAAAGGTTTTCTTTTCTACTATGTTCATTTTAAGAATATAAATGAAAGATATTTGTAGATAATAAGTGAAAATCCCCTTGTCATTTATTCCACATCGTTGATCGGTGCCCGCTTGCATTTGAGGCCTTCGGTAAAGGGTTTGGTGAGTTTGCTAGTGTCTTTACCATGGTGACCCTCAGCGATGAAATTGCAGTGCAGACCGCGGATATGTTTTGAGGCATTGAACTCAGACGGGTCGGCAACAGTATCACTGACAATGGATATTTTGAAACGGCCCAGACCGTCGAGTACTACCGTATGACCTTCGCCCATCTCTTGTTTCATCAGGCTGGTCAGGTCTTTGAGCACCGCTAGCACGTCACCTTCAGTGACTGTGGATGAATGACATAGTATCTTGGCGATCTCGGGTGTATGGATTTCGCCCATCGTAACGGCCTTGGCATAATAGCGGCCTTCACTCTTTCCTTTCATGTTGCTCTTCGCAAATTTGTAATAAACTGGCATTTTTTCTGTTTTTTATGGATTGATGGGACAAAGATAATGTTTTTATCTGATAGTAGATGTTAAAAACGAATTTATTTTACTCTGTCTTTGGCTAATCTGATTTGAGACTCTAACTTCTTTATTCCTATATTATTTTTTATTTTTTTTATGCTAATATCACCACTTTGATTTTAAATAATAGTATATCAGATGATTATATCCTGAAAACTGAGTGATGTTTGCCAAAAATAACATCACTTAAATGTCACTTTCGGCTAATTCTTAAGGTTTTATCCGCTAGTCTGTTGCATTTTAAAAGCTATTTCGTAAAAAAGTAAATTAAGTTGTTTTACTTGGTAAAATAACTTAATTTACCTATTAAAATAACTTATTTTATTAAGTAAAATAAGTTGATTTACTAATATTTAGATAATCTTTTACATATCGATGGCTTATCTCTTACTCTTTCGTTGCTTTCTCAACGAAATATTGAGTTCTTCCTGCTGTCGTTCGGTGCAGCTTGAATTTCAGATCTTTCATCGTTTTGCCTAGTCGTTGAAGTGTGCCTACATCGTCTTTCAGATTCTTGAAATGCTTGCGAAGAGTGGATAAAATGTCGTTGTTGAATATCCATTCACCGGATTTTTCACTTTTTGCCGGAACAAAATATGACTTCACCATCATTGCCAGTCCGTCTTCTATCTGGAATGTTTCGTTTTGACGCATGATGACGGCGGTTTCGGCGTCGTCAAACCAGTAGCGGGCACCTGCGCAGATCTCACTTACAGCCTGAGCATACATCTGGTCATGATCAATATCGGCATGGTGGTCAATCATCCCCTGTACAAGTACGCAGATGAAACGGCGGCTTCCCGATGTGTCGGAGAGGGGAGCCGTACTGTTGGTCGTACCTATAAAGCTGGCATAACGACGCAGTTCCTCGATGGCGATACCGTAAGGACGTCGGGTCTTAACCGAACTTTTCTGTAGCAGGTATTTAAGGATGGCCTGTCGGCGGGCTGTGAGCTGGTCGAACTCATCGATGTTGATCAGCGCAAAACGGGTCAGGGCGAGGTCGGCAGACTGTTCGTTCTTGAAGTCGATATGGTCATAGTAGTAACTGTCGAGCTGGGGAGGCAGAATCTTGTGACAGAACGATGATTTGCCACATCCTTGCTGACCGATAAGGAGAGGGGTATATGCGTTACCGTGCATCATGTCTTTACCCATCCAGTGGGCTACCATCGACAGCATCCACACGTGGAAATTTTTCTTCCAGTCGGGATTGTCGGTCGGTATCAGGCTCGCAAAGGCCTCGATATGGTCTTCCTCGTCCCATACGGGAAGATTCTCGAGGTAGTTTTCAATAGGATCGTAGACCGCGATCTTGTCGGAATCGATATAACGCCGCATGTCCTTGTCCCACGATTTCAAACCCTCATTGAGGGCATCCTGCGTCATCGAGTTGATGGCGAAAGTAGTGAGATCCTTAAAAGGTAAGTTGCGTCCGTCGCGTACGCGGTATTCCACCACACCTTTCAGGATGTTACGGCGCAGTTCGTAGCGGTCGGTCATGAACGCCTGTGTCTTACGGGTGAGTAGAATCTCAGGTGTGACATGGCTGAGAGGCTGGAACCGAACCAGATCTTTTTTGTATGCATTGTCGAAAATCTTCCGCACATAGTTTTCGTCGATACCCAGATCAGGATGACGAAGCGTGCGGTAGATGCACATCTCCTTAGGCAAGTCGTCATCATGACAGTATCGGGCGAGCATCTGGAGCGCATTGTCGACAAGTTCATCATGAGGTTTTCCGAGATTGGCTTCAATGGCTTGACAGAGATAGTCCTC
>DAIOSW010000183.1:0-3434 GCA_036752365.1 Prevotella sp.
ATTAAAAATAATGATATAATATATATATAAGGTAAAGAAAAGAGAGGTAGTTATTATGAAACATAATCCACTTTTACTGATTGATTTTTACAAAGCGACCCATCATGAGCAGTATCCCGCGGGTCTTACGAAGATGGTATCATATTACACTCCTCGTATGAGCCGACTGAAAGACGTTGATAAGGTAACAATGTTTGGTTTACAGGCATTTATTAAAGAGTATCTTATTGATGGCTTCAATGACAGCTTTTTCTCTGTCCCAAAAGCGAAAATACTTAAAGAGTATTCCAGAGTTCTTGATGCAACACTTGGCGCAAGTTCTTATGACCTCGGTAAAATTGCTGAGTTACATGACTTAGGATATTTGCCCATTGAGATTAAAGCGATTCCAGAAGGAATGAGAAGTGGAATTAAGGTTCCGCAGATTGAAATCTCAAACACACACCCGAATTTTGTATGGCTGGTTAATACTATCGAAACCATGCTATCTGCCTATATGTGGCATACACAGGTATCTGCGGAAGTCGGCTACAGATATCGTCAGATTGTAAATAAATACCGCGATTTGTCTTGTGATGAAAATGTTCGTGCGGCTCGCCTGCTTGGAGACTTCTCAATGAGAGGTCAGCAGAGTGTTGAATCTGCAACTAAATCCAGTGCTGGCTGGTGCTTGAGTTTTCTCAATACAGCGACCGTACCGGCAATCCTATATTTGGAAGACTATTACAACTGTGATTGTACAGTTGATGAAGTAGCATTTGGTGCTATTTCGACTGAGCATAGTGTAATGTGCTCCAACGCTGCCATTGATGGCGACGAAATTACTCACGTCCGCAGGCTTCTTGTTGAGAAGTATCCTAACCTTAGCTTCTCCATGGTGAGCGACAGTTATGATTATGATAATCTTGTAGATAATATCCTTCCCGCATTGAAGCCGGAAATTCTCGCTCATAATGGTTGCCTCTCTATTCGTGGGGATAGTGGCGATCCAGTAGAAGTTGTTACTACGACAGTCTTTAAACTATGGAAGACATTCGGCGGCACGATTAATTCAAAGGGGTTTAAAGTTCTTGACCCCCATGTAAAGGCTATCTATGGTGACTCTATTACCCCTAATCGCTGTGAAGCTATCTATAAAATTCTTGTTGAAAATGGCTTTGCAATTAGCAATGTTTCTCTTGGCGTAGGCTCTTTCTCCATGATGTGCCTTGAAGAGATTGATGAGTCTGATTCTTGTCATGAATTTATCTATAATCCATATACTCGTGATACTTTTGGTATTGCAGTAAAAGCCACATACGCAGAAGACAAAGATGGCAATCCCATTATGATTTTTAAGAATCCTAAGAATAGTACCTTTAAGAAATCCCAGAAAGGTTGCTGTGTAGTAAAAACTCTTGATACATATGAGGATGAGTTGACCTGGGATCAGGCAGAACATACTGTTCCTAATCTCCTGCAGACAGTGTTTGCAGATGGCAAAATGGTTAAGGAGTACACTCTTGCCGAAGTCAGAGCGAATATGTATCCGGAGGGTTTCTAATGAACAAAGATTTCAGAGAGTTCGGAGATTTTATTGAACGTCTACGAAATGAACAAAAGAAATACGGAAAATTAAGCATTGCGGTTGATTTTGATGATACGCTTTGTCATTATGATAATAATAATATCGTGCCAACGATTGATCGTGAAGAGAATAAAGATATATGCGATTTGGTCAGAAGTATTGGTGATAGAGCAGTATTTATTTTGTGGACGTGTCGAAGCGGCAAAGAACTTGATGATGCTCTCTTATGGATCGAAGACCACAATATTCCAATTCACGCAGTTGGGGAAAACCCTTTTATAGACTACGGCGGTAAAAAGATTCATGCTAATGTCTTTTTAGATGACAGAGCTGGATTAGCTCAGGCATATGAAGCTTTAAAAGTTCTTTATGGGAGGAAATAAAAATGACACATAGAAAAGATGATTTATTTAGAGAAACCTCAGAATTAGTTAACTGGATTAAGCGGTATTTCCAGCATAATGGTCCTCAGAGCAAGGCTGTTATTGGTATCTCTGGCGGCAAAGATAGTTCTGTTGTCGCGGCCCTATGTGTTAAAGCCTTGGGTGCAGACCGAGTTATTGGCGTATTAATGCCGAATGGAGACCAGAAGGATATCGCAGATTCCAAACAGCTTGTTGAATTTTTAGGCATCCAGAACTTTACGGTGAATATATATGAAGCGACTACAGGACTATATAATGGTCTTGCGGCTGCTGGTATTGACCACACTGACCCCAGCATCATGACCAACACCCCCGCCCGCATACGTATGGCTACGCTCTATGCAGTAGCTGCGGCCGTTGGTGGAAGAGTTGCAAATACCTGTAATCGTAGTGAAGACTATGTTGGCTATGCCACTAAGTACGGCGATGGTGCAGGAGACTTTTCTCCTCTTGCAAATCTTACTGTCCGAGAGGTTATTAAGATTGGTGAGGTGCTTGACCTCCCCGCAAATCTTGTTCATAAGACCCCAGATGATGGTATGTGCGGAAAAACAGACGAGGATAACCTAGGGTTCTCCTATGCAACATTAGATGCTTACCTTTTGGATGGTATTCTTCCAGACTATGAGACATTCTGCAAGATTGAAGAAATGCATCTACGCAATATCCACAAACTCAAATTGATGCCATCTTATAAATCTGTAGAAAGTTGGGCATTTTAATGGTAATTGACAAGTTTGATGGTCAATATGCCTTCCTTAGCAACTTCTATGAGTCACCCATTACTGATGGAACGTCTACATTTCCAACAGTAGAACACTACTTCCAGGCGGCTAAAACTGACACTATACAAAATTATTTGGCAATTGCTCGTGCCAAAACTCCTGGCGAGTCTAAGCAGCTTGGCCGGAGAGTCCATTTGCGCTCAGATTGGGAACAAGTGAAAGACCAAGTTATGCTTGATGCACTACGAAAAAAGTTTGCAATTCCAGAGTTGCGAGAAAAACTTCTTGCTACTGGAGATGCAGACTTGATTGAAGGCACACTATGGCATGACCAATACTGGGGTGTATGTAATTGTGACCGATGCAAAGGAAAAGGCATTAATATATTGGGCAAATTGCTCACACAAGTTCGAGAGGAAATTAAAAAGGAAGCTTAGGCTTCCTTTTTTGATTTTTATTAAAAATAATGATATAATATATATATAACAGTTAAGAAAGGAGAAAAAATGAAGAAGATTTATGGTTACGTCTTTGTTCCAAACATCGTTGAACCTGTGGATATTTCCAAGTTAGATTTGCAGGCGGAGACGCTGGTCGAAGCTGAGGCGCTGATTCAAGCTATTTGCAAGAAATTAAAAGCTGAACGATATTTAATTACAATATAAGGGAGTGATACTATGTCTACTTACGCATTTAGCGATATTCATGGAAATATGT
>DAIOSW010000184.1:0-3427 GCA_036752365.1 Prevotella sp.
CAGACAGAACAACGCGAATCTCAGAATACTCTCTTTGGTGATGCCGGTGCCGTGTAGGTCGCCACTCCGGAAGTACCTGAAGTTGAATCGTGGAGTGATATCGAACGTCTTAACAAAGAGCGTGAGCTGGTGGGAATATATCTTTCGGCCCATCCTTTGGACGAGTACCGCATCATTCTCGAAAACGTATGCAATACGAAATGTATTGAATTGATGGATATCGAATCTTTGGCCAAGAAGGAGTCTGTGACTGTGGGAGGTATCGTAACCAGTTGTAATACAAAAATGTCGAAAAACGGCAAACCATATGGACGTGTTATCATCGAGGATTTTACAGGTAGTGGTGAACTTGTGTTGTTCGGAGATCAGTGGGCACGTTGGAGTGGTTCCCTGCAAGAAGGATATACGATATTCATAACAGCCCGTTGCATTGATAAGTGGCATAATGGCAGGGTAAGCCTTGAACTTGGGGGCATAGAGTTTTTGCAGGATGTTAAGGAGTCAAAGATAGAAAGCCTTACCATTACAATGGATTATCAGAATTTAGATGATGATATTGTAAATGACATTTCTACAATGTTACTGGCCAGTCCGGGAAAAGCACAACTCTTTTTCCAGATTCGCGACCCTGAAGGTAATATACATGTACTTCTTCAGAGCCGAAAACTGAAAGTAGACGTACGCAGAGATCTGATATCCTATATTGAAAGCAATCCGGATATTGAATATAAGATCAACTAGTTATTCGTAGACTATCGCTTTATCATCCTTCGTAATCCCTTCTGCAGAAACGGAAATATGATGACAAGTGGAATTGTTGTAGAATTCTATTTTTGCTTTTCCTTCATTGTCCGTGGTGACATTCGGATTCCAATAGAGAGTACGACGGTAGTCAGGCTGTGGAGCTACGAGCCTATAGTTATTAACAGTATTTTCAAATTCTGTTGCCACGTTGTAACCTTCAAAGTGTGTCCGGCGCATACCTTTCTCTTTCGCTGGCAGATAATCATGCGTATAGACAAAGATGGTTACAGGATGGCAACTGGAAAGTGATTGCGCCCAAATATATCTCATCCAAATATTGTCGTCTTCAGATATAAATACAGACTTTGCATCCTCCAGAAATGTTGGGAATGGCTCACCTGCATATCCTGTATCATTTGATGTGAGGATTCCTGAATATTGTACAGGAAAGAATGTTCCTGTATAAAAGAGATTATTCACCACCCATATGATAGGTCTGTGTTTATAGCTGAGGTCACCGAGATCATAAGAAGTATAGCCATTACGCTTGGAATAAATAGGCTCGTTCATATTTGTGACAGTTCCCTCTAAGTATTTATTTTTTTCCTCGAACCATTCCATAAATCCGGGAGTATCCTCGCCACGGTCAGCAATCTCGTCCGCTTCTTTGTCACAGTCGTAATAGATACTTGACTTCCATGCTCCACGAGCTTCTTCTTGCCATACGTTTTTTGCATTATTGTATAGATAATGTCCTTTCACCTTTATCTCCTTCAGTAGATAGTTGTCATGTTCCATGGGCCAACTGACTCCGTCATCTCTTGACGTATTGAAAGAAATCACTTGGGAGTCGACAGGTAGGGGTTGTGTTTCATAGAAGGAGATATTCCTTTTCGAAGGAGAGAAATGACGGTCTATACCCACATAATAATTATGACTTTTATTCTGTTTTTTCGTGAAGATCTGCATGTTCCAGTCTCCAAAACATTTTAGAATTTTGAAAGCGTAAAATCCGTGCTGGCTTGTTTTTGTTTCCCCCACAAGACTTTGTCCGTCTTTATTGTAGAGAATGAGTTTGATATCAACATTGCCTACCTCGTCCGCCTTTTTGACTTTATGCAGTTTTCCCATGACGTATAAGTTGTCTTCAGCAGGTTGGAATTTATCAAAGGAACCTCTCCCTTCCATTCTTTTAAAGTCATATCTTCTCCATCCCTGTACCATCATCAGAAGATCAGCGGCACGGTTGTGCTCCTCGTTATCACTTTCCAAATAATAATATGGATTCTCGATATATCCCTTTAGATCAGAAGATAACAATAACCATGTTGCTGCATCGGTGTTATTGCCGTTGGTCTGCGTCTCAGCATCTCTTATTGCTAGAGAAAATGTGGTATTCGGTATTGTCTCTGCTGTCAGCTCTGCCTTTTTGCAAGGTTTTAGTTGTGCATTGGGTGATGATGAAATTCTTATATTCGCAATTTTGTTATGAGGATAGATAAATACCATTCTGTCAGCAAGAATCTGCCCTTCAGTATCAAACAGGGTAATTTGGTTTACACCCTCTTTCAGATCACTTTTCTTAAAGATCTTCGTAATCGTGTGTTCATTCAGAATCATGCTGTCGCTTTTAATGATATTCCCATTATGGATAATCACCATCCCTATCTGTTTACCAAAGAGTTTTCTTGTTGCGTTTATCTCTGTGATAATCTCATAAGAAGGTAATGTGTTGACCGATAGCTCACATCCTTCGTTGGCAGCCTCTGGAATCGTAAAGGTTATTAATTTTCCTTTGGAGTCATGAAGCACCAGTGCTACCTGTTTGTCTGTAGGTGTGAATGAGAAAATGCCTCTTCCTTCCCGCATAGTCTTCACGGCAGTTATTGTATCACCTCCGCACAACAGATATCCGTTAGTCTCCATGTGTGCACCTTCGTTATTTGTAACGTCAAAGGCTACATTACATTTCAGACCTTTAATCATCTTACCGCCTTCAGGATAGAAATGCACATTTATTTTTTCATTGTTCATCGTATCTTTCTCGCGATAATCGGGCAGTCGTTTACGGTAGCTGATCTCGTCTATGACATGTTGGCTGTAGTTGCCATCGGCAGATGGCTTTCTGAAAATAGGAAAAACGCGGGAGAAAATCACATCTTTTCCCCAGTTGGTCATATATTTTGTGTAGGCTCTTACCTCATAGAATCCACTGGTCAACAACTTGTCTAGTTGTATGTCACCATTAGCTTGTCCCTTCTGTATCTCTAGTTTCTGTGTTTCGACCGTATTCCCAGATGGATCTACCAGTTCCACGTATAATACCTTGCTTTTATTCTCTGAAGTCTTACAGCTTCGTGTCACGTAAGCTTTAAACCACATCCTTTCACCGATATAGTATCCGTTGTTGTCAAAGTGCAGATATACCTTCTCTTGAGGAAATACCTGATTGAACATCATGGCGGTGCTGATGTATTTACTGATATATTCCGACTTTGTAGTATCGTTTTGTGCTGACAATGTGTTAGTTGCCATTGCCAAGGCCCAAAAAAGTATAGTATAACCTATTTTTTTCATATATTGATATGTTTAACACGCTATAGTAATACGACGCAAAAGTACACAAAATGTTCCTACTAAAATTATCTTTTTATAGAATAAAATAAATAGGATTATTTTTGGT
>DAIOSW010000185.1:0-3381 GCA_036752365.1 Prevotella sp.
CTGTAGCAACGACCTTACCACGCTGTGGTTTCTCTTTTGCTGTATCAGGGATAATAATTCCACCTACTTTTTCTTCAGCTGGTGCAGGAAGTACCAGCACTCTGTCTGCTAATGGTTTAATGTTCATGATTCTATAATATTTTAATTGTTATACATTTATTTTGTCGACAGGTATTGCTACCCGTCACCCCGCCAGTATACGAAAAACGTGCCAAAGCATCCATACTGACACTTTGACACGTTTAAATACTGACATTATATCACAAAAACTTGTGTTTTATTTCATTTTCCATTGATAATCGAATCTTTCAATATCCTCCTCAACCAGTGGATTACCATTCTGAACTTCGATGAAAGTCAGCTGTGTAATCGCCTTGATGGCATGATAATGCTCCAGAGGAATCACCACGGTATCACCAGCCTTCACATGTTTCTCCTCACCATCAAGTACAAAGATGCCATCACCTTCTACGAATGTCCACACCTCTGAACGATGGTGATGAAGCTGATAACTGATATTCTTACCTGGCTTCAAGGTAATACTCTTGGTGAGCGAATGATTGCCGTCAGCATACTCAGAATCGTCAATCACCCGATAAGTACCCCACCTTCTTTCCTCATACATCGGACGCGGAGTAAGATGTTCTACCGCCTTCTTGATGTCCTCGGAATATTTCTTTGCACAGACGAAGATGCCATCAGGACTCGCTGCAACAACAGCATCCTTCAAGCCATCCACATACAGAGGCAACTGGAGTTCGTTGATGACATGCGTATTCTCGCAATGACTTCCCATCACCGCATTACCGATGCTGGCATGGTGCAGCTCATCAGTGAGTGTATTCCAGGTACCCAGGTCCTTCCATTCACCATTAAACGGTACTACCGCTACCGATTCAGCCTTCTCCGCCACCTCGTAGTCGAAAGAGATTTTTGGAAATTCGCTATATCTTGCACGAGTATCTTCAAAGTTCTCACTCTGCATATACTTACGTACAATCTGCATCATATAGCCCAAACGGAAAGCGAAGACACCACCATTCCAGTAAGCACCCTCCTCCAGGAGTTTCTCTGCTGTAGGCACATCCGGTTTCTCGGTAAATCTCTTCACTATCTGATACTTCTCTCCTTCAGCAAAAGGAACCACATAACCATATTTTGCACTTGGATAAGTAGGTTTGATACCCATCAGCACGAGGTCGGCGACGTTTTTCTCCACACATTCCACCATACGGGCTATGGTATGGAAATATTCCAACTCGGTATAAGGATCACAAGGCATAATAACCACAACCTCATCATCCTCACATTTCTTCTTCAGTTTCAGATAACTTGCAGCTAAAGCGATAGCAGGGAAAGTATCACGCCTCTCCGGTTCGGTAACCACAGAAACCCGCTCTCCCAGCTGGTTCTGGATGATATCCAGCTGACTGGCGTTTGTAGCAAGCGTAATATCGTTGGTCAGATTTGCTTCCTGAGCCTGACGTACCACGCGCTGAACCATACTTTCCATCTCCCCATTCTCCTTTTCGAGCAATGGCAAGAACTGTTTGCTTCTAGCATTATTGCTAAGTGGCCAGAGCCTTTTACCCGAGCCACCCGATAATAAAATTAATTGCATATTATTACTATCTAAATCGTTTATTGTTCATACTTAAGATTTCACAAATTAACAATGAGAGACAGCATCACATCAGGAGTTTACTCCCAGTACCAACAGGTCTCAAAGAAGAATCATCCGTGATAATCCGGCTGCAAAAGTACGTTTTTCTTTTGAGACCACCAAGCAATTTCTAAAAAAACTACCTATTCTTATAAAAATACCTAGATATGCGCAAGAAAGTAAAAAGGAAGAAAAAACATCATTTAAACAGATTAAAAATAAGAAAAGCTGGTTCAAGTTGGTTCAAGTTGGTCTATTTCGATATTTTTTTGCTGATTTATTTCCGATTTTCAACTATTATTATTATCTTTGCGACCAAATATCAGTTTAAGCATACCTCAAATAACTTAAAAAGATATATAAATAACTAGGAGTATAAAAAACATAAGCAAATGACGAACAAGCATTATAAAGGAAATGAAATGATAAGGAGACTGGTGATAGGTGCCGATTTCGTTATTCTCAACATCGTACTGTTGTTCTATACCCAATATGGTCAAGAACTCATACCTGCGTATTTCGACAAAGCAACAAAGATTACCTTTTTTGTTGCCAATGCTGCCTTGTTCCTAGGCGAATACTTCTATTCCACCATCATTCATGTCAGAAAGATCGGGTTCCTGCAGGTTACAAAGCGTACTTTATATCTGGCTGCAGCAACAACATTCTGTTTCTTTACCTTCTCAAGACTACTCGGTCACGGGGGAAAGATGTTCTCCTTCAGCATTATCTTCGGCATAACATTCTATCTGTCTCTCATCATAAGCCGACTCTGCGAGCTCAAATTACTAAAGTATTTCCGCTCTAAGGGCCGCAACTCACGCACCGTCGTCTTTGTAGGTAACGATCCTGCCGTGAGCGAGATGTACAAGACGATGACAGAAGATCCCTCGGCAGGTTATATCGTAAAAGGATATTATGCAGATGAAGACATCACTGATAATCCGGAAGGGTTGAAAAGAATAGGAAACATGAAACAGCTCAAAGAGATTATCTCTTCTACCATGAATGATACCATCAATGGTGAACCTTCCAATATTGACGAGGTTTTCTGCTGTCTGTCGCATAAAGATCCTGAGATCATCAACATCATACACTTCTGTGATAAGAATGTGATACACTTCTACTACCTGCCACGTGTGTTTGGTGAGTACAAATTGCATCTTGATGCCCAGAATTTCATGGGAAGGACGGTATATTCAAACCGCATAGAACCCCTAACAAGCATGTCAAACCGCATTATCAAGCGTAGCTTCGACATCGTGGTGAGCGGGCTTGCATGTTTGTGCGTTCTACCATTCATTCCATTCATAGCTCTCATCATCAAGATTCAGAGTCCTGGTCCAATTTTCTTCAAACAGGCAAGAACGGGTCTGAATGGTGATACCTTCTACTGTCTTAAATTCCGTTCCATGCATGTGAACAAGGATGCAGACAAGGCACAGGCAACAAAGAACGACCCACGTAAATTTGCTTTCGGCAACTTTATGAGAAAGACGAACATAGATGAGTTTCCTCAATTCTTCAATGTTCTTAAGGGAGACATGAGTATTGTGGGTCCGCGCCCTCACATGCTGCATCATACAGAGGTGTATGGAAGCCTGATAGATAAGTATATGGTTCGCCACTTCTCCAAGCCGGGTATCACAGGTTGGGCTCAGGTTACCGGGTTCCGTGGTGAGACCAAGGAGCTCTGGCAGATGGAGGAACGTATCCGC
>DAIOSW010000186.1:0-3261 GCA_036752365.1 Prevotella sp.
CCTCTAATTATTTATACTCTTATATATTTTATTCTTTAAATTCCGTTTTTTTTTATTACTTTGCAACTTAGTTATATTTGATTACGTCTAACAGTCAGAAAATAATAAAAAAAGAAACAATATGAAAAAGTATTTTATTTCATTCTTGATGATTCTAGCCTTTGGTATTACTGCAGAGGCAACAGCTCAACATCATCGTCATCATCCGAGGGCATCTGTTAATATCAATGCCAGCAAAGACTCTTCAAATGTCAGTATCACAGCTTATTCAGATACCACAGCTGTTGATTCGGCAGATACTGATACTGCTTATAACGCAGGTTATAATAATAACAATGACTACAATTATTCCACACCAGACCGTTTCATAGAACGTCTTGCTAATTCCGGTTTCAATATGGAAGCATTCTCTTTTCTCTTCGCAGTCGTTGGAATTGTAGCCATACTCTCACCAATAATTCTTATCGCAGTGATATTATATTTTATTTTCCGCAACCGTAATCAGAAATATAAACTGGCTCAGGCTGCTATAGCTCAGGGAAAGTCGGTACCTCAAGAGTTGTTACGTGAAGATCGTCAGACAAATGAATATCTATGGTCAAGAGGAATTCGTAATGCCAGTATTGGTTTAGGATTAGTATGTTTGTTTTGGATCATCGGAGCAGAACCACTTATAGGAGTTGGACTTCTGGTATTTTTCATGGGAATAGGACAGACTATTATAGCAAAGACTACGCACAAGTCTGATAAATATAAAGACAGAGATTACACTCAGACAGAACAATCTTCTCAGGATTTTAACTCTTCATTCAAGATGGAAGATGAGGTTCCTGTAGATAAAGAGGAGTCGAATAGTGACGAAAAAACATCAGAACAGATGTAAAAAAACTCACAGCGGTGAATAATATAAACGATATCTCTCTAGTTGCCCAGGTTGCGGTATTTCATAACAAGCGTGCCTTTGACACACTTGTGAAGAAATACCAGGAACCTGTCAGACGGTTCTTTATGAACCAGACATTGGGAGATTCGCAACTCAGCGATGATTTGGCTCAAGATACTTTTATCAAGGCTTATATAAACATCGCATCATTTCATGGCATGGCAGGTTTTTCCACATGGTTGTATCGTATAGCATATAATGTATTTTACGATTACACCCGTAGTAAGAAACTGACAGATAATGTGGATACCTCTGTAGCTGTATCAGTCAAAAGTTCCGGAAGTGATAGTAGTGGCATGAAAATGGATATCTACCATGCGCTTCAAAATTTAAAACCTGATGAACGAACATGTATTACTTTGCAGTTGATGGAGGGTGAAACAATCGATCATATTGCAGCAATCACTGGAATATCTCAGAATACGGTAAAATCCCATTTGATGAGAGGAAAAGAAAAATTAGCGTCTTATTTAAAACAAAACGGTTATGAAAGATGAATTTATAAACAATAGCATGACAGACAAAGATGATATATTGATAAACAAGTTCTTTGCAGAGCAGAAGCAGATCATCAATGATGATGGTTTTAGCCGTCGCGTGATGCATAAGTTGCCATCAAGGGCATCACGTTATTCTCGCATCTGGAGTACTATGTGTTTACTTGCAGCCCTCTTACTGTTTGTTACATGTCACGGATTTAAACTGATTATCAATTGTTTAGATGTCATACTTCGTACGACTCCTACACATTGTATTTTTGATTGCAGTCCTCTAGCCATTGCTATTGCCATCATTGCACTTGGTGGTATTGGAATCTATAACCTAGTGATGGCTGAGCGCTGATTAATTAGAATAGATCATCATTACTGTTATCCTCCTCTGCCTTCTTGGGCTTAGGAGGATTTTTCATGTTCCCTTCCTTGTCAAACATTCCGTAAGTGGTACGTAAGACGATAAATTCCGTTCGTCTGTTGAGCTGATTACAGATTTCCTGTTTGTCCTTATCCAGTTTCTTTATATACTCTTCACTAAGTATGTCACCTTCTTTTAGCCAAGGATAAGTCTCAGTAAGCTTCTTTCGTATTGTTTTGGGCTTCTCCTTTCCGTAACCCTTCGGTGTAAGGCGGTCTTTTGCAATGCCATGTGCGATGAGGTAATTCACAACAGTTTCGGCTCGTTTTTGTGAGAGCATCTTGTTATAAGCTTCTGGGCCACGATAGTCACAATGGGCACTAAGCTCTATCGTGACGTTTGGATTCTCATTGAGTAATGATATAAGTTCGTCAAGCGATTTTGTCGATTCCTGCCTTAAAGTTGATTTATCGAAATCATAGAAAATATTGTCGATAAGAACAGGGGCTGTGATAGATGCTAAAGGAAACTGCAGAACATACTCCTTCGATTCGTTGGCAGAGTCAACCCTTAACTGTTCCTTGTGGTTCAGAAATCCTTTACATGTTCCAAGAATGACATAGTCCACATTCGGGTTAATCTTTTGGGTGAAGGAACCGTCGCCTTTTACACTCAGTTTGAGGTTGGTTCCGTCATTACCTACCATATATACAAGAGCTTTCGGTAATTCATATCCTTCCTGTTCGTATACCCATCCTTTCACCGTTTGTAATATTTCAGGACATTCGAAACTATAAATATGATCCCATCCGCGCGCATCACCACGGTTGGACGAGAAGAATCCCCGGTTGTGTAGACCTTCGAATGTGATACCGAAGTCGTCTCCCTGCGAGTTTAGTGGATACCCCGGATTTTCGATTGTCCATTTCCCTGTTACGGTATCAGCTGTAGCGATGAAGATATCTAATCCGCCCATACCCGGATGTCCGTCCGATGAGAAGTATAGATCTCCGTTTGGTCTGAAAGCGGGAAATTCATCATTTCCGGGAGTGTTGATAGGTTCACCAAGATTTTCTACTCCTCCCAGTCCGTTAGTTGTCAGTCTCACTCTCCATATATCTAATCCACCAACACCTCCTGACATATCAGAAGTGAAGTAGAGCCATTCACCATCAGGTGATATCGCCGGGTGAGCGTAACTGGAGAGTGTATCTTTTGTGATCTCCAACAGCGTTGCTTTTCCCCATGAAGCATTTGAACGATTAGATGTACATATTGTAGCATATCTCGGATAACTTGGATCTGTTTTACATTGGGTCAGATACATTTGTTTATTGTCGGGGGTGAAACAACATGCTCCCTCATCGAAAGAAGAATTTAAATCTGATTCGATCGTTTCAGGTTTGCCCCATTTACCTTTATCATCCTTTTGAGAGAAGAAAATATCTCCGTTTTTGGTACCTGTG
>DAIOSW010000187.1:0-3260 GCA_036752365.1 Prevotella sp.
GTGGTAGTTAGCCAGTTGCTGTAGAGTCTTCAGGCAGTCGTCAGTGAGGATGATGCGTTCATTATCAGGTTCTGCGAACTCCTCTTCATCAATGATAGCAAATGCACACCCTTTCTCCAATGCGGCTTTTGCAAAAGCATTGCCGTTGAACGAATCACCTTTTAGTGCAAAGAATATTGAGCCTTTAGGACAGTTACGACTGTCGGTTGTAACTTGAGGATGTTGTAGAAATATCTTATAAAGTTCTGAAATTTCCATTTCGCGTTTTTAATTTTGTTTGTTATGAAATGCAAATTTACAAATTATCTTTGGAATCATCATAAAGTTTGCCTATATTTATTAGCTTAAATAAATATTCCCAAAGAATAGTTAATTTTTCGACCTTTAATCAGCAATTTCTTCGCAGGTCATAACCATGATTAGATTATATGTAAAAGTTGACGATACTTAACCTCAGAAGAGTTTGGTATCGTCAACTTAGTATTAAAATCATTGATGTGATTTATTCAAACACAAAGTCTTCCATCTCGCAAATAGACTTCCCTGTTGTAGGAGATGAGAAAACGAAGAACAGGGCGTGTTTGCCTTTTAACTTATTCACCTTAGATAGTTGTGCACGTAGCTGGGTTACCTTGTTTGGCATATTCTTGCTGACAGAAATGCTACCCACTTTTATGCCACCCTTGCTAGGCCAAGGACTGTCAATCATGATGTTGATGGTACCATCTATACCCTCAGGTTTCATATTTAAGAGCAGTGATACGTTCTTTTTGTTGAAAATAGGATTGAAATTGAAATATTTGTATCCGACGATCGAACCGCTTAGATTATTCACGACAGGGTTCGTATTGTTACGGATGTCGTAGGGATGCTCATATTTATCCTCTGTGCCATAGAAAGGTGTAGGATAAGATCCGTAATAGGTAGTCTTGGGCCAGTTATGAGTTGCCACTTGTGTTCCTGTGTAGTAGCAGGCGATGCCGGCAGAATGCCTTTCAAAAGGATTCAATCCATTGATTTCGAAACCTTCTGATGTGTACTCTCCTTCTGAGATCTCCACTTTTCCATTTTTTCCTTCGGTTACTTTTACTGTAATAGGAGCTACCATTGCCTGGCGTGCATATTCGTCAACACCATTCTCACGGTGATAGAACACGTACCACTTACCATTGATTTCACAGATACTTCCGTGCGTATTGCAACTAGGTGTGGCTGTCGGTATTATTTTCCCGTTCTCGTCTGTGCCACGAGCACGTCCGTCAATGATTGTTCCACCATAGGTGAATGGGCCTAGTGGGTTGTCGCTATAAGAATAAGCTAATGTGTAGTTGGTGTCCGGTAAGCCGAATTCGCCATTTTCGGTCCAACGACTGTAGATGAACACGTATTTATCTTTGATCTTGCGAATGGAAGAGGCTTCGAAAAAGCGGAATTTGCCTTCCTGATTCTTATTTGAAACCATGTCACGCACAATCTGAGTGCCAGGTTTTACTGTTGCCATCGTGTTCGGATCAAGTTCAGCGCCAAAGGACTGCTGGAATCCCCAGTAACCATAGACGCGTCCGTCGTTATCTACCAGCACTGCCGGGTCGAATGCCAATATTCCATCCGACTTTCTTGGGTCGTCTTTGCTCCAATTACAAACGGTGAAAGGTCCATTCGGACGGTCTGCCTTTGCGATCATCCCATTACGTCCACCTCCCTGATTGTTGGGATATAGATAATATGTTTTCTTCCCGTTCTTGTCAACTACCTCTGCAACGTCCGGGGCAAAGAGAACATCGCCCACTCCGTTAGGATTTAGTAGGTTGCCATTGGCATCTTTTGTAGAAGTAAAGATCACACCATCATAACGCCAATGGTTTAAATCATCAATGGGAGCAGACCAAACAACTTGGTCACGACCGCAATAGCTGGTTTTGATCATGTCATGTGAACCATAGAGATAAACACGGAATTTACCGGGATTGTCAGGGTCCTCAAACACGTGAGGTTCACCATCCGGGATACATTCCCATAGAGGGAGAAATGGATTAGCACCCGATACCGTCAATGTTGATGCTCCTGACAAACTGAAGAACATGAGCATGACTGCACGGAAAAGAAAGTTTTTTTTCATAAAGTATAAATTTATTTAGATAATTATTCTTGATTGCGGCCATATATTGCGACAAATTTATGAATAAAATAACTAATCATCAAATTTATTTCAAATAATTGCATAAAAGAGATATTTCAAAAAGATTTTGCAACATTATTATGATGTTTTTATCTGTTTCAGAAGGATAGAGGAACTTTTTGTATTTTATATCCTTTATGATTGGTTGTTGTCTCTGTATTATGTTAATGCTCCTTTGCACGTTGAATCTTTGGATTATAATAAGAAAAAATATGTTTATATTTGCATACATCATAATCGATTTTCTCATTAAAATAATTACTTCATAAAAAACTTTCCCCTATTTGCCTAAATCAAAAAAATATGTGTACTTTTGCGGTATGAATAGTTTGATACAATATACGATAAACATCAAGGGACATCTTTTAGACCTGTCACAACCTCATGTGATGGGAATACTTAATGTTACTCCGGATTCATTTTTCTCAGGTAGTCGTAAACAGACGGAGAAAGAGATTGAAGAACGCGCTGATCAGATATTGTCTGAAGGCGCTTCAATCATTGATGTTGGTGCTTATTCCACCAGACCGGGAGCTACTTTCGTCAGCGAAGAAGAGGAGATGGCGCGTATGCGTCATGGACTCGAAATCGTGAGGAGGTCGCATCCCAATGCTATTGTTTCAATAGATACATTCCGCAGTTCTGTGGCATCAATGAGTGTGAATGAGTTTGGGGCAGACATTATTAATGATGTGTCTGAAGGTGAAGTCGACAGCAACCTTTTCAGAACTGTTGCCCAACTCAATGTTCCATACATCCTGATGTCTACCAAACCGACCTTGCGCGATATGATGATCTCCTTTGCGCTCAAAGTGCAGCAACTGCGTGATCTTGGTGTGAAGGATATTATACTTGATCCGGGCTTCGGCTTCGGTAAAACGATAGAACAGAACTTCTGTATTCTCTCAGATATGGATAAATTGCGTGAACTGGAACTTCCCATCTTAGTAGGAATATCTCGCAAGTCGATGATATTCAAGACGCTGGAATGTACTCCCAATGAATCTCTCAACGGCACATCTGTCATCAATACCATTTCACTGATGAAGGGAGCGTCAATCTTACGTGTTCACGATGTGAA
>DAIOSW010000188.1:0-3229 GCA_036752365.1 Prevotella sp.
GAAAAATTATTAGACAAAAAACTAAAAAAACATATTGTCAAGTGGAGCAATTCAATTACTCTTAATCTATTATTTTCTTTAAAAAGGAAGAATAATCCAATGATGAATACAGCGTTTGTAAAGAAGATGCTTGCCGATTTGAAACTAAATAATACTTATCCAGTAAAAGGCCCTTATATGACGTGGAAACAATACATGCTTGGCATTTATGTGAATTATTATTTTAAACATAGAATCTAATGATTATACGTAGTAAAGCTCCTTTAAGACTAGGATTAGCAGGTGGTGGTACAGATGTATCACCCTATAGTGATATGTATGGAGGATTGGTGCTGAACGCAACAATCAATCTTTATACTTATTGTACCATAGAAGAAACGAATGACGGACAGATACATATCAAGTCGTATGATGCTAAGACAGAAAAATCATACACATCATCAACGTATCTTGATATAGACGGTGATGCTATCCTCATTAAAGGCGTATATAATAGAATAATAAAGGATTATGGTTTTGAAGCAAAGAGTTTTAGAATAACTACCTATAACGATGCACCTATAGGTTCCGGACTAGGAACATCATCGGCGATGGTCGTCTGCATTCTTAAAGCGTTCATCGAATGGCTTAGTTTGCCTCTTGGTGACTATGAAGCATCCCGCTTGGCTTATGAAATAGAACGTGTGGATTTAGGTCTAAGTGGTGGTAAACAAGATCAATATGCAGCTGCATTCGGAGGTTTTAACTATATGGAATTCCTGCCTAATGATTTGGTTATCGTAAATCCGTTGAAGATCAAGAGATGGATCATTGATGAACTTGAAGCATCAATGGTGCTCTATTTTACAGGTGCATCGAGAAGCAGTGCAGCCATTATAGATGAGCAGAAAAAGAATGCCAATAAAGGTAATCAGACAGCGATAGAAGCTATGCATAAGATAAAACAGAGTGCATCTGATATGAAATTGGCTTTGTTAAAAGGTGACATTCACGAGTTTGGAAGAGTTTTAGGTGAAGGTTGGGAAAATAAAAAGAAAATGGCAGGTGCCATTTCAAATGAGAATATACAGAAAGCGATGGATACTGCAATCGAAGCAGGTGCCATAGCAGGAAAAGTGAGCGGTGCCGGAGGCGGTGGCTTTATTATGTTTGTAGTAGAGCCGACAAAGAAGATGGATGTAGTAGGTGCTCTTAAAAAACTAGATGGTTTCGTAATGCCGTTCCAGTTTACGGATGGCGGAGCTCATGGATGGAAGATATATGATACAGACAAGATATAAAACGATAATATGGATTATAGTGACATTATAAAATCGCATGTCAGTCAATCAATTGATGTTAAGACAAAAATGTTGAGTGACGAAAAACTGATTTCTGTGATATCAGAAGTTGCTGAAGTTTGTACGGTGGCCTACCAGAAGGGACATAAGACTCTCTTTGCCGGAAATGGTGGAAGTGCGGCGGATGCCCAACATCTCGCAGGTGAAATGGTCAGTAAATTCTATTTTGACAGACCGGGTATACCAGCCGTGGCTCTTACTACGGATACCTCTATTATGACCGCTATAGGAAATGACTATTCATTTGACAAATTATATTCTCGGCAGATACAGGCACAAGGATGTAAGGGAGATGTATTCTTCGGAATATCCACTTCCGGCAATTCGAAGAATCTGGTGGAGGCCTTACCTGTATGCAGAGAAAAAGGTATCATATCAATAGCTATGACCGGTGAGAAACCATGCAAAATGGATGATTACGACTATGTAATCAAAGTTCCGTCTTCGGATACGCCTCGTATACAGGAGTGTGAAACACTGATAGGGCATATCATCTGCTGTATTGTGGAACAAAATCTATTCGGAGATAATAAATAATATGAAGATTGTTGTAATAGCTGGCGGACAGGGTACGCGTATCGCTTCAGTCAACGCTGATATCCCCAAGGCGATGATACCGATAGACGGTAAACCGATATTGGAATATCAGTTATTGATGGCTCAACGTTACGGATTTACGGATTTCTTATTTATCATCGGATATCTTGGTGATCAGATTCGTGAATATTTTGGTGACGGTGCTAAATGGGGCGTAACGATTGAATACTTTCAGGAGACGCAACCATTGGGAACGGCTGGAGCATTGGGATATTTGAAGGATAAACTGACAGAAGAATTTTTTGTGTTCTATGGAGATACGGTCATGGACTTCGATATGATACACATGTTGGATTTTCATCATCGTAAACATGCGGATGCTACATTGTTGGTTCATCCTAACGATCATCCTTATGACAGTGACATTGTGGATGTGGATAAAGACGGAAAGGTTAAGAACTTCTTTATTAAGCCGCATCCGGATCGTTTTATCAGTCATAATATGGTCAATGCTGCACTCTTTATATTTTCACCTTCTATTCTTTCTGAGATTGAAGTCGGGACGAAGTCGCATATAGAAAAGAATGTATTGCCTAAATGCCTACAAGACGGTATGAGACTTTATGGTTATAACACAGCGGAGTATATTAAAGATATGGGTACACCTGACAGATATTATGCTGTCAGCGGAGATGTTATATCGGGAAAGGTGAATAGGCTGAACAGGGTGAATAAAAGACCATGCATATTTCTAGACCGTGACGGTGTTATCAACAAGGAGGTAAATCTGCTAAACAAACCAGAGCAAATGGAACTGATAGAAGGTGCGGCAGACGCCATCCGTTATATTAACGAAAAGGGTTATCTTGCTATTGTTATAACAAATCAACCTGTCATCGCAAGGAATCTCTGTACATTAGAAGAGCTGGATTATATACATGCTAAACTAGAAACGTTGCTAGGCGCAGAGCATGCATACCTGAACGATATCTATATTTGCCCTCATCATCCAGATGGAGGATATCCCGAAGAGAGAAAAGAATATAAGATAAAATGCAACTGTCGGAAACCGGCACCAGGATTATTGCTTCAGGCAGCGAAGGATTGGAATATCGATATGCCCCATTCTATTATGATTGGCGACCAAGATCGGGATTATCAGGCGGGAGTGAATGCAAGTGTGGGGCAGTCTATCAGAATAGAGACTAATAAAGAGAATGCATTGTTGAAGGTAATCCAAGAAATCATATAAAAGTATGAAGATAATTCTCATATCCAATGTAATGCCAACACCCGATAATTATCGGGCAGGTTCTGCACATCCATATCATCTGATTAAATATAGACCTGAT
>DAIOSW010000189.1:0-3226 GCA_036752365.1 Prevotella sp.
AAGGCGGTTACCAACAGCGTGAGGGTGGCTATCAGCCTCGTCAAGGCGGTTACCAACAGCGTGAGGGTGGCTATCAGCCTCGTCAAGGCGGTTACCAGCAACGTGAGGGTGGCTATCAACAGCGCGGTGGTTACCAACAGCGTGGTGGTTACCAGCAACGCGGTGGCTATCAGCAGCGTGGTGGCTACAATAATGGCGGTGGTTACAACAATGGTGGCTATCGTCAACATACAAGTGATTATGATCCTAATGCAAAATATAGCCTGAAAAAACAGATTGAGTATAAGGAGGAAAACATTGATCCGAATGCAGAGATCCGTCTGAACAAGTTCCTGGCTAATGCCGGCGTTTGCAGCCGTCGTGAGGCAGATGAATTTATCGTAGCAGGTGTAGTTTCAGTGAATGGTACTGTTGTTACCGAACTAGGAACAAAGGTTAAACGTTCTGATTCGGTTATGTTCCATGAGCAGACGATAAGCATCGAAAAGAAAGTTTATGTATTACTAAATAAGCCAAAGGATTATGTTACTACAAGTGATGATCCTCAACAGCGTAAGACCGTGATGGACCTGGTAAAAAATGCTTGTAAAGAGCGTATCTATCCAGTAGGACGTCTTGACCGTAATACCACAGGTGTATTGCTGCTGACTAATGACGGTGATTTGGCAAGTAAACTTACTCATCCTAAATTCCTGAAAAAGAAAGTGTACCACGTTCATCTCGATAAGAATGTGACAGTTAATGATCTGGAACAGATTGCCAAGGGTATTACCCTTGAGGATGGTGAGGTACATGCTGATGCAGTAGCTTATGCTGACGAGATGGATAAGAAGCAGGTGGGTATCGAAATCCATAGCGGAAAGAACCGTATTGTTCGCCGTATCTTCGAAAGCCTTGGCTATCGTGTCGTTAAGCTCGACCGCGTACAGTTCGCAGGACTTACCAAGAAGAATCTCCGCCGTGGCGACTGGCGTTATCTTACCGAGAAAGAGGTAGATATCCTTCGCATGGGTGCTTTTGAATAATATTTTTAATATACATATAGAATCTGTCTGTCATATTTATGGCAGACAGATTTAATCAACCAAATACAAAGAGGGAAAATAAAATGGAACAGATTCGTAGAACGAAAATTGTCGATGTGCTCAATCGCGACGATTTCGGTACTATTGTCAATGTAAAGGGATGGGTACGTACCCGTCGTGGCAGTAAAGCTGTTAATTTCATTGCTTTGAATGATGGCTCTACTATTAAGAATGTGCAGATTGTCGTTGAAGTTGAGAAGTTCGACGAGGAGTTACTTAAAGGTATAACTACAGGTGCTTGCATCAGTGTCAACGGTGAACTTGTGCAGTCACAGGGTAGTGGACAGAATGTGGAAATCCAGTGCAAAGAGCTTGACGTGCTTGGTACCTGTGGTGCTGATTATCCACTTCAGAAGAAAGGACATTCTATGGAGTTCTTACGTGAACATGCCAATTTGCGTTTGCGTACCAACACCTTTGGAGCTGTGTTCCGCATACGTCATCATATGGCAATGGCTATTCATAGCTACTTTCATAAGCAGGGTTTCTTTTATTTCCATACTCCTCTTATCACGGCAAGTGACTGTGAGGGTGCCGGACAGATGTTCCAAGTTACGACAAAGAATCTGTACGATCTGAAGAAAGGTGAGGATGGTAAAATTCTCTATGATGATGATTTCTTCGGAAAACAGGCTTCTCTTACCGTGAGTGGTCAGCTTGAAGGTGAGCTTGGTGCTACAGCTTTAGGTGGTATCTATACCTTTGGACCGACATTCCGTGCTGAGAATTCAAATACACCACGACATCTGTCTGAGTTCTGGATGATTGAACCGGAGGTGGCTTTCATTGATCTGGCGGACTTGATGGATTTGGAAGAAGACTTTATTAAATATTGTGTTACCTGGGCCTTAGACAACTGTAAGGATGATCTTGACTTCCTCAATAAGATGATTGACAATACGTTGATCGAACGTTTAGAGGGTGTCCTTAAGGATTCGTTTGTACGACTTCCTTATACAGAAGGTATCAAGATCCTCGAAGATGCTGTCGCAAAAGGTCACAAATTTGAGTTCCCTGTTTCATGGGGTATTGATCTTGCCAGTGAGCATGAGCGTTATCTTGTGGAGGAATATTTCAAGAAGCCTGTCATTATGACTGATTATCCTAAAGATATCAAGGCTTTCTATATGAAGATTAATGAAGATAATAAGACTGTTCAGGGTACTGATGTCCTCTTCCCACAGATCGGCGAGATTATCGGAGGTAGTGTGCGTGAAGAGAATTATGATAAGCTGATGTCTGAGATTGATCGCCGTAACATTCCAATGAAGGATATGTGGTGGTATATCGACACACGTAAGTACGGTACTTGTCCTCATGGAGGATTCGGTCTTGGATTTGAACGCCTGATATTGTTTGTCACCGGTATGCAAAATATTCGTGACGTGATACCGTTCCCAAGAACACCTAAGAATGCAGAATTCTAAATGATAAACAAAAACCAATCTCAGTAGCGAGATTGGTTTTTTTTGTTATCTTTCAGTACGATTTTTCATGGGCTATATGATAAAAACCTTTATCTTTGCACTAAATATTAATAGCTTATGAAGACAATTTCTAAAGTTCTCGTTTTGTTATCGTTTGTCCCCGCATATATAGCAGCGAAGGATGTTCCTCAAAAGACATATATGGTGCATTCGCCATCAGGTAATCTTACTGCAATTATCAGTGATGATGGTGATACAACTAAAATCTCTATTCTTGGAGTAAAGGATACAATTCTGGTTCCGTCAAACATCTACATGCAGTTTGATCAAAACCGTGGTATCGGTATTTATGATAAGGTGCAGAAGTCCAGCTTCCGTACTGTCAATGAAACCGTGAACGCAACCTTTTACCGTGCGAAGGCTTTCGATTCTTCATGTCGTGAGATGACACTGAAGATGAAAAGTGGCGGAATCATTGTCCGGGCTTATGACGAGGGTATCGCTTATCGTTTCTTCTCGGATATAAAAGGTCGTGTGAAGGTGCTGGATGAAAAGGCTGATTTCGGCTTCAATCGTGACTTTACTTCGTATCTGACTTATTCTACTAACGATAAGAATCCTTTTGCCATGGCTTTTCAGAATACTTACGATGTAACCCCTCTATCAAAAGCCCAGAATAAACTGGCATTTCTTCCTGTAACAGTGGATGAAGGC
>DAIOSW010000190.1:0-3224 GCA_036752365.1 Prevotella sp.
ATATGGTCAAAATCAAGATTACGGGTTTCAAGTACCCCCATAATCTGGAGACCTTCTGCCGGTTCACCATGAAATGGGATTGTGGTTGAGGTGATAATCTGAGTCATCAGACGCTGGAATGTTATCACATCGACATCGAGATCACCGGAGCTTATTAACAGAAAAAGACGGTTGATCAAGGTGTAGGCACGAAAGACAGACTCTCTGAAGAATGGATCCTTTTCATGACTATTTACAGCTATCTTCTTTAAGAGATCGGCTATCCATCTTACTCGTTCCTGCAAACTGTCATAAGGTGAGAATAGTTGTAACAGGTCAACATCATCTATCATATCAGACTTACTGATAATAAACATTTTAGTATTCATTAGTTGAACTAATTGTTCATTTGATTTCGAGGTGATATATCTGGAATAAGGGTGCTTAAGAACCGCAACTGCATACTGTTTCCGGATATTACCATCTTTGGTAAAGCCACTGGTCTGTAAGGCCAGCAGTTGGGACAACAGGGAGGCCACAGGTGATTGTGCCAAAGGGTATCCCGTGGTGATGTTTACCTTCATCTCTTCCGCCGGTGGAAGGGAGTGAATGATAGTAGGGAGTACGCCCTCGTTGCACATGACGATGGCAGTACGTCTGTTGGGTTCTATATGGTTATTGTTCAACCAGTCGGCTACAAATCTGGCTTGTATGTTTTCTGTCGTTGCACTGATAAAGGATATCGACTTTGGCTTTGCAAAGTTATTATAGATAGCATCATTATCGACATCAAACTCATTGGGGAAATCTGCCAAATACTTGCGGATATAACAACCGGCTTCATGATCGTTATTCATATAATAATGATCAAAATCCCAGTAGAAGGCTGCTTTTCCTTGTTTCTTGAGTCTTGTAAAGAGTTGCTGTTCAACCATCTGAAGAACGTTGAAACCGACAAAAAGATACTTGTCATACTTAAATTCTACATTTTTATCCTCAATGACGGAACGGTAAAGAGCTCCTTCGTAAGCAATGCCTTCGGCCATCAACTTCTCATTGAAGGCATGATAAATATTGCCTAGATTATTCCATAAATGGAAAAACTTCTTCTTCAGTTCCGTGTCTCCGCTCACATGTTCAAAAAACAGCTTTAATAATTCGATCTGCTCTTCGGTTAGATAGGAGATATCGTCCATTTCATGGATATCTTTGACATTGCTGAACACCCGGTCAGCATCTGCCATATTCTTATCTATATCATCAAAGTCACTGATCATCAGTTGTCCCCAACTGAAAAATCTGTCTAGTGACTCACTGGCACCCGTTACGTCAAGGTAAACCCGATATAGGTCACAGACCAGTTTTAACGGATCGGCAACAGTGAGGGGGGTATGACTACGAAACAGGTCGCTGATTGTGATGTAAGCAGGGCTCCACATCGGTTTGTCGACATGGCGGAGCAGGTACTCGTTTAAGAATAAGGAGGCACGCTTATTGGGGAAGACGACTGCAATATTCGATAAATCGGTACCATATTTCTTGATGATATCCTCCGCAACATATTCTAAGAATGTATTTTCGTTCATTTTACTTCTTCGGTTAGGTTAAGTTTTACATACCAGAGATACCCGGTCACATTCTGATATCCCATATTTCTGAGATGACGGATATATCCCTTGACTTGTCGCTGATATTTTCCGCTTTCATCGTGATCACCGGTCTTATAATCAACAACAACCATCTGATCTCCATCTGTCATAACACGGTCGGGACGGGACTCCTGCAGGTTTCCTTTCGCGTCTTTCGCAAGGATCGTGCACTCATTAAACAACTTCCATCGTCCTGAGAACCAGTCTTTCACAAGACTGTCTGTCATACTGGTTTCATACATTTTCCTGATGATCTCAATAGAATCCTCGTCTCCACCGACAATTCCTTCAAACTCAATCTGTTTTAAAACCTTATCGATATCCGCGACGGTATTCATCACAGAGAATAACCGGTGAAGGATGATACCTTCACCTCTTCTGTCATCCTTTGCGTCTTCAAAGAATTCATTACTGTCATTACTCTGTCTGAACTCAACATGATTGTCTGTGGTGACGATCTTAACATATTTCGATTCAGGCTCCTGGAGAAAGACATTGGATGATAGGTTCTTTTTCTTTTCCACATATTCCTCAGGAGTGCCATAGTTGAAGAGGCTCGGATTCTCTTTATCACCTTTGATGTACATGCTGCCATCGAGTTTCTTACTGACATTCTCCAGACAGGCATCGACAACCTTTCCACGCTCAAGATTGTTACCTATCACATAGAGATTGCGGGCTGCACGTGTAAAGGCGACATACAACATATTCATGTTATCCATCGTATTCTGGAAATGTTCAAACTGATAGTCTTCAGAAAAGCATGTAAACTTAAGCTTCTTGACGTAATCTATAGGTACTAGTCTCAGTTCATCAAATTCAGTACCGGAAGGTTCGCACCATATCGTGTTCTTATTTTCCATCTTCCAGTTGCAGAAGGGGATGATGACATTTTCAAATTCCAGTCCCTTGCTCTTGTGTATGGTAAACATCCTGATACCATCCACTTCATCGCTCTGGATACACTTACGACAAAGGTCATTCTCCCACTTTTCAAGGAATAGATTGATGTCTGAGGTGTGACTGTTCACAAAATCGATGATCTCATCATAAAGAGCACATACGTAAGCATTTTGCTTATCGAGTTTATCGAGCATAAAGACATCGTAGATATACTCAGCCAGATCATATAGGGGTTTAGACAGGAGGGTCTGTTCTTCATCCACAAAACGTTGGGGAAGGTAGTCTGATAAATGATCCTTACCGTTAAGCAATAGATCATTATCTGTGATATTGTTTTGATTCACAATATTTTGATACATCTTAGCTAAAGACACTTTTGAGAGATAGTTGGTGGGATCATTCAGCGTGTACATCGCATGAATGATTATATTTACGCTGTTGGACGAATCCAGTCGGAAGGCTTCATTGGATATAATCTTTATTTCTTTTCTGTTTTCTGCGAAATATTCAGCAATGGCTGACAGCTCGTCATTCTTTCTTGTTATAATGGCAATCTTATACTGTGGAATGCCATAACTTAACATTTCATCGACAGCTTCAGCCACATCCTCAATCTGAATCTGGTCCTCTGTTTTTCCATGATATAACTTGATGGAAACGAATCCTTCATCATTCTTGTTGGATTTCTGCTCA
>DAIOSW010000191.1:0-3026 GCA_036752365.1 Prevotella sp.
TTCTTCTTATTAAGAAAATGATGGAGCTGGTAAAACAGCATGATCGCCTGTGACAAGACTGTTGCCAAAGCACTTCCCCGCATTCCCATGTTTAACTTGAAGATGAAGATAGGATTCAATATAATGATGATCACCACCATACCGATAGTTGCAATCATCGCTTTATGTGGAGCTCCGGATGAACGCAACATCGCGTTAAGATTAAAAAACAACTGCGTGAAGATGACGCCGGCAAGGAACACCTGCATGAAATCACGCGCATAAGGCAGTGTCTCGGCTGACGCTCCAGAGAAGATCAGGATCTTATCAAGAAAGATATAGCAGACAATGTTTAATACCACCGCATAAATGGTACTCAGAGTCACCACATTTCCCAGAATGGTGTTGGCACCCTCATAGTCTTTCTGCCCTAAACGGATAGACATCAGGTTTGCTCCGCCCACAGCCACGAGTGTGGCGAACGCCACCATCATGTTCATAAACGGCAACAGGATAGCCAATCCGGACAATCCCAGTGTCCCCACACCGTGACCAATGAATATACTATCAACGATGTTGAATACGGACATCACTACCGAAGCCACAATCGACGGCAGTGCATAACGGATTAATAACCGGCTTATTTTCTCAGTTCCAAGAATTTTGGGATTGTTTCTCATCTTTTTAATCTTCTTTTTCTATTCCATGTGTATCCTGTTTTCTATCTATTTGAGACTAAACAGAATAGAAATTATTTTGTAAACGAACCTATCTCAATGAGGTTTCCCTCCGGATCGGAGATATAGCAAGTGCGTTGTCCCCACGGTTCAGTAGTAGGTTCCATGACGGATATGGCTCCTTTCTCTATGACTTCTCTATAAGTTTTATCCACTTCATCATAATTGTCCACACTCAGAGCTATCTCGAAATGGCCGCTTACACCGTTGGCTTAGTGGAATTTGCTTGCGGTCATCTTCTCAAAATCAGTTCTTCCATACAAAAGAAAAAGGGTTCCATCCTTGATGAGATAAACATTGGTTGTATTTTCCTCCTCCTTGATTTCAAATCCCAAGACATCACGATAAAATCTAACCATTGTCGGCATGTCCTTAACAAATATCCCGAATCCATCTAATTTCATACTCTTATCTTTATATATCGTTATAAATTGCCTTAAAAACTTTTTCTATTAAGATCGTATTTCCCGAATGATACGTTACCACTAGAACGGACAGTTATGAATCATCCGATATATGAGTTACAAAAGTAACAAAAAAACATATACGAGAAGTATCTGTTATAGAATATTTTCTTTTTGATTGACAAAACTGGTCATTATATTTCTTTATCCGGCCACTTTCTTTACGCCAAATCTCAGTGGGCACCCCATTCGGCACCGGTTACATTCCACGGTGCCATATCCCCTAAAAGTAGTACCATAAGCAACGGGGCGGCATAGGGTCTGATTCACGGTACCGTCTTCACGTATGGCATGGGCAGGACAGTTGTCTATACAGATATGGCACTTGGGAGGACAATGATTGACACACAACTCATCGGATGGCAGATCCAGACTGAGAAGAACGGCTCCCACTGTCATCAGATTACCAAACTGCTCATTACACAAGATCGTGTTCTTACCCATAAAACCGATGCCGGCCTGCACCGCCAAATGTTTCATTGACAAGATGCCATGAGCAGTCTTGGTCTCCTCATTCCATGAACCAGCCATATCGCATGGCAGAGGAACGGTAAAACCTCCAAAGGTACTCTCAATCTTTTTAGCCACCCGCAGAAGGATATCATCTACCATCGTTACGATATTACCATTGAAGTAATTATATATTAGTTGAGGGTTAACCTGCGACATCCCTTTAGGCAAAGCCAACCCCAAAACAAGGACCGAACGACAGTCTTTGTAAATATCTGTAGGTGCAAAACCTTCGGGAGCACTCTCAAAACGATCAACATTTGCAAAGCCACATACATCTGCCCCGGCAGATAATACCATGTTTCTAATTTCTTCTTTTATTTCCATAACATCTCTTTTTTATCTATTTGTATAGTAGAAAATCCCACCAACGGGTATCAATACGTTTCTTCTCATATTTCTTCTTTTAATAACGAAAAACTCTCCACATCCATCACTTCACCATCGTATCTCATTTCGCCTTGGCGCAAACATCCTTCATACTTGAATCCACATTTCTCGATTACTCTGCGTGAACGCTTGTTGAAGGCATAACAACAACAGGTGATCACGGTGATTTCTGAATCCTTAAAACCAAAATCAAGGACAGCCTTCGAGGCTTCGGTCATCAGTCCGCGTCCCCAATAACGTTCAGAAAGGGCGTAACCTAGCATGAGGGCATGAGGATTTTCCCGTTTCGGATCTTTGATCAGTCCGACGGAGCCTATCATCTTTTTGTTTTCCTTGAGAACAATACCGAAGACCTTAGGTTGATTGATGAATATTTGTTTCATGAGTTCACGGGTCTCTTCGATACTTTCATGCGGTTTCCATCCCGCATTAGGACCTACATTAGGTTCTTTTCCGTATTCGAAGATATCCTGAGCATCATCTTCTACAATACCTCGAAGTATCAGTCTGTCTGTCTCTAAATTCATCTCTATCTACTTTATTTTATTTATTTTTCTTATTATACCGTCAGCTCCAAAAGATTGCCTTCGGGACCTTCGACGCAGCTTTCATAATAACCATCACCTGTTACACGGGGACCACTTAAAACACAGAATCCGTCTTCTTCCATCTTCTGAGTGAGGTCATCAACATTCTGTTTACTACCCAAATTGAAGGACAAATGAATATATCCGTTTCTAACCGCAGATGTTCCAACGTCCTTTATCTCAGGACGGGTCATCAGCTCTAAACGTGTATGTCCGTCAAATGAGAGGATGTAAGTCTTCAGACCAGTATTGGGATTATAATACAGCTCATTTGATTGAGCATGAAAATACTTCTCAAAGAATTCTTTTGCCTTCTCCAGGTCATGAACATAAACGGCAATATGGTCTATTTTAATCAT
>DAIOSW010000192.1:0-2963 GCA_036752365.1 Prevotella sp.
AAATGATCTACTGACGATAGACAACAAAATTGGTATAGCATTTAAGTGTGTCCATAAAGATAATATTGAGACTCCGATAAACTTCTCACTCTGCTTGCGGATAGAACTTGTAAACAAGAAACTATTGGAGTCAGGATTATCTTTATATGATGAACTGTATGCTGAGAATCAAGTAATATTATTCAATGAGAATATTGTGGAAGCTACAGCCACACTTGATGCCTGATATAACAAAAAACAGAGTCAGAAATGACTCTGTTTTTCTATATTCTCTTTCTCTTTGTCTATCAGTTGCTCCCAGATTGCAGTGTTGATGAAAAATTCTTTTGGAGCGATATTTGTATCCAAATCAAGTAAGCTGCGCTTCATTGCTGTTAAGAGAGTACGTTGGATATTATAATAAGACAATCCGATACACTTTTTCTCAATAGCATTGATTTTCTTTTGGTTGTCAAACTTCACTTTAGTCTTTTCCAGAGTAAGTTTTATCAATGCTTTGATCTCTGTAAGGGTAGGAGCATCAAGTTCCAATGTCATATCGAAACGTCTTTTCAGAGCATCATCTATCATTTGTATCTGATTGGTAGCTGCTATAATGATTGTTTCTTTAGGTAGGAAATCGAACAATTGGAGTAGTGTGTTAACCACACGCTTCATTTCACCATGATCCTGGTCGTAGTCACGCACCTTTCCGATACTGTCAAATTCATCAAGGAAAATGATGCAATTCTCTTGAGCAGCACGTCTGAACAGTTTTGATAAGTTCTTGCTTGTCTCGCCAAGTTTTGATGATACGATTGCTCCGAGATTTACAACGTACATCATCCTCTTGAGTTCGCCTGCTATCACATATGATGTAAGAGTCTTTCCACAGCCGGAAGGACCGTAAAGCAGCATCTTGTTGGAGATAGGTAAGTCTAGCTCATTCAGCATCTTCGCCAAGTTCTGCTCTTTTATAAAATAGTTTAGGTTATTCCTTACTTCCTTCGAACATATCAGATTGTTCATTGTATAGTCGGAGGTTAGTTTCTCCAGGACGAGGTCTTCTATCTCCTTTTCCTCTATTGAGTTAAAGTACTGTTTAGAGCCAACTGTAGTCAGTCCTCCAAGGTTCTGACGTCTGATACCGTCTTGAAGAATAGATTGCAATTGCAAGGCAAAGTTTGTCTTACGGGTCTTTCTTGAATAATCTATTAAGTCCCTTAAAGTCTCCTTCAGTTGCTCTTGGTCATTCTCAAGCCCATTAATTGCAAGTTTTTTTATGATATCTATCTGGCTCATATTCTGTTTAGTGACGGTGCAAAGATAATCAATTTTGATAAAAGTAATACGTTTTTCAAATAATATTTTATACTTATTATGTTATACTGACACAAAATAGTTCCAATCTCATTTTGAGGTATTGTGTAAATGTGATTTGTATAGAGGAAAGGTTTAGTTAACAAAAAAAATAATCAGGAGTGGGGAATGCAGCATTGTTCCTCTCATACCAGAAGAAGCTCACTGATAACATCGACGAGAGAATTTTACGTTCTCTTCTTACACTCCACCTCATACATCCCGATACTGCCTTTATAGGAGGCGGGCTTGAAGATGCAGTGGATGCCGGTGATATGGGACGGAGTGAAGGAGGAGGGTGAGGAGCTCGACTTGCAGTCGAGCTCCAGTTTGAAACGTCCGATGCCATCGAGGACTACGATATCACCATCATGCAGGTGGGTGATGATCTTCTCAGACAGCTCGGCGATACAGGCCTTGACATCTGAGACCTTGACGCAACAGTCACGTTCCATCTCAAAGGCTATACGTTCGGTGCCGACGGTGCGGAGGTGTGTGACCTTCGCCACATACCGGCCGAAATTGCGCATCTGGGGACGCATGGCCTTGATTATTTCATATTTGAGCATGATCTGTTGATTTCAAAATCAAGTCCGTCCAACATCTTGTTGCTGTTGCCCAACACCTTGGGGAGAAAGCAGCAGTGAACACCCTTGAGCTGTCTTAACCCGGTTTCATCGATACTCTTCACGCCGGTGCTCTCCACCTCCAGTTTGAAACGTCCCAATTCATCGAGGGCCACGATATAACCATTACGCAAATTGCTGATGATATGCTCGCAAAGCTCGATATACACCCGTAGCACATCGCTCTTCCTCAGCGAGGTCTCCGAGGTGATCTGTGCCGCCAGGCTGTCAAAGTCGACAACATTCGTGTGGAGCACTTTTAAGAAATATTTTCCGTCTGTGGACGAACCTTTCTTTTCTGTTTTCTTAATAATACATTCTATCATTTTTCTAATTGTTATTGATTACCTGCCGTTGCCTTCAGTTGCGAGTGAACTTGATTATTTCGCTACGTCGCTAAGTGAACTTAACAGGCAGATAATAAGTTGTTTAAATTTATTGATTAAATAGATACTACGGAACGAAACGCCGCTGTTACGCCGCTATGGGTTCTTCTCGTTCTTCGCTACATAATACTCCGATCCGGCATGCATCTTGCGATTGCGGAAGTTATGCCGTTTGATGATTCTCCCCAGTTTCTGGAATGACGACGTATCCTCTTTTAGTGCTTTATACACCGATTTCATCAGGTGCAGGATGGCGGAGACCGTCATCCAGACACCCTTTTCAGAGGTCTGCGGCTTATGGAACAGCTCTTTGAAGATCTCCTCCAGCTGGTCGAACTGCTGAAACTCCCTGTTGGCTGTCTGGATCGATTCCTCCTCCTCGGACGAGAACCAGGAACGGTAACCGGCACTGAGCTCACATTTCACCTGCGCATAGAGTTGCGGATAGTCAATCGGCGAGCGTGTGTCGATGATTCCGTTGGTGCGGATACAGAGATAACGGCGACTTCCTGACGGGTCGGTCAGAGGCGTGGGGTCGTTGGTCGTGGCGATGAAGGCGGCCTTGCGCATCATCTCCTTCACCGTCGACGAGTAGAGCTGCCGGCTCATCACA
>DAIOSW010000193.1:0-2907 GCA_036752365.1 Prevotella sp.
CGCTCTTTGTTTAGATGTTCGATATCACTCCACGATTCAACTTCACGTACTTCCGGAGTGGCGACCTCCACGGCACCGGCATCACCAAAGAGAGTATTCTGAGATTCGCGTTGTTCTGTCTGATATAAGTTGCCGTAACGCATCAAGGTATCCAAAAAGATATCACCCTTAGAGTTTTTCCCAAAATACTGTTCGCGACGGAGTCCAAGACTGTCAAGACCTCCCGCAAGAATCAACGACTCTACGCATTTACGATTACAGGCCGAGAGACTGATACGTTGAACAAAATCGAAGATATCTTTAAAAGGACCGTTTTTTAACCTTTCATTGATGATAGCGTCTGCTGCAGCACCACCGACACCCTTGACTGCTCCAAGTCCAAACCGGATAGCACCGCTTTTATTAGCACTGAATTTCAGACGGCTCTCATTCACATCCGGACCTAATGTCTCGATTCCCATCGATTTGCATTCGTCCATCAATTTCGTGATTTCAGTAATATTATTGATGTTTCGGCTCATGTTACCTGCCATATATTCGGCAGGATAATGCGCTTTAAGGTAGGCCGTCTGGAATGCAACCCATGAATAGCATGTGGCATGACTCTTATTGAAAGCATAAGAAGCAAACTTCTTCCAGTCTTCCCATATTTTGTTTAATACGTCATGTGGGTGACCGTTCTTCTCCCCTCCCTCATAGAATAATTTCTCCAGCTTGTTCATCTGGTCGATTTTCTTCTTACCCATCGCTTTACGTAACGTATCACTCTGTCCACGAGTGAAACCCGCTAACTGTCGGGAAAGAAGCATGACTTGCTCTTGATAGACTGTAATACCGTAGGTATCCTTAAGGTATTTCTCCATGCAAGGGATGTCGTACTTGATCTTCGTCGGGTCTTTCTTTCGGGCGATAAAGTCGGGAATATAGTCCATAGGTCCGGGACGATAGAGAGCATTCATGGCGATAAGATCTTCAAATACCGTTGGATGCAATTCACGAAGATACTTCTGCATACCAGCCGACTCGAACTGGAACGTACCAATGGTCTTACCCTCACAATACAACTGATATGTCTCAGAATCATCGATAGGGATATTATCCAAATCAATCTCTTTTCCCGTGGTTAATCTGATGTTCTCGACAGCCTCCTTCAGTATTGACAGAGTCTTTAGTCCCAAGAAGTCCATCTTGATCAATCCTGTCGATTCAATCACATGACCATCATACTGAGTACAATGTAATTTATGTCCCGGATCTGACTTATCTTCGGCGACAGAGACAGGAACCCAGTCACTGATAGGATTACGACAAATAATAAACCCACACGCATGAATACCTGTACCACGGACGGTACCCTCCAGCATTTTGGCGTAAGTCATAGTGTTACGCAGTCTGGGATCATTGCTGACAACAGCCTCCTGAAGTTCAGGCAAGCACTTGATGGCATTCGTCAGATTCATCTTCAGACCATCAGGTAATCTATCAGGAATCACCTTACATAAACGGTTGGACTCTTCGAGCGGCACTTTCTCAACTCTGGCAACATCCTTGATGGAGTTTTTGGTTGCCATGGTACCATAAGTAATAATGTGGGCACAATTTTCATGACCATACTTATTCTCTACCCACTCAAGGACCTTACCACGACCGTCGTCATCGAAGTCGGTATCTATATCGGGGAGTGAGATACGATCAGGATTGAGGAAACGTTCAAACAGTAAATCATATTTGATCGGATCTATTTTTGTAATACCCAGACAGTAAGCTACCACAGATCCTGCAGCAGATCCACGGCCGGGACCAACCATGACACCCAATTGGTCACGGGCTGAGTTGATAAAATCCTCTACAATAAGGAAGTAACCGGGGAAACCCATGGTCTTCATGACATGAAGCTCAAAATTGATTCGTTCTTTGACCTCATCGGGTGTAGGATCCCCATAAAATTTCTTAGCTCCTTCGTAAGCTAGTTTGGCCAGATAATCAGCTTCGAACTTGATTCTATATATTTTATCATATCCGCCTAACTTCTTGATCTTTTTCTCACCCTCCTCAGGAGACACTTGATTCTGACCATTCTCGTCGCTGGTGAATTCATCATAAAGTTCCTTCTCCGTGAACTTTTTACGCCATTCCTCTTCCGTTCCGAAACTTTCAGGAATAGGGAAGAACGGCATGATGGGAGCATGTTCTATATCATAAAACTCAACCTTATCCAATATCTCCACGGTGCTTGACATAGCCTCCGGGACATCTGAAAAGATATCGTTCATCTCCTCACGCGTCTTAAACCATTCTTGTTTTGAATAAAGCATACGGCTGGGATCATCCAGATCCTTTCCTGTAGAGATACAAAGCAGATGGTCATGAGCTTCCGCATTCTCCTTATCCACAAAGTGAGAGTCGTTTGTACATACCAGTTTTACGCCGTATTCCTTTGCCAATTCGATGATCTCACGATTGGCCTTCTGTTGTAAAGGGAACGTCTCACGATTGGCTCGGATATTTGGATCCTTCACTTCATGACGTTGAAGCTCCAGATAATAATCATCGCCAAACACTCTTTTATACCACTCTAATGCCTTACGAGCACCATTCATGTCACCTTTTAATATTTTAGAAGGCACTTCTCCGGCAATACAGGCAGAGCACACGATAAGTCCCTCATGGTACTTCTCGAGATCGTCATGGTCGGTACGGGGACGCATATAGTATCCGTCTACCCAGGCACGCGATACTAGTTTAATAAGATTCTTATATCCTTTATAATTTTTGGCTAGCAATATGAGGTGATTTCCACCCATATCTCCATGATCCTTAACCTTATCGGTTTTCTTGTGGTGGGATACATATACCTCGCATCCAAAGATTGGTTTAAAGAGTTCTTTCCCCTCTCCTTTACGAGCA
>DAIOSW010000194.1:0-2894 GCA_036752365.1 Prevotella sp.
GTCAATTTCAGCATCTTTAAAGCAGAGGAGAAATAACCCTCACGATCGATTCCCACATTCGGGAGATGAACGGGCGTTTGAGTTTTGATACAGAATTGAGTAAGACACAGTTCTTCATATCATTCATAAACACTGTTTTCATCCTGAAAGCCATACCCTCATCATAGAAGAATGCGTTCACCTCAAGGTTATTCTCAAAACTGCGGAAATCGATATTCGTACTTCCGCAGGTTGACAAAGAGTCATCGCAGATGAGCAACTTGGAATGTAGGAACCCTTTCTCATAGAGATAAATCTTTACTCCAGACGCTATGACATCATTGACATACGTTCGGCTAGCCCAGTTGAGAAAGTGGGAATCAGTCTTTCGCGGTATCATCAGACGAACATCCACTCCGGCAAGAGCAGCTGTCTGCATGGCGAAGAGCACAGGCTCTGTGGGTAAGAAATAAGGCGTCTCCATATACACATATCGTTTCGCTTCATTAATGATTCTGACATACCCCTGCATGATATCGGGCCACGGGCTCACAGGGCTACTGGTGACAATCTGAGCAATACAGTTATTGTGTATATTCTCATCAATCGGAGGATAATACTTACGTGATGTGATCAGCGTGCGGTCAACAAAGAACCAGTCCATCAGGAAAGTACGTTGCAGACCATACACAGCCCCACCCCTAATTTTGAGGTGGGTGTCACGCCAAGCCCTGCCCTTCTCTCCTTTCACATATCTGAGAGCCAGGTTCATGCCTCCGATGAATCCCACGCGACCGTCAATGACACACAATTTACGGTGATTACGGTAGTTCACCTTACTGGTAAACTCAGGGAACCGTACAGGGAGAAAACTCCTTACTTCGATCTCTTCCTCCTTCAGCCGTTCAAAGAATCTGTTTTTCACCCTCCAGCAACCCACATCATCATAGATGACTCTCACTTCCACGCCCTCATGCGCCTTGGCGATCAGGGCATCGCTAACAAGGCGACCCAGAGGGTCATCACCAATGATATATGTCTCGAGATGAATACTCTCCTTGGCATGATGAATCTCTGCTAACAGGGCTGGAATAAATTGATATCCATCAGTAAAGATACTCACCTCATTGTCTTTAAAGGGGAATGCCATATTCTGGTTCATAAACAGATGAATGATCCCCCTATGACTCTCCGGCAGTTTTAAATTAGGCTGTCCTATGAATTCAAGCATCGAGCGTTTGGTCAACTGGTCAATACTCTTCTGACTGATCAGTTTCTCCTTTCTCGTATTCTGTCCGAAAAAGAAATAAAACAGGATGCCGACACCGGGCATGAAAAACAGGACAAGTACCCATGCCATAGTCTTAACAGGTTGACGATTATCCATCACCACCCGCATAATCACAAGCAACGTGACAACGAAATAAATCAGCAGAAAGAGTCCATGTATGACTATCATTGTGAGAAGATTATATCTATGTTTTAGAACAACAAAGATCAGAAGGTTTTAAGCCATGATGTAAGCTCCATAAGCAGTTCATTATGATACTTATACGACGGTCGGAAACCGAACCCGTGTCCACCTGAAGGATAGATAAACATTGCTGCAGGCACCTTCTTATTCAACAATTGGGTAAAATAGTTGATTGAATTCATCGGTTTCACAACGGTGTCATCAAAAGCCAGTACGATAAAGGCACGAGGAGTCGTCTCTGTAACCTGTTCATCATTACTATACAGTTTCAGATTCTCTTCAGAAGGATTTTGACCGAGGAATCCCAGCATAGATCCGTAGTGCGTCAGTTCGGGACGCATGCTGATAACTGGATAAAACAGTACCTGAAAAGCAGGTCTCACACTATCGGTGACATGAGTCGCAATGGTAGATGCCAGATGACCGCCTGCTGATGAACCCATGATACCTATCTTATTACGGTCAATCTTCCATAGTCCCGCCTTCTCATGAACAATCCGCAGGGCCTCTTTTGCATCCGACATCGGCACTTCCCTATTACCCCTCGGCATGCGATACTTCAATACGATGACAGCAATGCCACGGTCATTATAAAATTTTGCCCAGTCGTAGCCCTCGTGAGTCATGGCCAGATGACTATAACCGCCACCGGGACAAATCACAACAGCCTTGCATAACGAATCACGTTTCTGCGGGAGAAACACTTTGATACAGGGTTTGAAGTTTTGTGTATTGTCATTATAACCATCCTTTTCTATCCCATTCGTATTAGGCAGTCCCTTTTGCCAAAGATCAATAGTGAACGCGGTATCTGGAACAGTCTCAATGACTGCTGCCTTTTTACTCTTATTACCTGCGAAGGAGGCCGCTGCCAAAGTAAACGCCACCATCAATAAAATCTGTTTCTTCATTGTTTTTTCATTAATTGATTATTTTTTATTTGTCTTATAATTCTTTAAAGTGTAATTGATGAACGATAAAGTTCGTCTTTGAATATGCAAATGTAATAAAATATATAATGCGTTACAAATATTTATCACCTTTTACTCTCTTTTTTCAAAAATAGGAAATGAAAAATCCAATGTGGTGGGGATCTTTGGCTTGTTTGACCGTATAGAAAATCCGTACAACTAACCTCATTTTTAGATACATACTACTAAGATGGAACAAAAAATGTTTATTCAAATATTTACACATACTATTTTAGCATATTAAGTATATTCATCTGCTAATTAACAATTTTATTAATAATTAATTGTTAAAAATTTGGAGGTTACCGAATTTTATTATACTTTTGTAGAATAATAGGGCTATAACGACAACTAAGTAATGACTTCCAGAAATCACAATTACAAAGTAAAAGACGCAAGAGAAGCGTTTCATAAGGAAATGCGACATAACAAAAGAAAGAAGATTTTTGTGAAATGGTTTTTCAGATTTC
>DAIOSW010000195.1:0-2856 GCA_036752365.1 Prevotella sp.
ACGACTGCAGGCATCGTAGAGAAACTGAAAGCAGGTGCAACGATAGCACTCATAAGTGATGCAGGAACTCCTGGAATAAGTGATCCCGGATTTTTTCTGGTTCGCGAAGCTGTAAACGAAGGTATAGAGGTTCAATGTTTACCCGGTGCTACCGCTTTTGTTCCAGCACTTGTTTCGTCCGGACTTCCTGATGATAGATTCTGTTTTGAAGGTTTCCTGCCTCCCAAAAAAGGAAGGGCTACAAGACTCAATGAGTTGAAGGAGGAACGCAGAACAATGATATTCTATGAGTCTCCTTTTCGCTTACTGAAGACGCTCACACAGTTTGCCGAAACTTTCGGGCCGGAACGTCAGGTGAGTGTATGTAGAGAAATCTCCAAGATACACGAAGAGAGTGTAAGAGGAACTCTTTCTGAGGTTATCGCTCATTTTACGGAGATAGGGCCTCGCGGTGAGATCGTGATCATACTTGCCGGAAATGATGGAAAAGAAAATAAACAAAATCACATATCAATATGAAAAAAATAATGTTTATTGTTTTAGGGGCTTTCACTCTGGCTGCATGTCAGCAGGAAAAACCGAAAGTAGACCTTTCCGCTGCACATCAGAGGGATTCTCTACAACAGATAGTATCGCAGAAAAATGGTGAGATTGATGATATGATGAGTACTCTCAATGACATACAGGAAGGATTCCGTGAAATCAATGAGGCTGAAAATCGTGTAAATCTCGAGAAACAAGGTACAGAGGGAAGTACGAATGAAGAACATATCCGTGAGAATATTCAGTTTATTCAATCGGCAATGAAACAGAATCGTCAACTTATAAATAAATTACGTCAGCAGTTGCGTGAAAGTACATTTAATAGTGGTCAACTAAAACGGACCATCTCTAATCTTATGGCTCAGCTCGATGAGAAAGACCAGCAGTTACAGCAGTTACGCGCTGAACTGGATGCTAAAGATATCCATATCACGGAACTGGATGAGAACATTGCCAATCTCAATACAAATGTGAATAACCTGACAGATGAGAGTACTCAGAAATCCCAGACGATAAGTCAACAGGATAAGCAGTTGAATACGGCTTGCTTCGTATTCGGAACTAAAGATGAACTTAAAGAACAACACATTTTCGAGGGTAGTAAAGTACTCAGTGGAAGTTTTAATAAAGATTATTTCACGAAGATAGATATTCGAATTGATAAGGAGATTAAATTGTATTCAAAATCTGCAAAGATCCTTACCGCTCATCCTTCAAACTCGTATACACTTCAGACTGATATAAAAGATCAGTATGTTCTGAGAATTACAAATCCTCAATTATTCTGGAGTACGAGTAAGTATCTTGTGATATTAGTGAAGTAAAACAAAATAAAAATCCTTTCGTTAAGACTAAACGAAAGGATTTTTATTTATATGTATATTATTTACGTTTGAATCTGATAATGCCTGTACTTCTTGTCGTACCGACAGGTTTTATAGAAGGGCAATTGGATATCTGAGGTGTAAATACCTCTGATGTTGCTCTGAATGATAAAGAACTAATATCTACGAGTTTTGGTCCGGGAATAAGTGAGCCGTAGTGGAGAACGTGGTTGAACCGTGTCCTTTGGTCTCCGGTGATTGTGTCGCTCAGACAGTAGACGTAGTCCATAATGTTGTCTGCTACATATTGAATTCCGTCGCATCCCTCTCGTGTCGAAATCTGATCTAATGTTACGTATTTGTCTCCGCCATATTTAACAGACAGTGAGTCAAATTGTAATTTTAGATTCTTTGTGTATGAAGTGTAATCACAGCTATGGGTGTCTTCACAATAATCGTTGTCATCGCATCCATTTTCAGAGAAGGAATGTAGTAAACCAATATAGTGCCCCAGTTCATGTCCCAGAGTTATTGCGATGAAATAAGGGTTATAATATCCATCGTTTTCTGTTTCATAAATGTATTTGTTATTGATACAGCATCCGAAAGGATAGTCTGTCTTGGTTATACTGTTGGCTGCGTTTGTGCTGACTAATCCGTTGAGAGCATAATTTTTCGGCATAACAGCCATATCAGATATACCGAGAATATTGTCATCAGTAAAACGATATACGTAGAGATTGATGTACCGCTTCAAGTTTTGTGCGTATTCTGCATATTTACTATTGCTAGCATCTTCAGAAAGAAATTTCTCGCAGTCATAGTTGCTGAAACTAACCTTGTGACGTATGATCCCAGGTTCTTTTAGCGTGTCTCCGTTTTCGTTAATAAGTGCCATTTCGAACTGTATATTGGTCTTATTGTATTTGTATATGCTATTAACCACCTTTAGAACTTTTGCCAACCATCCTTTTACTATGTATTTCGTTGAATCGGTAGAATCGTTATACATCACATGGCAGACTAATGGTAAACGGTATACATAATTGGTGTCAGACGAATATGCAGGCTGTTCGATGTTAACGATATGTTTTGTATTGTTACTCGTAACAGTTAGGAAGCCCGTTCTCGACTCTTGGGTAATATTCGGATCAACCCATAGAGCAAGATCATATCTTCCTTTACCGCTTTTCTTATAAGGAGAGCACCAATTGACAGAACTTTCTATCACCCAGTCTGAATCCGAGTGTATCTCCAACTTTTGGAGACGTACATTTGTGTCCCATGTGAAATTCGTCGCAGAGAGTGTAAGGGGATGAGATACTGCATTCTCATCTTTGTTATCAGTGCATGATAATATCAATAAACTGCACGATAATATTAATAATAGTTTTTTCATATTTCCACCTTAATATATATAGATTAAATATTTAACCCATATACCGTATATATATTTCAGTTGTCAAACCTAAACTGTTAAAAATTAACT
>DAIOSW010000196.1:0-2840 GCA_036752365.1 Prevotella sp.
AATTATATCATTAAACTTTTGTACCTTTGTACCAATAGTTGATACATCCATTGGATGTAGGATGACTGGTACATCGTCAACGTTTACTTGTTCTGGGGCCCGACTACTGAAATAATTGGCCTATCAAAAAGGAGTTTGTTTGAACTATTAATGAGTAAACGTATATGTCAGACAACATCATTATTACTTTTGCCAATCAGAAAGGAGGCGTAGGCAAGACAACGCTGTGTACGCTGTTTGCCAATTATTTGGTTGCCCACCGAAAAAAGGTACTTGTCATTGACTGTGATGTCCAGCAAACGATCAGTTTCAGACGTAAGGCCGACCTCCAGAAATACAAGGATGCTACAATCCCTTATAACATTCAGCCGTTTAATATTGCCAATGTTCAGAACGTACAGAGCCTGATGGCAAACCTTAGGAAGATGCAAGGCATCATTCTTATTGATGCTCCGGGCAATCTCACGCAGCAGGGGTTGATTCCCATCTTCGCCAATTCAGATTACATTATCTGTCCCTTTCAGTATGAAGTGACCTCCATTAATGCCACTGCTACCTTCATTTCGTTTATCTACAAGATACGGGTCAAGTTATCAAAGAATGTGGCACAACTATTCTTGGTCGATAATAGCCATGACAAGCGATTTGGAAAGAAAGAGGAATTGGAATTATGGTCGATGACTGAAAAACGTTTCTCTGAATATGGACAGATAACACCTATGGTGGAATATCGGGCAGAAATGCGCCGATATACAACTTTATATCTGATGAAGACTCAAGAAACTATTATTAGCCCGGCTTTTGATTTTATCTACAATCACATTTTTATAAAGGAGGAGAACAATGGAAAAGAATAGTGCCATTTCGGTTGATGACCTTATGCAACTGCCCGATATAGACGGATTAGTTCAGGAAGTAAAAGGACAACAAATCCTAAGAACTGAAGGGAAAGAAATTCAAACAGAGAGTGACCAATGGAGGCTATTCCTTCAGCACTTGAACAACTACGGCTATCTCGTCAGAAAGGCTGGACGCAAAGGTTATTGGATTGATGATGACATTGCAGAAACATTGAAGTCCTGCAATATCGATCACAAATCTGTAGCCGACATCATCAATGCCATAGTAAGGACTTTTATAGAACAAAACAAGGAACATTTGCGCGAATATATCAAAAGAAGGAATAGTCTTATCTAAAATCATATCATCATGAGAAAAATCATTTGGACAGAGGACATGATTGCTCTAATTGAGCACTATTATCCAATTCTTTCAGACACAGTACTGGCTGAGAAAATGAACATCGGCAGCAAGTCTATCGTCAAAAAGGCAAAATCGCTGGGACTGATAAAATATCCGCTTAACGACAGGCAGCAGGATTCTATCAGCCTGATAACCTCTATGTATGCTGAATATTCCTATAGAGAGATGGCAAAAGTGGCAAAGGTATCTTACAGAACGGTTTCCCGTATTGTCAAGGAACTGAACTTGCGACGTACTACGGATGAAGAACGGAGGCTCCGCTCTAAGTCCAGAAAAGCATTGATACGGTTGGAACGGGCACATGCCACATTTGGATTGCCGCCGCTTACCCACATCAAGGTAGTGAGCAATAAACATCGCTGCCGTCTTCGCGTCAAATTAAAGTCCTGCGGGTACATCGTCCTGAAAGGAGATAACACCATCTATTACCACTCTGAACTCAAACGCCACCTCAGACGAGAAGCGAACGGTATAAAGATGGGGCTGAAATTTGCACCTTTGTGTGACATTGATGCTAAATATGAAAGGAATGCGGTAGGTGGCTCAGACTGCCAAATGCCATCATTTTCAAATTTAAGAATGACGGGAACCATCTGAAAGAGAATTTTTCATTCTTCTCTTTCTCTTTTCATCTGGAATAAGAAGAAAGCCTTGCCCGGTTCGTGTACCTTTGCACAAATAATGTCTCATTAAAAACTTACAGATATGACATTCGGAAACATACTCACATTTATCGTTATCTGCTACATCATCTACTATGTAGGGATGATAATTTATGATACCTATTTCAAGAAAAACGATATTGTACAAGATGCAAAGATGGAAGAGGAAGAAGTGGACATCTCAGATGAAGTCCAGCAATTCCAGCCGGTTTGTGTTTCAAAAGAGAAGATTCAGAAGACGGAAGTATCGTCTTCAGGTGAGCCTGCCATGAGCGGCGGGATTGAAGTGGATGACCTTCTGCCCTTGACAGATGAACTGGCTGAAAAAGGAAGCCAAAGCGTATTGGGGCAAACATTGGCAGTGAAGTGGGAAGAATATTCACCTGCAGCATAGCCATGAATAAGGAAGAACAGCTAACTTATTAATTTGCATAGTTCCGTATCACGGATCGTATTTGTTAAGCCATATAAGCAATAACAACTTGTTTTATATTGTCGTGGCGAGAATAGGTCGGTATCATCCGACATTTTACTTGTAACCTTATAAGATCTCAAAGACTTGTTCCTTTAATCTGTTATCACTTATTGCTTTAATCTGAAACGTAAAGTTTAACGATTTCATCAATTATTTATGTTGCAACAGATTAAAAAGAAAGGGAGAAAAGCCCTTCATAAAGTTCTGAACAATCGTTTTGCCCAACGCGCTATCGTTTCTTGTAGCACGATGGTCTTTTGTGTTTCTGAAGCCATGGCGACAAGCAAGGGTGCCGGTGGATTTACCAAGGCGACGACAGAAATATCGTCTTACCAAACACCTGTATCCAATTTGATGAAAGCCATTGCTGCAGTCATCGTGCTTGTGGGTGCTTTCAACGTGTATTTCAAAATGCAGAACGGCGACCAAGATGTCAAGAA
>DAIOSW010000197.1:0-2723 GCA_036752365.1 Prevotella sp.
ATTGCTATCAATATCCTTGATGGTGATAAGGTGATTGCGGTTCGTCTGACAAATGGTCATAACGAGATACTACTTGCTAACAGAAACGGACGCGCTGTAAGATTTGATGAAAAACAGGTACGTTGCATGGGGCGTGTTTCTACTGGTGTAAGAGGTATGACACTTGATGGCGGTGAAGATGAGGTCGTTGGTATGGTTTGTGTGAATGATATCGAAACAGAAACGATCATGGTGGTCAGTGAAAATGGTTACGGTAAACGCAGTGAGGTGGATGATTATAGAAAGACCTCGCGCGGCGTTAAAGGTGTCAAGACTTTGAACATCACTGATAAAACCGGTCTGCTTGTTGCTATTAAAGTGGTGACAGATGAGAATGACCTGATGATTATTAATAAGAGTGGTATTCTCATTCGTCTTAAAGTCGCTGAAGCTCGTGTCATGGGTCGTGCTACACAAGGTGTACGATTGATTAATCTCACCAAGAAAAACGATAGCATAGCTAGTGTTTGCAAGGTGATGAGTGCTTCGGAAGAAGAAGTTGTGGAACAGGAGAATAAACGTGAAATGGAACAAAATAACGCTTCTCTGACTCCAACACAATCGAATCCGGAAGCTGATAATGATAATGTACCATTGGTCGATTTCAGTGCTGATGATGATGCTCCTGAATCTCCAAATGAATAAAAGTTTAACCAAATAAATTATAAGTAAATGAGAAAATTAATGATGATGGCGCTTCTGGTTGCTGCAGCTTCCAGCGCCGATGCACAGGACAATCTGTGGAGGAAGGCACAATCATTGTGTGATGCGAATAAGTTTGATGAGGCAATAACAACTATTACTCCTTGTCTTACATCTGATCAGACACTTAAGAAGGCTGATGCCTGGAATACAATGTGTAATATTAATTACGCTATCTTCTTGAGAGAAAATACCATAGAAGCAAATAATAAGAAGAACAACACTAAGCTTCCTTATGACACTGTTGCTTATTATAATGGTATTACAGGCGCACTGAAGGCTGCAATCGAATGTGATAAGTATGATGCCGCTCCTAACGAAAAAGGAAAGGTAAAAATTAGATTCCGTGAAATTAATGCTAATAAGATTTATCTGATTCGTCCATTAGTGATTAATGCCGGTCTTGCTGCATATAATAAGAAAGATTTTGCAAAGGCATTTGAGAACTTCTCACTTTATATTGAAAGTGCCAAGGCTCCCTTATTCTCTGTAATTAAATCTAGTGGTACTGATAGTTATCTCTCCACTGTGGCTTATTATGCTAGTTTGGTCGCTTATACAAATAAGAATTACGATGGTGTGAAAAAATATATAGATATTGCTCTCGCCGATACTTCTGTCAAGAAGGATGCTATGGAGTTGAAGGTCTATACTTATAAAGATACCAAAGACAGTGTAAACTATCTCAATGCTCTCAAAGATGCTCATGCTTCTTATCCTACAGAATCGAAGTATTTTGATTTCCTTGTTAACTACTATCTCTCTGCAGGCGATCAGGAGGCAACCAAGAAATTTGCTTCGGAAGAAATGGCAAAGGATCCAAATAACAAGTCTGCTCTTTATGTAAATGGTGTCGTACTCATGAATCAGAAAAAATGGGATGAGGCTGTGGTATCTTTTAAGAAGGCTATAGAGATCGATCCAGAGTATATGGAAGCTAATTTCAATGCTGGAGTTTGTCTTAACTCTAAGGCTAGTGAGATGCGTGATAAACTCGCAGACAAGAGAGGTAACCTGACTATGGCTCAATACAATTCTATCATCCCTTTGATTAAAGAGAGCTGCACATATCTGGAGAAGGCACGCCAGATAGCTCCTGATCGTAAGGATCTTTGGGCTTATCCTCTTTACACAGTATATTATGCTCTAAAGAATACCGCAAAGACGGCTGAAATGGAGAAATTACTGAAAACAAAATAAGTGTTGAATGAGACGATTAACGTTAATAGCGCTAATCTTAATATTAATAATCCCGTGCCTGAACGCCCAAAAAAAGGAGATCGCTCAGGCACGGTCCTATATTAAGGGACGCAATAATTATGACAAGGCTGAACAGTTGATGGAAGATCAACTGAAGAAACCGGAAAACAGACAGAACAAGAAACTGTATCAAATTGATTTTGAGGCTATTCGTAAACAATACGATGAACAGAATGAGAAACTGTACCTCAAACAGAACTATGATACTGCAGCATTGTTTAAAGCTGCTTATCGTATGTTCTCTGTTCTTGAACGTTTCGACAGTGTTGATGCTTCTCCTGATAAAAAGGGAAATATTAAGCCTAAATATAGGAAAAAACATGCTGATTTCTTAGATTCTTATCGGATGAATTTGTACTACGGTGGTAACTACTTTGTGCGCAAACATGATTATAAGACAGCATATCAGCTTTACCGTACTTATATTAATAGTGCAAGTCAGCCGTTGTTTAGTGGTTATAACTATGCGACAAAGGATAAAAATATGTCAGTGGTGGCTTATTGGGCTGTCTATTCCGGATATAAGATGAATGAGGCAAATCTAACTCTTGAATTTGTCGATCTGGCTCTAAAAGATTCTGCTATGGCAGACAATGTGTTACAGTATCAGACTGAAGCATATAAATTACTCAAAGATACGGCCAACTATGTATCGACTTTGAAAACCGGTTTTAAGCGTTTTCCTCTTTTCCCATATTTTTTTGTTCGTCTGATGGATTACT
>DAIOSW010000198.1:0-2717 GCA_036752365.1 Prevotella sp.
GCAGTTATTCTACAGTCTCAGTAGCCTTGTCAACTTCTGAGATGGTTGTTTCCAACTTCTCAGATTGTTCTTCTTCCTTTGGTTTTGTTGATTTTTTAAGTGTAGCCTTGGCCTTTTTTACTTTCGCTAATTTGGCTTTTGCAGCTTTGACCTTAGCTTCTTCCTTCTCCTTAGCTTCCTCTATCTTGTTTAGTTTTGTCTGAAGACGTAATATCTCTTTCTCTTTCATATCGATCTCGTCATCCTGATTCTTGATGGTAGTAAGCAAGCCATTAAGTTCATCGTTGTCAATTTCTTCAGGATAAAGTGAGTTTACGCGATTGATGAAGTCGCCAAGAATATTCATGTAATTGGTGAAAGCATCAAAAGGTGAGTCATAGATGCCACGAATCATACCAACACTCGAAGGTTTAGTCGTCATAAACCGGAAATTATTGCTAGCCTGCAGATTATACCAGTCCTGATTCAGAAGACCGTCGTTACATATACGCACACGGTCGGCAATGCTATAAAGTTTATTGAAAGCCTCCCGCTGCATGGGGTTTCCAAGCCAGCAACTACAGTCACGCTCTTCATCCACCCACGATAATGTATCGGGTACATCTACAGCTCCCATGCTCTTCATCTTCAGACAGATCTCTGTCGGGTTGGAGAAGGTGATATTCTGAGCCTTAGCACAGGCGGGAAGAGCTCTAAAGAACTCAAGAATATTAGATGACAGCGGTTGTGCAACACCTAATGCGGTAAGTTCCATAAAGATATTGAAGATTTGTTCCTCCTGTGGATAAGATGCGATATGACCAATATAATTATCAGCGAAGAGTGGATACCCTTCCCAGTCGCTATTATTGAAACGTAAACAGATATCATCACTCAACTCAACATCACGCAACAGAAGTTTGAGGTCTGGAGCAATTGAGCAGTTGTAAACATAATGAGGACTTTTCCATCCCAGCACATGTTTTGCCCCCTCTGTAAGCATTCCCTTAAATCCCATCGCGGCAACCTGTCCGCCTATATCATTGCTATAAATCAGAGATGAGTTGCGAAGTACGGTAGGTTTCTTGCCAAAGAGTTCATAAATCTTCTCACTCTGGCGTTTTACCTCTTCGGCAAACGTATCTTCATTTGCAAGTGACGACAGACCATGAGAATATGGCTCAGCGAGGAACTCCACACAACCTGTATCATTAAGTTCCTGAAGTATCTCTAGTACTTGCGGGGCATGTATCTCCAACTGTTCAATAGCACATCCTGACAAAGAGAAAGCCAGCTTGAAAAATTGTCCATTCTCCTTACACATTTGAAGAAAAGTACGGAGTGCAGGCATATATGAACGTTCGACAATATCATTTATGCTACGTTCGTTCTCATAATCATCATAGTAATAATGGTCGGTACCGATGTCAAAGAAACGATACCTTTTGAGATGAATGATCTGATGTATCTCAAAATATAGACAAATCGTTTTCATATTATTATTTTCTTTTATTTGTTACAGTTTTGAATTGTTTGTTCATATAGCCTGAGGATGCGTTCTCCAACTTTCTCCCAAGTAATCTGATCGACCTCATTCTTTCCTTCTTCCTGAAGATATTTGAAGAGTGAGGGATTATGACATATCGAATAGATAGAATCTGCCAAAGCATGAATATCCCAATAATCAATCTTGATACAGTTATCCAGAATCTCGGCACAGCCACTCTGTTTGGAGATGATGCTCGGCGTTCCACACTGCATGGCTTCGAGTGGAGAGATGCCAAACGGCTCACTCACAGAAGGCATGACATACACATCTGAATTCTTAAGACACTCATAGACTTGTTTTCCACGCATAAATCCGGGAAAGTGGAAACGATCGGCAATACCCCTTTCTGCTGCAAGATAAATCATCGCATCCATCATATCACCATTTCCAGCCATACAGAATCGTACATTGTGGGTACGATGAAGTACCATATTGGCAGCCTCAACGAAATATTCAGGCCCTTTCTGCATTGTGATGCGGCCGAGGAACGTAACAACCTTCTCACGTTTGGAGTGATCGGGACGAGGTATATCCTGATATTCCTGTTTGAGTGGATACACTGCATTATGCATGGTAAACACCTTATGAGGATCCTGATAATACTGACAAATCACCGTCTGACGGGTGAGTTCACTGACGCACATGATACAGTCGGCATGATCCATTCCATTTTTCTCGATAGAATAAACGGTAGGATTGACATGACCACGACTACGGTCGAAATCAGTTGCATGAACATGAATACATAGTGGTTTTCCACTCACCTGCTTAGCATGAATGCCCGCAGGATAAGTAAGCCAGTCGTGAGCATGGATGATATCAAACTCCTGCTGACGTGCTACGACACCGGCAACAATCGAATAATTGTTGATCTCCTCATGAAGATTGTCGGGATAACGTCCACTAAACTCAATACACCCCAAATCATTCACATTCATATAATTAAAATCAGCATAGAGATGATCGCGCAGTGAGAAATACTGCTGTGGATCCATTGTTTTCCCTATACGATTCTGAACATAATCATAATCGACATCACGCCATACAATAGGTACATTGTTCATTCCTATAATATTCATGAAACTTCTATCCTCATCCCCTAACGGCTTTGGAAGACAGAATGTGATGTCCATATTTCCCTGGGCAGCAAGACCTTTAGTCAAACCATAGCTGGCGGTGCCCAAACCTC
>DAIOSW010000199.1:0-2696 GCA_036752365.1 Prevotella sp.
TTTTTCCGCAACGGCACCCATGTTGAGGAACTCTCCCAGGCCCAGTCTTTACTCACTCCCTTACTTGGAAATAACGCAGCAAACATATTTGCGATAGCACTTCTCCTCGCCGGTATATCAAGTACGATCACCAGTGGCATGGCGGCAGGTAGTATCTTTGCCGGTCTTTTCGGTGAATCATATAATGCTCATGACACTCATTCCATCGTGGGAATCTGTCTGTCTTTGGGCATATCATTACTAGTCATATTCTTTATCAGTAATCCTTTTCAATGTCTGTTGATCTCACAGATGGTACTTAGCATCCAACTGCCGTTCACCGTCTTCCTACAAGTGAGCCTTACATCATCCAAACAAGTAATGGGCAAATATGCTAACAAGCCATGGAACTCAGCTTTCCTGTATTCACTGGCCGGCATCGTCACAATATTAAACCTTTGGTTACTATATCAAACTCTATCATGAAAAAGCTGTCTTTAACCTTATTATCCCTTACTTTGTCTGTATGTTGCTTCGCATCTGAAAACACTGACACACTTACGGTCGCAGACAATACTACAAAAACTGGTATTGGATTTGCTACCATATACGTTAAAAACAAACCTAGTTGCAGCACTATCGCTAATATAAATGGACAATTCAGATTAAAAAACGTAAATCCGGGTGATTCCATCATCATCTCCAGTGTAGGATACAACACTCTTCAAACAGTCTGTGGCAGGAAAGAATATAGTATGACCCCTTCTAACTTCGTTTTACGCGAAGTAGTTATAAGGGGTGATAAGTTCCGTAAGTATATGAAAGAAATCTGGAATAATATCCGTGTCAATGCCCCCAAACCATACCCCATCCTCGATGGAATCTACAGACAACAGATTGCAATCAACAGTCATCTGGCTGTAGCTGCAGAATGTGATATGAAGATGATAGAACCCAACTTTAAAGAATCACTCATAAATAATGCGAAGGTTTACATTAGTGACAAACGTGCCTATGTTGATCCGAAACTTGATTTCGCCAAGATTTTCACTTTCGCCATGGTACCTGCCGGCTATCCGGGTATCGGCGAGATCAATCCGAAATCCTACAAGAAGTTTACTTACTCAATAGACAAGTCGTATAAAGACGAACAGGGGAATATCATTACCAAGATTGATTTCGCAAAGAAGGACGGAACATCTAAAGGATACATCTATGTGAATGAAACAAACAATGCCATCATCAGATTTTACTTCCGCCGAAAAATAAAAAACAACGATGGCGTGGGGAGTAAACTAGATGTGAAAGATATCTATTATACTTGGAACACCACTTATCAGATCTATAAGAACAAATACGTTCATTCCTATAGCCGGTTGGAATTCGAATACAATGTGTGTGATAAGATTACAGAACAGACAAAATACAAGGTTAATGCCATTGTCGATTATAAGACAGATAACATACAGGAATTCAACAATAATCAGGGTGTGAGTGCCTTCTATAAGGACTCTAAGACTAGTCCGTTTGTCTATATCGACAATATCAAGACGTCAAACAAGAAAGTTCTGAAAGGCATCGTCACCGATTACAAATAATCAACCATTACTTGGACAATTGATCCTTGACCATATTTGTCAGTCCAACAAGTTGTTGAATAGTCAACTGCTCCGGTCTCTTTGTCATAATGTCCTGAGCAAAGAATTCGGCATCAGGCATATTCCCGGAAAAAATCTGTTTAAGACTGACACGTAGCATCTTACGTCTCTGGTTGAAGACGGCCTTGACTACCCTTTTGAAGAGAACCTCATCACAACCTAAATCCGTAGTATCATTACGAGTCATACGAATCACAGCACTCTTCACTTTAGGTGGAGGATTAAATACCGTCTCATCCACGGTAAAGAGATATTCCACGTTATACCAGGCTTGAATCATCACACTGAGAATTCCGAAAGCCTTCGTTCCCGGATGTGATGCGATACGCTCTGCCACCTCTTTTTGGATCATACCTGTGCAGCAAGGTATCAGATCCTTATTATCCAGCATCTTAAAGAATATCTGTGACGAGATATCATAAGGATAATTGCCGGTCAGAACAAACTGAGCTCCGTCAAACAATTTATTCAAGTCCATACGCAAGAAATCCTCGCCGATAATATTCTCTTTCAGGAAAGATAAGTTTTCTTCCAGATAAGCCACCGATTCACGGTCAATCTCCACCGCCTTCAACGGACGGTTCTTCTTCACTAAATATTGAGTAAGCACACCCATACCCGGACCTACCTCAAGGACAGGTATATCAGGATATGCATCCACGGTATCGGCAATTGCCTTGGCTATATTCAGGTCGGTCAGGAAATGCTGTCCGAGATTCTTTTTGGGTCTTACTGCTCTCATCTGCTACATAATTTTCTGCGAAGGTAATGCAAAAGTATGGAATGACAAAATATCGTTGTCCATTTTTACAAAATCTGCTCATACTGGATCGTATTACCACGCAAAGTTATTTTATGCAAAACGGAAGTTTTTTACTGTCTATATCATCAAAAATCGTATTTTCTAGACAAAAACGAATACAATATGACTTCATTTTAATCAAAATTACTATCTTTGTGCCAGAATATCAAAGACAGAAAAACAAATAAATATGGGATTATTTACGACGAAGAGTATTAGCGTTCTTATGGCAGAGGCATCAGAGAAGCACGGAATGA
>DAIOSW010000200.1:0-2665 GCA_036752365.1 Prevotella sp.
TGATAATTTATTATACTAGCAATATTTTTTAGTTAATTATTTGTAATTTGACATTTATATAGAAAAACAACAGTTTCTCCATATTGTTCGAAAGAGTATCAAGTGTTGGATGAATCCCAAAAAAAAGACCGCAAATCGAAATGACCTGCAGCCTCTTATCTATTAGTATAAGTTTTTTCTAAAAAATGAACATTACTTGTTCAAACCGCGGTTTGTAAGAGTAGCGTTCAACAGTGTCAGATACTTTCTGTACTGTTTGTCATTAAGAATGTAGTGCATGTACTTCAAATCTTTGTTGATAGCTGCATCTACGAGACCTTGACGATCATCTGCATTTGCTGTAGCAGCATTCATCATCTCTGCACAGAAAGTCTTGTGTACGTCACCTACGGTTTCCATCTGATCTATTGTCAGTCCGAGGCAGGTACCTAACTTACGAATGTTTACTGACATGTCGTAATTCTCTACTGTGTTTACATTCTCATCCTTTGCAAATGTTGCAGTCATGCTGAGCACTGCTACAACGATCAAAAACAATCTTTTCATAATCCTTAATTTTTCTTTTTACCTTGAGTCCTTTCTTTGTCCTCCCGAACATCCGTGACTCTTTAATTTTGTTTGTTATCTCTGTTTTGTCCTTTTGACGATGCAAAGATAGTGTGTTTTTTATGTTATCAAACATATTTTTTAGTGTTGTTATCGTACACAGTCGTTTTCTTGACCTATATCAAATAAATGTGATGTTTGTGATAATGTAACAAAAATGAATTAAACAATGACGATACGAATTTTTTTTTGTAATTTTGCAACCCAATATCATTATACAAATAAAAGATGGAGAATACCCCAAACAAGTACATCGCCGTAGCTTACGAGTTGTACACCGTTAACGACGGAAAGAGTGAATTAGTGGAAAAGGCATCAGCAGAAGAGCCATTCCAGTTTCTTAGTGGCTTCGGCACTACCATAGAGGCTTTCGAGAATAATATCGTCAATCTGGAGGAGGGTGCAGAATTCGACTTCACGCTCACTAAAGACGAAGCTTATGGCGACTATTATGATGAAAGAGTACTCGATCTGGAGAAAAGTATATTCACAATAAACGGTCATTTCGACAACGACAATATCTACATCGGTGCAATTGTACCTTTGCAGAACGCTGACGGCAACAGATTTCCCGGAAAGGTTCTGGAAATAACAGAAGACTATGTAAAGATGGACCTCAATGCACCGTTGGCTGGGAAAGATCTTAACTTCAAAGGAAGTGTTGTTGCATCAAGAGAGGCAACAAACGATGAAATTCAGGCAATGATCAACCGCATGAGTGGCGAGGGTTGTGGCTGTGGATGCGACGACTGCGAAGGCGGATGCGGCGACCATCATCACGATGAAGATTGCGGATGCGGATGTGGCTGCCACTAATATAATAAGGTGATGAGAAATACTTTCGGAAACATATTCACACTGACAACATTCGGCGAAAGCCATGGTGAAGGTATAGGAGGAGTTATTGACGGATTCCCGGCAGGCATTACTGTTGATATGGAATTCGTTCAAGATGAACTAAGACGACGCCGTCCAGGACAGAGCAAGATCACGACTGGAAGACAAGAAGATGATAACGTAGAATTTCTCAGTGGAATCTTTGAAGGAAAATCGACAGGATGTCCTATCGGATTTCTAGTAAGGAACACCAACCAGCATTCGGGTGACTATGACAACATGCAGAATCTGTTCCGTCCATCACATGCCGATTTTACCTACTTTGAGAAGTATGGTATCCGGGATCATCGTGGTGGAGGACGTTCCTCTGCACGAGAGACGATCAGCAGATGCGTAGGAGGAGCTTTGGCAAAACTCGCTTTGAAGCAGTTGGGTGTAACGATTCAAGCATATACCTCACAAGTGGGTAACATCGCCTTGGAAAACGACTACCAGAAGTATGACTTCTCTCAGATAGAAAAAAATATAGTACGCTGTCCTGACAACGAAAAAGCTGCCGAGATGGAAGAACTCATCAACAGAATAAAAGCTGAAGGAGATACCATTGGCGGTGTCATAACCTGCGTCATCAAGGGCTGCCCTATTGGATTAGGCGAACCGGTTTTCGGAAAGCTACACGCCGCACTGGGTGGTGCCATGCTGACCATCAATGCCGTCAAAGGCTTCGAATATGGTGAGGGATTCAATGGCGTGTGCCAGAGAGGCAGCGAGCAAAACGACATCTTCATCAATAGCAATGGAAAGGTTACCACTACGACGAATCATAGTGGAGGCATTCAGGGAGGTATAAGTAATGGACAGGATATATACTTCCGTGTGGCATTCAAACCTGTAGCAACGCTGTTGATGGAACAACAAACGGTCAACAAGGAAGGCACTCCAACCACCATTAACGTCCATGGACGGCATGATCCGTGTGTGTTACCCAGGGCCGTTCCTGTGGTGGAAGCAATGGCAGCAATGACAATACTTGATTATTATCTGATAGGAAAAACTACAAAGATATAAATAACTAATAGCAACAAGATGGAGTAACCGGCATTTGGTTGACTATCTGATGCTTTTTATATATTTACATACTGTACCCATACCGGATTTGTGAAAATCCAAGTTTGTTTAATTAATTCTAGTTTAGTTTTTGTGTTTATTAAGAGTGGTGCCC
>DAIOSW010000201.1:0-2635 GCA_036752365.1 Prevotella sp.
TCCACACACCCACGCAGGGTGTGACAATTAGAAATACGAGAAGTTATGGCATCTGGTGTTTCAATCCACACACCCACGCAGGGTGTGACTCTATATCTAATAACATATTATAAATCAGCAAATTTAATCCACTGTTATGCGAATCATCATTATTATTCAACTTCATAACAAAGAAATACCCTACAAATAATTTAATCTACTGATTATTAACACATGCGAAGATACTACTTTTTTTGTAACACACCACATTCGCATTATATTATAAGAGCCTCCTCAAGTTTATACGCCGTTTCAACACCTATTACTTCCACCCTCTTATTCTCATTTTTACTAAGAATATAAAAACGAACACTATCAAGAGACATATCAATAATATCCCTAACTCTCCCTTTTAAAAGAGAATATTGCGCTTCCGTCACTACACACTCAAAGACTGAGTTCTGCACCCTCTGTCCATAATCCAGACAAGCCTTGGCCACACATCGTAAACGGCGAGCCCCCTCTTTGCTTGTAGTATCCACATCGTAAGTCACAAGAATGTACATAATTAAAAATCATTTTATAAGAAATACCGGATAATCGTCAATATCCTGCCTGATATATCTTGCCATTAACATAGCCTGCACATAAGGCAGAAGCCCTATTTCAACTTTTTCATTAAGATAAGGATGAATTATCACTTCCCTTTTCCTTGCCTGCCATGCAGTAATAAAAGTCTTTTTCCCTTTATCTGTCATAACAACCCCATTATCACCTTGGAACAAGAAGTCTTTTACTGAAATCTGTCTTTTATTAATCAACGACAAAATAAAACGGTCGCCAAGGTAAGCACGTAACTCTTCCATCATATCTAAGGCCAACGATGTGCGCCCCGGACGGAGTGTATGGAGAAACCCGACGTATGGATCAAGGCCAACAGTTTCGAGAGCGGCCGCAACATCATTGGCTATCAACGTATATGCAAAAGACAACATGGCATTCACCGCATCCTTGGGAGGACGACGATTGCGACCATGAAATGGGAAATCAGTCTTCTGATTAAGTATCAAGATTGGCAATACCTCAAAATAGGCATTCGAAGCCATTCCCTCATAACCAATTAATTCCGTCTTATCTTGAGCCTTCAAAGCATCACGCTTGGCACGTTCCAATACTTGCACCGCCCTATTAATGTCTTCATTCTCACCATAATCACGAATATATCTCCTCAATATATTGCGATAGTTTTGAATCTTACCACCAATCATCAACCTAACCACATGCAACGACCAAGATGCATCGTCCGACAATTGGTACTGCTTTTTGCGTAACAGAACATTTCCTTTCGTAGCACCTTGAACCCTGCTGATGAATCTGCCTTGTGGAGAAAGAAATGTGAGTGATATACCATTGTCACTACACAATTTCATCACACCGGGACTTGCGCCCATATATCCGAACGTAACGATGCCTTCTATATTTATGACAGGAATACGAAACACCTCCTCCTGCTGAACAGATATAACGACATTCAGCCCATCCTTACTAAGATACGCTTCCGGTGTCGTCACATACAAAGTATTCAATAGTTTTCTCATAGATACAGATTTTTAGTAAGGTAATTATCTACCGAAGTACAATTATTTACCATTTCCGGCATGCAGATATCTTTCAGCGAGCACTTGTCACAATGTTTCCCATATTCAGCCTTCGGGATAACCGCTTTACTAAATATATCGTGCATATCCCGGGCACATTGTCTGACTATATCTCGCAGTTCCTCCGTTATATCCACATTAACCCGATGGCGAAGCTCCCCATAAAAGAAAGCGCCGTATGGTATATGGATAGCATACATTTCTTCTATGCACATGATTTGTGCTGCCAACTGCACTTCATCCACCTCGTTTCTTTTCGGTTTGCCATGCTTATACTCCACAGCAACCGGTTGCCATCGCCCCGGATAGTTGGGATGCAAGATAGTATTTTCAAGAGATGAGGAAGGAAACAACTCTATGGCATCAGAGATTCCATAGAGTCCAAGTTCACGCGAAGCGATATTCACCGCACGCAATGTTATCTGGTCACCACACTTTTGTCTATAAAACGGATCATCTACATGCTTGTGCAGAATCTGTCCTTCGATGGTGAGACGATTATCATCCCATTGCTGCTCAATGTGTATCAAAGCCCATTGCCGGGGACAGAACCTAAAGTGCTGAATCCCCGACAACATGAGCATATCGTCTTCATTGTACATACGATGGAATTATATCAGTTCCTCAATAGTTACATTTGATGGAGCATTCTCCTTATCTATAGTAACTGAATAGTCGATGAATGAGCGTGGTGCTCCATCGCAGACTTTCTCCACTTTTACCAATTCAAACAACTTGTTGGCGGGAGCATTACCCAATATGGAGTCATGCTTGAAGACTATCAGTTTTTGAGCACTCATCAATCCACGTGCCGCCGAACGATCCACATCGAACATGTTCTTTAAAGCTTCCCAAAATAGTTCAAGGTCTTCTTCAGAAAATCCTGTCTGTTGTGCCAAGTTGGCGGAGATGAAGCCGTGACAGACATAGAGGCCATAAGGAATGGTCGCTTTACGTCCCTGTATTCCCACTTGTGATTCATAGGTCTTTTCTTCATC
>DAIOSW010000202.1:0-2581 GCA_036752365.1 Prevotella sp.
CAGAGTTGGTTGAGACCATGACCGACCAGCTTCAGCAGTCGGCTCGTGTGAAACTCGACGGTTTCGGTAGTTTCAAAATCGGAATCAAAGGTACCGGAAGTGATACTGTGAAGGATTACTCGGTAGCAAAGAACGTGAAAGGCCTTCGCGTAAACTTCCAACCGGAGTGTTCTACCGACAGCAACGGTACCCGCAGCAAGAAGTTCCTTGAGGGCGCGACTGTAATGGAAGCTCCTAAGAACGCAGTTGTAGCAGAAGAGACGACTAAATCCTAATCTTATATTAGAAAGGAGGAGATGAGCCGCAGGTGAAGAAGAGTAGCCTGCGGCTTTTTATCGTTTCGATGTATTTATTTACTAAACGAGTTTCTTATTTTTTCGTAAGCCTCAGTGTATAGCTCTTTGTTTCTTCCTTTCAGTGGATAATCTTTGGCTGCAAGGATGGGTATCACCTTGACTGGATGATTTGTGGCAGGATAGATATTGCCGCAGATGGATTCGAAAGCCTTGCCGTTCACCGGTTGGTAGAAAGGGGCTGACATATCCTCTAAACCTTTACGACGGGGTTGAGCCTCTTCAATGAATCTCTTGTCATCGCCATAGAATCCCAGTTTCTGTAACCAGTAATTGGTTTGCAGAGACATGGTCAGCACATATTCGATTGTCGGGTATTGTTCTAACAGCCATTCGATGTGCGACAATCCCTTAAGGGCATGCTCTTCGGTGATAAGAACTCTTTTCCCCTTCGGAGCTGGTGTCAACTGGTCATTACACAAGTTGGTAATGTATATCTCTTGCGGCTTGACACGATTGAGCGTGACGAAAGCTATATGACTGAATAAATTGCGTGCTTCCACATTACGACTACGTTCACCGTCATCTTCCGGAAAACTGCGAAAATAATAGTCGGCGAACATCGCTACTTCGGTCACCGTGTCGGACCATTGTAAATTTGAATCTTCACCTATCACTAATATCTTTGCCGGTTCAGACGGTTTTAAGTCTTTTGATCTCATCATCTTGTTGTTAAATTACAAATTGGTTTTTATCTTGATGCAAAGATACGGTTAATTTGTCATTTATCAGCACACAAGGGGATTTTATAAAATTAATATTACTGAGGCTTGTGTGAATGCCCTTATCCATCGTGACTATCTGGAATATGGTAGTGAGGTTCATATCGATATGTATGATGACCGTTTGGAAATTTATTCCCCAGGTGGAATGCTCGATGGCTCCTTGGTTCAGAACTTAGACCTAATGAATATTACATCTAAGCGCCGTAACCCTGTGATTGCGGACATCTTCAGTCGACTGAGATTGATGGAACGTCGTGGCAGTGGTTTCAAGAAAATCATGGAGGATTACCACGCTTATTCTGCCATAGAAGAACAGATGCCCAAGTTCCGTTCTGATACCCATGCTTTTTTCATAGTATTGCCCAATCTGAATTATGGTCAAGAGGGCTTGGAATATATGGAAGAAAAGGCTACCCAGAGTACTACCCAGAGTACTACCCAGAGTACTACCCAGAGCACTACCCAGAGCACTACCCAGAGCACTACGCCAAAAGCATCTGATTTGATATTATCTTTAATAGCAAAAGATGGTAGTCTCACTAGAAAGCAATTGGCAGAAGAAACTGGACTTACAGAGGATGGTATCAAATGGAACTTAAATCAACTTCGTAAAAAGGGCGTTATCTGTCGTGTCGGTCCTGATTATGGTGGTCATTGGGAAATTGTAGAAAGATATAAATAAGTTGTCATTCATCATTGGTGCAGGATTTATATAGAATTTGGTGATAAATAAATTCAATTTATTTCATTTTTTTGAAAATAATCTGTTATCTTCGCAGCATAAACACAAATCTGAATAAAATATGAAAAAGTACGATGTCTTAATTGTCGGCTCCGGTCTTTACGGTTCCGTTTATGCTTACCTGATGAAACAGGCTGGTAAACGTGTGTTAGTCATTGACAAACGTAGCAAGATGGGTGGCAACATCCGTTGCGAGAATGTCGGAGGTATTAATGTGCACGTTTATGGGGCTCATATCTTCCATACAAGTGATCGTCATATTTGGGATTTTGTTAATCAGTTTGTCGAGTTCCGTCCTTTTGTAAACAGTCCCATCGCTATTTATAAAGACCGTCTTTATAATCTGCCTTTCAATATGAATACGTTCCATCAGTTATGGCCTGATGTTATTACCCCTCAGCAAGCCAAGGAACGCATTCAGCAGCAGGTGGAAGAGGCAGGGATTAAAGAACCTCAGAATCTTGAGGAACAGGCCCTGAGCATGGTAGGACGTGATATCTACGAAGTGCTTATTAAAGAGTACACAGAGAAGCAGTGGGGTAGAAGATGCACTGATCTTCCTTCGTTTATTATTCATCGCCTCCCAGTACGTCTTACTTACGATAATAATTATTTTAACGATATATACCAAGGTATACCCAACGGAGGATATAACCTATTAATAGAAGGACTTCTTAAGGACATCGAAGTGCGTCTTGACACAGACTATTTTTCCGATCGTCAGGCTTTTAATGAGATGGCCGATACAATGCTTTACACTG
>DAIOSW010000203.1:0-2554 GCA_036752365.1 Prevotella sp.
CATGGTAAAGAGAAAAGTCCCATACGTCCATATTCTCGATGATGCGGTTCTTGTGCGTACTTTTGGGAATGACTATCACTCCACGCTGAATATTCCAGCGGAGCATTACCTGAGCAGTCGTCTTGTTATGCTTTTGTGCGATGTCTTTTAAAATAGGTTCCGTGAATGTTCCCTTCATACCTTCGGCAAATGGTGCCCAAGCTTCGGGCTGGATACCCATTTCACGCATGATTTTCAATTCATGTTCGCGCTGATAATGTACGTGACACTCTATTTGATTCACCATCGGCATGACTTCTGCATTATAACATAGGTCTAAAAGTTGCGTCGATGAGAAGTTGCACACACCGATATTTTTTATGCGGCCCTCCTTATAGAGAACTTCCAATGCCCGCCATGAACCGTAATAATCTGCCAATGGCATGTGGAGAAGATATAGATCGAGATAATCCATTTCGAGGTTCTTCATCGTTAGGTCAAATGCCTTCATCGTCTTGTCATAGCCGGCATCAGATATCCACACCTTTGAAGTGATAAAAAATTTCTTGCGACATATTGCCGAGTTGCGTATGGCTTTGCCAACGGCTTTCTCGTTGTGATAAGTCATTGCCGTATCGAAGAGACGGTAACCAGCCTCAATGGCATCACAAACGGATTGTTCGCATACGTTTAGGTCATCCACTTGAAAAACGCCGAAGCCCAGCATCGGCATTTCACACCCACTTTTCAATCTTACTACGTCCATTATCATTTCAGATTTTGGTTGAAGAAGTTCACAATTTTGTCGAATGGTATTTTGTCTGTTTGGTCATAGAGGTCGGTATGATTGCAGTTGGGTACCACAACTAGTTCTTTAGGGTCATCGGCCAAACTATAGATATGTTCGTTCATTGGTCTTGTCTCAGCCTTGTCGCCAATGACAATCATGATGGGACGCGGTGAGATATCCTTGATGTGGTCGAGCAGTTGAAAGTTCATCATGGCTAGGCCGCTAGTCAGGCTGAAACGCGTAGTTGAATTGGGATGATTTCCACGTGATTCATAGTAGAAGTCGTGGAACTGAAGACTCAGCGGGTCTTTTGCATCTTCCCTCTTCTCGGGCGAGCCATTCGCGCCCATTGCTGGAGCACCATTGAGAAAGTCTTGATAGCGCTGTTCACAAAGTTCCTTCTGTATCTTTACCCGTTCTGCCTTGGTCATTGGTGCCATACCATTGTATGCCGCCATGCTGATATCAACCATACTGGCTGTTACGACGGCTTTTATTCGTTGATCTACCTGTGCTGCACTGAGAGAGAAGCCTCCTGAGCCACAAATACCTATCACACCGATTTTTTCTCGGTCAACAAATGTGCGTGTGCCGAGAAAATCCACACCTGCCATAAAGTCCTCCACAAAAAAATCGGGTGAAGAGATATGCCTATATCTTCCTCCGCTCTCACCCATGAACGAGGGGTCAAAGATGAGTACGACAAATCCTCGCTGGGCCAATGTGTTTGCCCATACACTTGGACCTTGCTCTTTAACACCTCCGTATGGAGCACCCACCACCAAGGCCGAATAACGTTTAGCTCGGTCAAGGTCCTTTGGAGTGAAAAGTTCACCACAAAGTTCGATACCATAGCGATTCATATAAATCACTTTTTCCACATTCACATTTTGATTCACCTTGATGATACGTGAAGTGTTCTGCTGAGCCATCAATATTGTTGACATAAATAACAAGATTATGAATAAATTTACTTTTTTCATTTCAAAGAATTTGATTTTAATAATGCAAAAATACTGTGAAATATTGATTCAGCTATTATGATTTTCTGCTAATAAATTCAGAAAAACGGAACAATCTACTTGATATTTAGATATTATTTCTAAATTTGTTATCAAAACAAGAAATATGATTCAATATTTGGTAACGAAAGATCATCCAGTGAAAATCTTTCATCGTGTGATGCGTGAGTTCGAGCAGGAGGAAATGGCCATAAATTGTGGCCAAATATTGATGTGCGATGGTGGAAGTGCGACATTATACATCAATTATATGTGTACAGAAATGCATCCAGGTTCCATAGTTGTGATGAAGCCGTTTGATGTTGTGCGTGGAGAAAATGCTAGCGATGACTATCGGGTTCTGTGCCTCGCATACGACGAGGATGTTATGCGCGATGCATCGTTTCGCATAGAGAGTTTGGTTCATGATTATCTGAATCGAGGATTCACAACTACCGATAAGTTGACAGGCGAATGTTTTCATCATATTATAGCAGTCTTAGAGCCCATGCTCACTGAAATTAGTCCCCTGTGTTTGCATGAGGTAGCAGCGATACAGCTGCGGTCATTCTTCTTAGTATGTTACGAGCGATGCATCAATAATTCCAATTTTGATGTGCGTCGTCATCGCAAGGATGAATTATTCTCTGATTTCTTCAATCTGCTTATTATCAATCATCGTCAGGAGCGTAATGTGGGTTATTATGCAAACAAACTAAATATGACATCCCGCTATCTGAATGAAATCGTCAACTATGCCACGGGTAAGAATGCCAAGGCCATA
>DAIOSW010000204.1:0-2517 GCA_036752365.1 Prevotella sp.
AGATGGTATTTTATTTGTGTATTTCAGGAAGAAAAATCTATTGCTCTGTTGTTGCGAATCCACTTATTGAATAACACATGTGGTTCGATTACGTTCCCTCTTGCTTTCCACTGAGCAACACCTCTTTTGTTGGCATCGTTGGGAAAGTAGCATGTAGTTCTGTCTGATACCAGTAGACTACGGTAGAAATGTTCGATTTCAAGTTGTTGTACGTGCCATCGGGCTTCCATCCAAGGTCTTGTATCGTTACTTTCAAGTCTTTATTGAAGCGTATGGGGTCGGTGATGTGTCAACGATACATACCGAAGCACTGTCTATCGTTGTGAGGATGGCAAGCCATGAAAGTACCTACGACTCTTGGCATTCGACAGCCGGGCAAGATTACCCATATTCGTATTGAGGCCGTCGAAGGTAATCGTTTGTGCCGTAGAAGAGAGAGTGGTCGAACATAGACATGCTAATGAAAATGATTTTGTTTTCATGTTTTACAGGGTGGATATATTTACATTCTAATCATGCCTAATGATTTAGAAAAGGTGCGCTTAAGGAGCATAAGTCCCTTTGGCGCACCTATGAAAAATTGATACGACATTATTTCGGATCTTCTGGAACCCAGTATTTGTAACCTTTTGCTTTGAGTTGTGCCCAACTTTGAGGATTCCAACCTGGCACATCAACACCTTTTGCTACATCAAGTACAGGAGGTCCAACATAGGTAAGCACGTCGTTGTAATCTTGATTGATAACATTTGAGTAATGTAATGTGATTTGTTTCAATTTGGGATCATATTTACTATCAGATGAGCCACTGGTAACTAAAGAGAATGTGGCAGCTGGGAAGTTAGCATCACCAGCTTTTATGATTTTTAAATCATATGTACCAGCTACTTCATCATTCAATACCAATTCATTCCACATCCATCCTGCTGAATGATATCCCCAATATGACCATGACCATATTGCAGTTCCGAAAACCATATACTTCCCAGCCAAACTCGGATCTTTTTTGTCAGCAGGTGTATTAGGATCTTCAAGGGGTAAAACGTATTTCCACACATAGTGAACGCCAGTTATTTTATCTGTATTTTCAGCTGGATTGCTTTTTAATTTCACAGAATAATAACGTCCAGGAGGAATAGATGGTATAGGATACCCTGACCAATTGACAGCACGCTTTACATTTGTGGCAAATTGGGCTGCCATGAAAGTACTAAACTCTCGGCTGATAACTACTTCGCCCGATACTGAAGCAATCTTCAAAGGAATAGCATAGTTGAGCAAGGCTTTATTTGGCTTTTTATGATCATCTCGTGGCACTTTGAACACAAAGATTAGAGACGCCGACGAACTTCCCTTCGGTACAATAATAGGAAAACCGTCTTTGCTACTATCGAAAGCCACATTTGTCGTGTAGACCGACGGATCAGGAATATAACATTTTAAATTTTTTAGCGTGTTATAATCGTCGATTTGTTCTTGATCAAATTTGACTAAAATTTCAATATCTTTTGTAGCTGGCTGAGAACCGCCAATACCGACTTTAAACACTATTGAATCATTGTATGTTTTTGAATCCCATATTGTATCCATATCGTATGAGTCGTTGATAATTTTCAATGTATCAACAAACGTATGAAGATTCATGTTGGTTACTTGTCGTTCTGTGGCAGATGTTGACTCTGAGTTAATGATGTATGCTTCTTGTTTGTAATATTCCTTATTTGCATAGTCTAGCTCACCGCAAGAATAGGCTATGATACAAAAAGCCGCAAGCAAAAGTCCTTTGATTATATTTTTCTTTTTCATAATCATATATTATTAAAAGTTGATATATTATCGTATTACCATCCTGGATTTTGTATCAGTTCACCCCAATGATTGGCTACTTCTGAATAAGGTATCGGCAAGAAATACTGTTTTTTCTTAAACAAGAAACCATCGATGGCATATCGTTCATAAAAATCAGATGTATTCACAGTATAATTACATCCATAGACCTGTCCTCCCATTCCTAGAGAGTTTCCCCATTTATCAAGCCCCGTTTTTTCAGCATCTTTCCAACGACGAGAATCAAAATAGCGTTTACCTTCGAAAGCGAACTCTACATAGCGTTCGTGCTTGATGTATTCTCGTACCTCATCTTGCGATCCATTCTTATAGCCTGGAAGACCAGCACGGTAACGTACTAAGTTAAGATAGTGCAGAATATCTGGATTGTCCGGGTCGTATTCGTTGAGAGCCTCGGCGTATGCCAAATACATCTCTGCCAGACGGAAGATAGGATATTGCTTCGAAACGCTGCCATTTCCAGTTCGATCTTCGTCATCGTTGCCCCATTTATATATTGTATAGCAAGTACGAGCCGAAGCGCGGTCGGTGAGGATATAGCCATCAGGCATATCTGCCCTGTAGTCGCTGTAATATATTTTGTTTGAGCCACCAATATATCCACGTCCTTCAAACCCGATATTAGCATAAAAGCGAGCTTCTCGATTCAAAGCTCTATTAGGGCATGGC
>DAIOSW010000205.1:0-2516 GCA_036752365.1 Prevotella sp.
ATGAGGCCTAAAATCAGACCAATGATGATGCCGACGATGATTTCCATGATTTTTATTTTTTATATTGTTTTAATTCTTTTATAATGACTTTTGAGAATACCTCGGCCCCTTTTCGGTTTAAGTGTATATTGTCTGCAAACAGACTACTGTCGTGCCCGAACCAACCATAGGAGGAGTAGTTGAGCAGCGATACGTCATATTTGTCGCACAAAGCCTGCAGCGCTTGATAATCTATACCTTTCGTAATTCGGAAAAATGGAGAGATAACGAAGATCAGTTTCGTTTTACCTTTTGATTCTTTTATGAGTCTTTCGAGATAATATATTTTAAGAGTGTCGTAATCGTAATGTGTATATGTTTCTTCTTCCTTCAATCTGTGGAATGAGGTTCTGTCGATAGGCCTGTATCCATTGTTGCCGGCACTTAGAGTGGGGTGTATGCAGTCTTGTATCATTTGTAGAAATACCGAGTTGTAGTTGTAAAAGTCGGATAATGTCTTGAATTTTTGTTTACTGTCTATACGATTCATCATCTCTTTGACTGTATTGTCGCTGTGGTATGGTTTTAACAGACTGAGATAAGTGGAATTGTCTTTGTGTTGCATCAGGTCTGTCTTGTAGTACACATCGTAAATGATATATCTGGGATGATGTCTTTTCATTATCCTACAATATAGTGCATAATTGGTAATAATTCCCATTCCTTCAAATCCGCATGCATAACAGGAGAGATGCATGGAGTCTCTTATCATATCGGCATCATAATTATACATGCCCCGCGAACTTCCCATGATCAATATATCATCGTGCATCTTGTTGAATATGTAGTATTCTCTAGCACTGTCGCCCCCTTTGGCATGTGCAGAAATATACCTCATCATGATTCCGAAGACAGTGTCGGTCGCAATAATGATGACGATAAATAACACCACTTTGTATACAAAACTTTTCATATCGTCAGAATTTAGCGTATATGAACTGTCCCGAATCAAGCATGCCAACGGATAATACCATGATCATCACCACCGTGTAGGACACCCATCTTACTGGTCTGCTCTTGTTGTCGAACAACTTGAGATGGTCAGGGAAAAATTCATCGGAGAGATCCTTTGTAAAAAGCATTATGATGCCGGTCACCATGATGATGACATTCTTATTGCCGGGAGAAAGTATATCTGTACCGCTGTCCATCGTTAGAATTTTGCCAATTACATTCAGTCCGTCGCTTATAGAGTGCACCCTGAACACAATCCATGTCATATTAATACATGTGAATGTTAGAACGATTCTAATAAATCTTTCCCAACGGCTGCCCGTTTTCAACTTTCTGATGCCAAGCATCTTTTCCACCATCAGCATACCTCCGTGCAACAATCCCCAAATGATGAATGTCCAGTTGGCGCCATGCCATAAGCCACTGACAAGGAAGGTCGTGAAGATATTCATATAACATCTTTTTTTGCTGCATCTGCTGCCTCCCATGGGCTTATAGATATAATCTCTCAGCCAGGTGGATAATGATATATGCCACCTTCTCCAGAAATCGGTAACGCTTACGGCAAGATAAGGACGGTTGAAGTTGGCTGACATCCGAATTCCCAATAGTTGTCCTGTACCGATAGCCATGAGCGAATAACCTGCGAAATCAGAATATATCTGTACGGAATAGAGCAGACTGGCTATCAGACATGTCATGCCTGAGTACGACCGAAAGTCGTCCATCACTATGTCTACGTACATTCCCATCCTATCGGCTATCACTACTTTCATAAACATACCCCATAGCATCATTTTCAGTCCTTTGACAGCCATGGCATCATCGAATATCCTTTGTTCCTTCAGTTGGGGCAATATCAATGCGGCTCTGTTGATAGGTCCTGACGTGAAGGAAGGGAAAAAAGCCATGAAAAGTGCGTAATCTATCAGATCCTTTTCCGCTTTGATTTTACCGTAATAGACATCACACAAATATCCTAATGCCTGCAACGTGAAAAACGAGATGCCAGTAGGCACGGCCCAATTGAGTCCGGGTAGGGAGAACCGCAGTCTGGCGGTTGCCATGGCATCAGTCATTATACTGTTTACAAAATCGTAGTATTTGAACAGTAACAGAGGTATAAGGGTAATTATTATTCCACTTGCCATCACTTTTAATTTCTTATTGTTGTGATTGGATATCCATAAGGCCGAAAGATATGTCACTAATGTGACGAATAGAAGGACAAGCGCGTAAACGGCTACCAGATTGATGTATAGCAGATAACTGGCAGTAAGCAAAAATAGATTTCTGCATCTGTTCCACTGGGAAGGTATGCAGAAATATGTCAGAAATATTATAGGGAATAATATTATGAAGTTGAAAGAATTGTAAATCATATTGTTTACTGTCAATGCAAGAAATGTTTTGGATACAAAAGTAACAAATAAATCATAATTATCAAATGTTTTTCTGCTATTTATTAGTGTGAAATACAAATTAAACATTATCTTTGTTGCCGAATCAATACATATAAGGTT
>DAIOSW010000206.1:0-2500 GCA_036752365.1 Prevotella sp.
GGCTTTTGAAGTCCTTTGAAAACGGGATAACCTTCACGATAGATGTCCATAAGATCGTATTGAAAAGGAAGACGCCATACTCTTTTGCAGAGAGCCTGAAATCTTCCTTTGGTCTGTTACTTGAAAAACAGGGGTAATGCTTCGGACATGGCGATGAAAGCCACACAGCCGCCGATGGTAAGCATGATAGTCTTCTTTACGTCCTGATCGCCGTTTTGCATCTTGAAATAGACGTTGAAGGCACCGACAAGCACGATGACCGCTGCAATAGCTTTCATCAGGTTGGACACGGGTGTCTGGTAAGACGAAATCTCCGAAGTAGCCTTGGAGAATCCACCGGCACCTTTGCTGCTTGCCATGGACTCTGACACACAGAAGGCCATCGTACAGCAAGTAACGACGGCACGTTGGGCTAAACGATTGTTGAAAACGTTATCAAGGGATTTTCTCCCTTTTCTTTTAATCTGTTGCAACATAAATGATAGATGTAATCGTTAAACATTACGTTTCAGATTAAAGCAACAAGTGATAACAGATTAAAGAAACAGGTATCCAGAATGATTTCTGAAGTTACAGATAAAAAGGTTCCGGAATGTGGAACGGGGAAAATGAATAAGGAGGCTGTTTGTCGTAATTTTAAAACTACACTGCAGGTGTATATTCCTCCCACTTCACAGCCAAGGTCTGTCCCAGTATACTCTGACTGCCTTTCTCGGCCAGTTCATCTGTCATGGGCAGAAGGTCATCCACTTCAATGCCACCGCTCATGGCGGGCTCTTCACAGGACGGATAGGTGGGCTTCTGGACCTTTTCTTTCGAGATACAGACCGGTTGGAACTGTTGAACTTCATCAGAGATGTCCACTTCTTCCTCTTCTGTTTGGGTATCTTGTGGTATATCGCCTTTCTTAAAATAGGTGTCATAAGCAATCATCCCCACATAGTAGATGATGTAGCAGATGACGATAAATGTGAATATGTTTCCAAATGTCATATCTTGTATGTTTTTAGTGAGACAGTATTTGTGCAAAGGTACATTAACCTGGTATGGTTGTCGCCCCAATTCAAGATCAAACAGAAAGATGGAAACAAAGAGTTCTCTTTTAGATCGTTCCGGTCACTCTAAAAGTTGAAAATGAAGGCATTTGGCAGTCTGAGCCACCTACCGCATTTCTTTCATATTCAGAATCCGCGTCACAAAATGGGGCAAATCTAAGTCCCATCTTCGCACCGTTAGCCTCTCGTCTGAAGTGGCGTTTGAAGTCAGAGGGGTAGTAGATGGTATTATCATCTTTCAAAACGATATATCCACAAGACTTCAGTTTGACGCGCAGGCGACTCCGATGTTTGTTGCTTACTACCTTGATGCGGGTAAGTGGTGGTAATCCAAAAGTGGCATGTGCCCGTTCCAGCCGTATCAAAGCTTTTCGAGACCTGGAGCGGAGCCTACGTTCTTCATCGGCGGTACGTCGCAAGTTCAGTTCCTTGACAATACGGGAAATAGTTCGGTAAGATACCTTCGCTACTTTTGCCATTTCTCTGTAGGAATATTCCGTAAATAGGAAGGTAATCACACTGATGGCATCCTGTTGCCGGCCACTGAGTGGATACTTTTTCAGTCCAAGAGATTTTGCTTTCTTAACGATAGACTTGCTGCCGATGTTCATTCTTTCGGCCAGTTCGATGTCTGAAAAAATGGGATAATAGTGCTTCAGTTGAGCTACCATATCCGCTGTCCAAATGATTTTTCTCATGATGATATGATTTTAGATAAGACTGTTCCTCCTCTTGATGTATTCACGCAAATGCTCCGCGTTCTGCTCTATGAAAGTTCTGACTATGGCATTGAGAATGTCGGCCACAGACTTGTGGTCGATGTCACAAGACTTCAAGGTTTCTGCAATGTCATCATCAATCCAATAGCCCTTGCGACCGACCTTCCTGACGAGATAGCCATAGCTGTTCAAGTGCTGAAGGAATAGCTTCCATTGGTCATTCTCTGTTTGGATTTCTTTCCCTTTAGTTTTAACCGTTTGCAGACTCTTAACCTCCTGAACCAGACCTTCTATTTCAGGCAGCTGCATGAGATCATCCACTGAAAGGATATTATTCTTTTCCATTGTTCTTCTCCTTTATAAAAATGTGATTGTAGATAAAATCAAATGCAGGGCTAATGATAACCTCTTGTGTCTTCATCAGATATAAAGTTGTATATCGGCGCATTTCTGCCCGATATTCCACCATAGGTGTTATCAGTCCGTACTCAGAGAAACGCTTTGCCGTCATTCGCCATAACTCCAATTCCTCTTTCTTTCCAAAACGTTTGTCGTGGCTGTTATCCACCAAGAACAGTTGTGCCACATCTTTTGACAACTTGGCTCTTATCTTGTAAATAAATGATATGAAGGTTGCAGTGGCATTGATGGAAGTCACTTCATACTGAAAGGGACAGATAATGTAATCCGAGTTGGCGAAGATGGGAATCAGTCCTTGCTGGGTGA
>DAIOSW010000207.1:0-2468 GCA_036752365.1 Prevotella sp.
TCAAAAGAATCAAGCCCTCGCTCCGTAAGGCCCAGCTTTATACCTACCTCTATTGCCTCGACCCATTAGATGTGTATCGGCAAGAAGCTCAAAATATCATTGCCAGCTGGAAAGATAAGACCAGCGAAGAAGAAAGATTCATCCGCAGCTACCAAATGATAATGGGAGGGGAGAACTAAAATCATCCACCCCGCTGTAGAGACGTATTCATCGCGTCTCCATTACAAATTGGTACCAAAATTTTGGTAACTCAAAAATTAAAGCTTACTTTGCAATCTAGAAAGCAATTTAATTTGAAGAAAAATTACAAACGAATCTCCTATGAATGTCAACAAGGTAATACAAACTCTTAATTTCTTTGCCATCAAACAAGGAGGCAAGCAAAATAAGATGAAAGCATATAAGCTGATGTGGTTCGCCGATCGTTACCATCTCCGTCAATATGGGCGTACAATAACCAATGAGCAATATTGCGATTTGCCATTTGGTGTTGTCCCATCTAATGCCAAAAATGTTCTTGATGGTAGTCATATATTATCAAATAAAGATAAATCTGTATTTGACAATTACTTAAAAATAGAAGATGCCAATCATTATTCTTCACTACAGAAGCCAGATGCAGATGTATTTTCAGAATCCGATATAGAAGCACTCAACAAGGTTTGGGATAGTTTCGGACAGTTCGATCAATTTCAGTTGTCAGAGTTATCACATCAATTTCCTGAGTGGAAACGATATGAAGAGCGTTTGAAAGATGCAAATTCTCCCAATAGTTTCAAAGTAAGAATGGATGATTTCTTTGTGAATGTAAAAGAAGGCAGTGGCTTATTTATGGATGATGATAAGTTGCTAGAATTAACAAAATCGGTGTTTCACTCGTATAACGGCTGCTGTTGATGGAAATTCCCCAATCTCTACTAGAAAACACAATAGAAGAAAACAAAATATACTTTTTTACAGATAAGTCCAAGTTTGGTGTTAAAGGTCATTTACATGTATGTTTACGAAAAGGTGATGAAATACTCCTTTTTTCGACTTGCACATCACAAATGGACACTGTATATAAGTTAGCAAGATATAGAGGGTTTGATCTGAATACATTCCCTTGTATTAAGAAAAACGATACAAATCTATTCGATATGGATTATACATACATTAACTGTAATCAAGTTTGGACGTATACTATAGATGATTTTGTATCCGAATTAAGAAATGGTAGAATTATACCGACAGAAGGATTCCTTTCCGATGCAGAAATGCAAACGATAGCTAGTGGTGTTCAAAAAAGTCAGTTAGTTCCACTCAATATTAAAAAGCTGTTCATCAACAAGTAGAGACGTCGATTCATCGTGTCTCCTCCATTACAAACGCATTTAATCCGTGTAAAATCCGTGCGCAAATAACCAAGTGAGAAGTGAGAGGGGAGAGGTGAATTGCCTTTCGGTATTGGACATGTTCTCCCACGGATAGACACTGATTAGCACATTCTTCATCTGTGTAGCGTATAGCTATCAGCTTAAATAGAGCATATAGTAAAGATATAAAGTATTTAATCCGTGTAAAATCCGTGTGAATCCGTGGGCTAAAGACTTCTCACCTTTCACCTCTCACTTCTCACCTCTCACCTGACCCCATGTTTCTCATTTTATTTCTCACCCTGGCACTATCCGTGTTGCTTGCCATGATGTTCATCCCTCGTATCCTGGTACTCTCGTACCGGAAACGTCTGTTCGATATGCCCAATAAGCGCAAGGTTCACAAAACGCCTGTGCCACGCCTGGGTGGAATATCATTTTTCCCAGTCATCATGATGGTATTTTGCTTCATGATGGTGATACGCTATTTATATGCCGACAGGGTCAATCCTATATGGCAGTACCCCTTCTTCATCCAATACATGCTGTTTGTGGTAGGAATGAGTATACTCTATTTCGTTGGGTTCTACGACGACCTCGTCGGTGTCAGTTATCGCTACAAGTTCGTTGCCCAGATATTTGCCGGCAGCCTTCTTCCACTTGGCGGACTATGGATCAACAGCCTCGGTGGCCTCTTCGGCATTTACGCCATTCCTGCCTGGATAGGCATGCCCTTCACCGTCTTTATGATAGTCTACATCATCAATGCCATCAACCTTATCGATGGCATCGACGGACTCGCATCGGGGCTTTGTTGCATCTCCCTGTTCGTCATCTTCATTCTCAGTGTCATGACCAACCAGTGGACACATGCCATGCTCTCTGCTGCCAGTTTCGGCGTGGTAGCCGTGTTCTTCTATTTCAATGTCTTCTCCAAGCGCAAGAAACTCTTCATGGGCGATGCCGGAAGTCTCACGTTGGGCTTTGTCATTAGCTTCCTCATCATGCACTATTGCAATGATTATTCGTGGTGGAAACCATTCGACCACCATCTACATATCGTAGCCTTCTCCACGCTGCTCATCCCGATGCTCGATGTCGTCAGAGTCTTTG
>DAIOSW010000208.1:0-2414 GCA_036752365.1 Prevotella sp.
ACTGCTTTCGATTTATTTTATTGTCTTAGCTTGACACAGTTCTTTTGACATCCTCAAAAAGGCTTTTTATATCCATCTATGCGATTATCATTATAGTCATGGCAGTAGCCACATTTCTGGAATATTCCAAAGGTACTCAGTTTGCTTATGCTTACATATATGGCTCTTGGTGGTTCTGTTCCTTATGGGCTGTACTTGTCATTGTTTCAGTTACTTATATAATCAAGTCCCGACTGTATGATATTCCCGTTATGTTGATTCATTTGTCTTTCGTCATAATTCTATTAGGTGCTCTTACTACTCATCTCTTTGCAGTCAAAGGTATTGTACATTTGCGCCAGGGAGTTACCATGCGGCAGTATATCACCAATGGCGACAAAGACCATGTGAAGAAGCTCCTTCCCTTCGATATCAGACTGGATAGTTTTAATGTAATTTATTATGTAGGAACTTCTTCTGCAAGAGATTATGTATCCAACATCACAGTTAGCAAAGACAATGAGACGGAAAATGGAAAAATATCTATGAATAAAATATTCTCATATCATTCAGTGAGATTCTATCAGAACTCTTATGATGAAGATGGCAAAGGCTCTTATCTAGCCATCAATTCTGATCCTTATGGTATTGCCATTTCGTATACAGGATATGCATTACTTTTTTTATCTCTGATCGGATTACTTGTAAATCCGAAAGGAACATATAGGAGACTTTTGCGTTCTCCATTATTGAAAAAGGGGATACTTATGATTGTCTTGTTATTTACTCTAGTCCCAAAGGTAGAATGCGCTCCCACTTTGCCTGATGTCTCAGCCCGTAAATTCGGAAGACTTGACATCATGTACAATAATAGAATATGTCCGTTACAGACATTTTCCATAGACTTTACCAAGAAACTTTGTGGCAGTGCCTGCTATCGTGAATATTCAGCAGAACAGGTGCTCGCCGGATTTATATTCTGGAATGATGATTGGGGCAATGAACCTGTCATCAAAGTGACAAGTGAAGAATTGCGCAACAGTATCGGATTGCCGGAATACGTATCACTCCATCAACTGTTCAATCACGATATAGGAGGCTATATTCTCGGTCCTCTCGTGCAGGAGTATTATCAGGGTAATCAAGACAAATTGCATAAGGCTGTCATGGAAATAGATGATAAGGTACAGCTTATCATGTCGTTAAGAAATGGGGAACAGATGAAGATGTTTCCTTATGCTGTTAATGGAAATATCAGATGGTACGGTCCCAAGGAAGCTACTCCGGCGAGTATGGACCATCGTCAGGCATTGTTTATCAGTAGCATTTTTACTTTTCTCAATCAAAGTGCCCATGTTAATAACTATAAGCTTTTTAATATGCTAATAGCAAAACTGAGGATATACCAGGAACGTAATGGAGGTTCCTCCTTACCTTCCGTAACAAGTGTAAAGGCAGAACTGATCTATAATAAGATACCATTCACTACAGTACTGTTTATGATAAATCTTACGATGGGATTTGTGACGTTGCTTTATGCAATATACCGGCTGATACGCAAACATTCTCAAGTTTCAAAAAGTGACAGAGTGACATCTGTAATATCATTGGCAATACTTGGTCTTTCATTTTCCGGATTGACATATTGTGAGATATTAAGATGGATAATCAGTGGAACGATACCAATGGCCAATGGTTATGAAACGATGCTCCTGTTAGCCTGGTTGGTGATGCTTTTCTCACTGATAGCATATCATAGGTTTCATATCTTGCTTACGTTTGGATTTCTCCTGTCTGGTTTCTTTCTGCTTGTATCCCATATCGGGCAGATGGATCCGCAGATTACACCAGTCATGCCAGTGTTGTCATCCCCATTATTGAGTATTCATGTTTCTATCATCATGATTTCATTTGCACTATTGTCTCTTACATTTATCTGTGGTCTTATATCCCTGATATTGTATGGTATACATCAAGTTTTCTATTCAGATAAATCAAGAATGGAAGCACAGCTGTCATCATTACATCTGTTGTCTCAATTGTTTCTGTATCCTGCCATTGCTACATTAGGCATTGGTATATTTATTGGTGCGATATGGGCTAATGTTTCATGGGGACAGTACTGGAGCTGGGATCCTAAAGAAGTATGGGCATTGATTACATTCATGTTTTATGCCGTTGCACTCCATACCAACTCATTTCCCGTGTTCAGAACACCGTTATACTACCATCTTTATATCACAATGGCATTTTGCATGATATTGATGACCTATTTCGGTGTAAATTATTTCTTGGGAGGTATGCATTCCTATGCATAAATGTTAGTTTACGTAATTTTTATGTAAACTGAGACTGATTTTTTAAATTGCTATTTTTCTTGATTATAGCTTCACTGTGGATATGTCCACCAGTTTATTCACAATGGCATAGATAGT
>DAIOSW010000209.1:0-2401 GCA_036752365.1 Prevotella sp.
CGAAATCGGCCATCTCCTGAACAGATGCAGGAGCTAGAACGATAACATTATAGTCACCATTACCACCACCACGTGTAGCCTGAAAATAGTCGCTTTGACTAGGTTGAATGGTACCTAAACCAGGACCACCACGCTGAACATTGACAATTAAGCCAGGCATTTCACAACCTGCCATATAAGTTATACCCTCCTGCATCAAAGCCACACCGGGACTTGATGAAGAGGTAAATGCACGTTTTCCGGCACCAGCGGCACCGTAAACCATATTGATTGAAGCCACCTCGCTCTCAGCCTGCAAGACTACCATACCGGTAGTTTCCCAAGGTTTTTCAAGAGAGAGAGTCTCAATGATTTCACTCTGCGGAGTTATTGGATATCCGAAGAAACCATCAACACCGACACGAATAGCTGCACGGGCAATAGCCTCGTTGCCTTTCATCAACATTACTTCCTGTTCTGCCATTGTGTTTATTCCTCCATTTTTTTACGATACACCGTAATACATCCATCGGGACATACTACAGCGCATGATGCACAACCTGTACAGTCGTCAATCTTTACTGGTGCTACGTAAGGATAACCGTGTAGATTCACCTTCTTAGCAGCCAGCTCGATGACTTCCTGAGGACAAGCGTTTACACACAGCACGCAACCTTTGCAGCGGTCTGTATCGACGATTATCGCACCTTTCATTTTGCTCATACTCTATAATTTGTTGTTCCCTGCATCTATCAGGGGTTATACATATCCTTATTATAATAATTTAGAATATCCTCCAGCATCTGTTTTGCCTCAACAGCCGGACTGTCAGGGTCTAACTCAATAGCCTCCATATAATGGTTAATAGCCTCCTGCCAGTTACCTTGTTGGCGGTATTCATTTCCAAGCTGATAATATTCTTCTGCTGTCATATTACTTATAATATTCTTTTTTTCCTGCTGCCAATGTATTCTTCATCAACGAACAAATGGTCATAGGACCAACACCACCCGGTACTGGGGTGATAAAAGAACACATAGGTGCTACCTCATCAAACTTAACATCTCCATTAAGACGGAAACCGCTCTTGCGAGTTGCATCCGGCACACGTGTTGTACCAACATCAATGATAACAGCCCCATCTTTCACCATGTCGGCAGTTACAAAGTCAGGACGACCGATAGCAGCGATGATGATATCTGCCTCACGACACTCCTTCTTCAAATCCTTAGAGTGACTATGACACACAGTAACAGTGGCATCACCGTACTGTTTCTGCATCATCAATTGAGCCATAGGCTTGCCAACAATGTTACTACGACCGAGAACGACGCACTTCTTTCCGGCAGTATCAATATTATAACGCTTTAACAACTGCATGATTCCATTAGGAGTAGCCGAGATAAAACAAGGAAGTCCAATGGCCATACGTCCCACATTGATGGGATGGAAACCATCTACATCCTTACGATAGTTGATAGTCTCTATTACTTTCTGTTCATCAATATGCTTTGGCAAAGGTAGTTGGACAATAAATCCATCAACATCATCATCTTCATTCAACTCACGAACTTTCAATAGGAGTTCCTCCTCTGTAACATCCTCTTCGAATCTGATGAGAGAAGATTTGAATCCGCATACCTCACATGCGATAACCTTATTTTTAACATAAGTCTCGCTACCTCCATCGTGACCTACTAAAATAGCTGCCAGATGAGGACGTTTGCCTCCTTTAGCTACTATCTCAGCCACTTCGGCTGCAATCTCTTCTTTAATTTTGGCTGCTGTTGCCTTTCCGTCAATCAGTTGCATAATTTTATCTTTATATTAGGCTTAGGCCATGTACAGGCCTTATCGGCCTAACAAGGCAAATAAGCGATTATTTTATTCTTTCGGCATCTCCGGCATTTGGGGCATGCCGCCACCTTTCATCATTTCTTTAGCACCTTTCATGGCTCCCATCATTCTTCCCATTTTATTTCCGGTAACCATCTTCATCATCTTACGTGTTTGGTCGAACTGTTTAATCAGTCGGTTCACCTCCTGTATGTTAGTTCCAGAGCCTTTAGCCAGACGCAGACGTCTGCTGCTATTAAGGATTTCCGGATGAACACGCTCTTTGGGAGTCATACTATTAATGATTGCTTCAATACCTTTGAAAGCATTATCGTCGATATCCACATCTTTGATTGCCTTACCTACCCCAGGGATCATTGCAGCTAAATCTTTTACGTTACCCATCTTTTTGATCTGCTGAATCTGAGCCATGAAGTCGTTAAAGTCGAATTGGTTCTTCTGGATCTTCTTCTGTAGTCGTTTTGCCTCCTCTTCATCATACTGTTCCTGAGCCTTCTCTACAAGAGAAACAATATCACCCATACCAAGAATCCGATCGGCCATACGTTCAGGATGGAACACGTCA
>DAIOSW010000210.1:0-2381 GCA_036752365.1 Prevotella sp.
GGATATTCCATCGGTTTAAGATCTCCGACATTAAGAATCCATATTCGATTTATTCCGTTGTTGTATGCTAGTTTAAGCTGTTCGCACATGTTCTGCGAAGGAGTTACATTCAACCACTTCGTATTTCTCGGAGCACCAACATAATCTACATGATAGTAGAGTCCCCAACCTCCAGGGTGTTTTCTCTCTTTAGCATTTGGAACTCTTCTGATATTTCCCCAATTATCATCACAAAGCATTATTGTCACATCATCCGGCACACGCATGCCTTTGTCATAATAATCAAGAACTTCTTTATATAAAGCCCATACCTGTGGGGTATTCGAAGCTTTCTTTCCTGTCACATCAGTGATAATTTTACGCTGATTTGCTATTACCTGTTGCAAAAGTTTAGTATCTGCCTCTGCACTCATAGCTTCATCGCCATCACCGCGCATTCCTATTGTTACAACATCTTCTTTACCTTTTATTCTTTCAATACCCTCACGGAAGAATTTATCTAGAGTTGCTTGATTAGTTTTATAGTTCCATGCCCCATATTCTTTTCTGTGACGCGACCATTCTTCATGATTACGTGCCATAGGTTCATGATGTGATGTTCCTATAATAACTCCCATTTCATCGGCGGTCTTACTATTTTCAGCATCATCTGCATAAAATGCCCAGCTCCACATCGCAGGCCAAAGCATATTACCTTTGAGACGAAGTATCAACTCAAACACACGTGAATAAAATCTATGGTCACCATAGTTTGTACCATAAGTATTTTTTACCCATGAAGTGAGACAAGGAGCCTCGTCATTAAGAAAAAGTCCACGATAGCTGACGGAAGGAGTTCCGTCGCTATACGTGCCTTTATTTATATAAATATTATCATGATGTTCTACAGGAACATCAGCCCAGAAATACCAAGGAGATACCCCTATCTGCGAAGAAACTTCATAAATACCATATATTGCTCCACGTCTGTCACTACCAGCAATTACAAGTTGGTTACCAACAACGGTAATGATATACGTTTCTCTCTTTCCTCGAAGTTGGCGAGCATCAATCTTACCTTCCTTTATGAATTTATCTATGATGGCAGAATGCCCTAATGTACCAACTACAACGTTAGCCTTAGCAGCATCTGTAAACACAGCCTTAGCGCCACAAACTTTATTTATGTCTTCAGCCAAATTATTGAGAGCTATTCCAACTCCCTTCATCTCATTCTGACCGACATAAAGACTTACGCAGCCATTGTGATTGAGCATAACATCGCCCGAAGTGAAACTTACGAAACGGCTTGCCGCAAATATAGGCATAGCCAATAATGAGATAAATACTAAAGTGATATTTCTGAGCTTATTCATTTTAAGATATAATTATTTTTTGAAAAGATGTGGAACAAATTCCTTTAGGCAACGACGCCATGTTAGCCACTCGTGAAGTGTTCCAGGAGATACATAACTATCAACCTTTACGCCAGCATTGCGCAAATCCTGAATCAATTTATCTGTACCCATATTTTCTAAACTTCCGCATCCAAGGAAAAGATAATGCAATTTTGAATTTACTTCATCAGGACGAGAGAAAATACCATCGTAAGTCTTATTCATATCAAGTCCGAATATTGCACCACTAAATCCTCCAGCATAAGAGAACTTGTCTAGATTTGTAAACACTACGTCAAAAGTTTGGTGTCCACCCCATGATAGTCCTGCCATTGCGCGGTTATCACGATCAGTCTTTGTACGGAATGTCTTATCGATAGTTGGAATTAAATCATTCAATAATGCTTTATAGAAAGTAGCGCCATAAGAGCTACGTCCAGCTTCATTTGGTCCACCTTTGAAAGGAGCTTTAACATCACCGCTTTCCATAACTACAATCATAGGAACTGCTTCTCCACTCTGGATTAGATTATCCATAATGTTCTGCATCTGTCCCTGATGACTCCATCCAGTTTCATCTTCTCCCATACCGTGCTGCAAGTACAATACAGGATAACGTTTATTTCCTTTTTCATATTCAGCAGGAGTATAAACCATTGCGCGTCTCCATTCTTTTGTAGACTCTGCATAATATGTGAGAGAGCGAACCTGTCCTTTGGCTACACCTTGCTGAGGACGATAGTAATTACCTTCTGGTCCTTCAGGAATCTCGATACCTCCTGCTTGACGACAACATCCAAAGAATGTATCACTTGCAGGATCCACAATCTGAACACCATCAACCAACATAAAGTAGTAATGGAAACCAACAACCAATGGATCAGTTACAGCTGTCCAAGTTCCTTTTTCATCACGCTGCATATCATATTTCTTCCCACATACATCTACCTTTACATTTTTGGCATTAGGTGCATAAAGACTGAAATAAGCACGATGATTACTATC
>DAIOSW010000211.1:0-2316 GCA_036752365.1 Prevotella sp.
AGAGCAACGCCCTTCTAAGGCGTGGGTCTTGGGTTCGAATCCCAACGGAATCACCTTTATTTCAAAAAGGACTATTCTTTGGAGTAGTCCTTTTTATTTTTATAGCTTTATAAAAAAAGAGACAAGCTTACTGAGATTTTAACGAACTTTCTATAGGTCATGCAAAAGAAATGGTATGACGAGAAACATTCCCTACATGTATCTCCGAAAATAGGCCTCTTCCTACATAACTTTAGCTAAGCGATCGGTAGAGTAACACATTGAGTTAGAGGTGAATTTAGCGGTAAATTCACCTCAATCTTAATGCGTTTGATCAGGTGGAGGTATACGGAACAGTCGTAAGCTCATATCTTTTCTTTTTTATCACAATGAGTTGTCTTTTTCAGGTCAATCATACATGATTTTAAGAAAAAACGATTGATTAACAGTCATTTATTAGATTTTTAAGATACATTATTCCTACATACATCCTACATGATTTGGAACGATCAACTTGATCAAACCTAATCAGGCTTTTTAATGTAGGAAACATGTAGGATCTCCGTTCACCATACATATTATAAAGTATTGTGATTCTGATCTTTATAAAAATAATGTAGGATTCAAGGCTTTGAGAGAATGTTTGAGGAAAATATCATTGTAGCTAACTGTGGCTCAAGAAAAAAGGTGCGTCGTAACAGTAGCCTGTTCTGACGCACCTTATGATTTATAAAAGTATGTATTTACTTTTTAAGTCTAATGATATTTAGAGAGAATCCAGGGATATCAACAATTACCTGATTGCCTGAAGGAGACAACACTTCTTCTGTAGGATAAACCTTTGTCGGGTTACTCATGGTATTCTCATCAGTACCGTTTGCTGATGTTAATCTGATGACATTCGCAGACTTAACGGTCATGTTTGATAAGTTCAATTTTGCAGTAGTTGCCCCATGACCTGTGTTGACCACTTTTACGAAAATCTCACCGGTATTATCATTGATTGTAGCATTAGAGAATACACCGCCTTGAGCTTTCTTAAACTTTGTACTAATGATTAGACTATTGTCAAGATAACACCTGATGCTGTCACCATCGACATCTATACGTGCTTCATACCAACGCCCGGTTTCTACTTTTCCTTTTTTTGATGCTAATGTAATACTGCCTCCGTCTATAATCTGCTCGACTGCATGCTGGGTATTACCCCAACCACCCACATTAAACCAACTGTAATTGTTTTGATCCAGATAGTTGAATACGATAAGGAAGCCTTCGTTGCCGGAATCCTTACGTGCACGCACCTGATATGAATATTTATTTCCACTCACGTCAGATTTCAGCAACTCAATGCCACCTTCGTCGAAAGATGTTTTTGTGAGTGCATCATTTGAGATTTTCCAATCTCCACCTTTACTCTCCCATTTGGTAAGGGATGAACAGTCATCAACGACCTGTTGTGAACCAAACTTAACCGATGCATCATCAAATGAAGCCTGAGTACCCCATGTGCTGACACCTACCTTTAATGTCTTCGGAGCAATCTCGACTACCGGTTCATCTTTATATGGATTTGACTGATTGACTTTCAGTACATAATCTCCGATATTCTCAGCCATCAACTTTTGTGTATAATAAGATGGTGTACACATCACCTGAGCTGAATTATAACGAATCATATCCGGTTGCCAGGCAATATTATTCTCATTAACAAAAATAGGAGCATAACTGTTCATGGTAACAACATCCGAATTATTTTCCATCCCCATCATATAGACTGCCTCACCGAGTGCGGCATTCAGATTTCCTGTCTTTCCGAAACCTGATGTCACTGCATATTCACCACAATATATCTTATGGGAATCACGGTCATAGAAGTCATATTTGTGGAAATTATCAGCAAACCATGCCGGATTGCGATAGTAATGTTCATCAAGCAGTTCTACGGGAGCTTTACTGTTCCACTTTGGATCGTCTGTACCCCATGCTGCGACATTTCCAATCAGATGCATCTTCGGATATTTAGCAAGGACGGCCTCGCTAAACTTCATATAACGGTCATAATAATGATCGCTCTGCTGAGTGCCATCAGGTTGGTTATTCTCATTTCCTATCTCGAGGTACTCTATATTAAAAGGTGTAGGATGTCCATTATCGGCACGCATCTTTCCATATTTAGTCGTGATATCACCATTTGCATATTCCAATGCCTGCATACATTCATCAATCCATGGTTGAATGCTGTCCATCGGTGTCAATCCTCCATGCCACAGACCGACATTTACTACATATAAAGGTTTAGCCCCTATATCCTCTGACAGCTGTAAGAACTCATGA
>DAIOSW010000212.1:0-2309 GCA_036752365.1 Prevotella sp.
CAGACGCTGGTTCTCTGACAATGGATAATACGCTCTGCGTTCCCATACTTTTTCCTCATTCTCAACAGAATCCGTAGCCGCCGACGCCATCTTCCTCACTGTAGGCGAAGCAAGGATTTCCTTAGGAGAAATAGATATGCCTAGATTCTCATGTAAGTCTGCACTCAAACGCATAGCCGATAGGGAACCCATACCTATTTTAATAAGATTGGTTGTCACGCCGAAATGATTGGACTCCAGTATCTTTGAAATGATCTGACTGATTTTCTCTTCCATTTCCGTAGCAGGTGCTACAATCTCGCCATCATCCATATCAGGTTCAGGCAGTTTTTTTCTATCTATTTTTCCATTGGCATTGCGGGGAAACGCATCCATCATCATATAAAATGAAGGAACCATATAGGAAGTAAGTTTCTTTTCCAGCGAGGCTATGAGTTTCTCCTTGTCTATCACTTTATTGGCAGTATAATAACAGCACAGAGCGTCTTCTCCGTTGATTTTGCGCAATATGCACACATTATCTATGATTCCCTCGTATTGAGCAACTACACTTTCTATTTCGCCTGCCTCAATACGGAATCCATGCAGTTTAATCATATTGTCCATACGGCTGCAATATACCAGTTCCCCTTCATTGTTTTGAGTAACCATATCGCCAGTGTGAAACATCTTATGTCCTGGATTGAACGGGCAATCAACCAAGCGCTCCGCTGTCAGTTCAGGCAGATGGAAATATTCCATAAAGAGGCGGTCATCAGAACAAAGACACAATTCACCCTTTTCACCAGGCTGCACCTGTTTGCCATTTTCATCAATAACGTACACTGTCACATCTTTGAATGGTATCCCTATCGGGATTATATCCTCATAAGGCTTGATGAGATGAGGAACTATCGCTAACGACTCTGACATCCCATAGCCATCAAAAATTTCCACATCCCCTGTGAGTTTCTCTGGATTGATGCCAGATACTTTTTCACCTCCCAATAACAAACGTTTAAGATCCAGTTCATACGTATTTATCATGGCTACGCCGAATGCACTAGGCATAAACATTCTATAGATATGATTATCATGGATATATTTCCTGACGTAATCCATGTCTGCACGGACATCTTCGCCCAGAATATGCACACATCCGCCATAATATAAAGGTCCGAAAGTATCAAATGTACTTGCAATAAATGAGAAATCAGCCATCACTGCAGTTGCCAGCCATGGTGCATCTTCACCCAGTTCTAATTTCCATAATAAACTAGCACGAAGAAGGCTGTGTGAAGAATGTAACACGCCTTTCGGTTTGCCTGTAGTACCCGATGTATACAACAACAATGCCGGAATATCCGGACTACTCAAATCTGCAGGCGAGGCATCTACGGATTTCAAGTCTGTCTTATCCAGAAACAGGAGATGGGCATTACCTATATTCAGTTCCCCTTTCTGATTACGTTGGTGAAATATCTCACTAGTAGTTATAATGAGTTTTGGCTGGCAGTCACTGATAATATAGTTGATCCGCTCAGCAGGATAGGTATGACTGATGGGCACATAAGCACAGCCAGCCTTCTGAACGGCAATAGCGGCAGTAAAGAAGCACACTCTACGTGGCAGCATCAGTAACACGAAGGAGTTCTCGCCGCGAGTCACATCCTCAATGTATTGTGTCAGGACATCAGAGTCATGCTTCAACTCTTTATAGGTCACAGATGATTCTATATCTACCATGGCAGTACGCTCAGAGAATCTCTCCATGCTAGATGTAAGTACTCGTACGACAGTACTATTCATTTGATTGGACATTCTATAGTTGTTTTTCATCTTCTCACACATTTGTAATTATTATATAGTTGTTTTAGGATATTGACGCCATGTATAACACAATTGCCACGCCAATTACGATTGCAAAGATAAAACAAATTTTCCATATAACGAAAAGGAAAAGACACATATCTGACATAATTATGTTAAAATTAAGAAAACAGCAAGTCAAGACACCTCTTCTATCTCTACAAATGGACCAGCATTTTGTAAAGTCTAAAAATATTTCCACTGATAAAGAAACGCGAACTCTACATCATGTCTATTTATTCTTAGCCATACATCCTTCAATCTTTCACAATCTTCTCAAATACCCATAAAACCTGGAGAAGGTGGTGAAACATATCCTTCATCCTTCATTCACAATGCATTTCTCTATTTGTCCGTTCATATCGATTGATGTTTCACCGCAAGTATACTATTTTCCAGTGACTTACATGTGAAACACGAATCGACAAACTTTTGTTTCTTATGAAATGCGAGGCCTGAAT
>DAIOSW010000213.1:0-2154 GCA_036752365.1 Prevotella sp.
ATTTGATTTCAAAAGAATGGTGTGATATTATTTTTGATGGCCGCAATAAAGTTTACGGAGCTTATAAAATTCGCATCGAATCATCAAGACGTTGTTTTTTATCATTGTTAATACTTCTTATCATCGTATTAATACCTTTTTCTTTCTTTATTATTGTCTCGATTGACTCAAAAGAGAAAGTCACGATGACTGAAGTAACTCAGCTTTCTGATTTACATCGGCCTGATGCAATCAAAGACATCTCTTTTAAACGCCCTAAATTAAATTCACTGGTCAGATCATCAGCACCGCGTAGTGTGGCGTTTGTTGCTCCGATATTAAAGAATGACGCCGATGTGGACGTAAGTAAAGAGATGGTGAGTCAAGACCAACTTCAATCTGATACGATCATGGGTTATCAGCCAGCAGGTGAAACCACTCTTCAAAATACAGCAACCACGAATGGCTTGGATGAAGATGCTACTGACACAAAACTGTTTCAGATTGTACAACAGCTTCCCGAATATCCCGGAGGAATGTCTGCACTGATCGAGTTCTTGACAAAGAATCTGCAGTATCCCAGTAGTTCTGTGAGAGATAGTATACAAGGAAAAGTCGTTGTTGAGTTTATTATCAATAAGGACGGCACAGTTTCAGATATGAAGATCGTACGTCATCTTAATAAGGAATGCGATAGAGAGGCCTTACGTGTCTTAGGCATGATCAAGAAATGGAAACCCGGTATTGAACGCAACAAACCTGTCAATGTGAAGCTTGTCGTACCGATAGAGTTCAAGTTATAGTAGAAATAATAAGATGACCTTCTTTTACTTTAAATAAAAAATGCACAGCGTATAACTGTGCATTCTCTTTATATAAGGATTATAAACTTATTAGTTTCTTTTGCCGAATATTCTGAGCAGGTAAAGGAACAGATTAACAAAGTCAAGGTATAGTCTCAGACTGCCCAAGAGCGCAATTTTCTGAGTCTCATCATTGACCTCTGTGCCGTAGGTTCTAAGCATGTCCTTGATTTTCTGTGCGTCGTAGGCAGTCAGTCCCACGAAGATAGCTACGCCCAAGTAACTGATGATCCAGTCAAGCATGCTACTGGCTACAAACATGTTTACCACTGTAGCAATGATAAGACCAATCAATCCCATTAGCAGGATCCCTCCCATCTTAGACAGGTCTTTCTTTGTGGTGTACCCTACAAAAGCCATTCCTGCGAATGTTCCTGCTGTGATAAAAAATGTAGAGGCAATGGATGCACGTGTATATACCAGAAGTATCATCGACAGAGTCGCTCCATTCAGAATCGAGTATAGGATAAACAGTATTGTGGCAGTGAAAAATGAAATACGGTTGATTGCCGATACCAGGCCCATAACCAAAGCTAGCTCCCCAATGATAAGACCATAGAAAAGAATGCGGTTACTGATGATGGCCCCAATAAGATTTGGGCTACTTGCTACATAGAATGCTGTCAAGCCCGTAATGCACAGTGCTAAAGTCATCCATACATAAACTTTTCTCATTAAAGCAGAATAAGCTGCGAGATTACCCGCCCTATTCGCAGAATAAATATCGTTGTAAATTTCCATCATTAAAATATTTAAATTAAAGAATGAATTGTACCCCCACCGAGAATCGAACTCGGATCAAAGGTTTAGGAAACCTTCGTTCTATCCATTTAACTATAGGGGCAAGCCTTAGTGGCTGCAAAGATAGCACAAGTTAGGTGAAATAGCAAAAATAAACAGGTTTATTTTGCTTTCAGATCCTTACGCTATCGTCAAGGTGTATCTTGCTTCCGTCAATTAGAACCGCTACTCTACAATAATCTTTTTTGTTGAGATATTCGTTCCTTCTGTTGTTTTGATGATATATGCACCGGAAGGAAGATTGTAATTGAAATCTTCCCCACTGCTACTGATTGCTTTGATAAATCTGCCGCTAAGATCGTAGATAGAAATTTGTTTCTGTGTATTTGACATCTCGACACCATTGATAGCATCAAGCGTAACAAGAGCCTTAATATCAGCAGAACTTAACGCATGGTTATAGATTCTGAAATCATCAATGTAACCACTGAACAGTGGATCAGATGCAAATTGGCTGCGACCGATATAATTGAAGATAGGTTTAATGTCACTGGGGCGAATAGAAATAGAC
>DAIOSW010000214.1:0-2139 GCA_036752365.1 Prevotella sp.
GTTGATGCCGTCTGTGTATTGTCGCCACTCATATCCGCTGCGGGGAACGCACCTTTTGTATTGTTTACCTTATAATTCGTCATGTGCTCATCACTAATGAAGTTAGCTCCTTGTAACTGTCTGTCGGGAGTTACAACACGTGAGAACATATGAGAGTACAACTGATGCGAGTTCTGATCCCAGAACAACTCTTGGCTACGGAAAACAAGTCCGTCATTATTTCTGACATAGACACGTCCACGTAGTTCCCAAAGCTTCTTCTGATCATAATACCACGCAGTATCGGCCGTGATGCAAGCCTGAATATGGAATTTTTCATCAAACTGTTCCAGAAAAATACCCTTTAAGAATGACCATTTGGTAGGATGCGTATTTGTATTAACCTCCCAACGTTCGGTTACAATACGGTATCTTATTACTCCTGAATCGGATATAAGCGTATTTACGCCATAACTGATCATCATGGCCACAGAGTCGCGTTCATGAATAGCAGGGGCGACATGCTCATTCTCCTGAGAACATGCATACAAAGAAAGAAGCATAACACTCGTCATAAAGCAAAGTGTTATGCTTTGGTATTTATATTTTAACTTGTTCGATATTCTAAGAAACATTTACTTTGAAAACTTATTCTACCTTCCACTTCATAAACCATCGTTCATTGAATGTGATACCGATATTGATACGGAAGTAATTCTCGGTAATCAGATTCTTTGCCGAAGAACGAACCCATTGGCCCGATATGTTAAGAAGAGAACGGTTGTTATATGTATTAATAATAGGAATTCCAAATCCGGCACTAACGCTGTACTCTTTCGGTCCATCCTGATTTTCCACCTTAATATATGGTGTAGCATATGATACGCCAAATCTATAATGTACACGATTGAAAAAACTTCTGCTCAATTCATCAGGCACATATTCTCCACCTAGGATAATTTTGTGACGGTCCTTCAGCACATTCTGCAATATGTAGTCAGTACCGGTGCTATTAAACATCGGGAACTTTTCATTACCCCACTTCTGTAAAGAGTAATCTGCTCCTACGGTCCATTTATTGTTGTGCGTATAAGCCACGCCTACGCCAAAAGAATTAGGGATTGACAGACTCAGTCCACCATTCTTTGGATATAAGGTAGTATCAGATACGGATGTTGAAGAATTATTCGATATGATTTTGCAATTTGCCACATCACCAAGTTTATGTCCCAGTCCAAAAACTGCACCGACAGTCAATGTATTTTCTTTATCCAAGCGGATATCATATTGTGCACCGAGATCTATCTTATAAGAAGAAACGTCAGCACTATAATATTTTCCAATCGTCTTAACACCACTTTCACTGAAAGTAGTAGCAACAGATTTATTATAATTACCCCATAGATACGAAATATTTGCTCCTAGAGAGAGCTTGTCAAAGAAGCGATAACCCAGACCAACGTAAGCTTGATGCAAGCCGCCGGAACCGGAATACGTACTGGTATAGTATGTAGAATTAGAAGAATTCAGATATTTAGAGGTATAATAATTATAACCAACATTTGAATAAGGAAGAAGTCCAAAACTTAATCCAAGATTCTTTGCAAGTCTGAAAGAAGCTACAACATACTCAAAATCCGAGTTTTTGGCGTTCATCTTGATTCCGTTTTCCTCAAAATTCGTATTTTGAATGGAAACACCAGCATCAAAGATAAAAGTCAGAGAATCGACATTGGCATAAGAAGCTGGGTTCTGAGCGTTCACTTGGTTGTGCTGATGCAAACCGTATGACAAGCCATTCATACCGCGATTGAAGCCCTGTCCTTGCTCAGCCATCACACCAAGGCCGTAATAACTGTAAGGAGAGTTCGTGCCGCTTTGAGCGACCATTGTCAGAGACAAAACTGTGAGCCCAAGCGCACATATTATTCTTCTATACTGATTCATGATTATAATCTAATATTCTGTTTAGTCCATCGGGGACAATAAATTTGTCTGCAAAGATGCTACTTTTTTTCGAATTATGCAAATTTAGACGTGCGCCGCCCGTTAAATAAACCAAAAGTTGAGGATATTTAGTAGTAAAACTGTCAATATACCCGTTTATCTCATATTCTATACCCTTTATAATCCCGCTACGAATCGCTGTTTCTGTATCAT
>DAIOSW010000215.1:0-2074 GCA_036752365.1 Prevotella sp.
CTCGTTGCTGGTAACCGCCTTGACGAGGCTGGTAACCACCCTCACGCTGTTGGTAACCTCCTTGACGAGGCTGGTAACCACCACCTTCGCCATCATTATTATTATTGTAACGAGGACGATAACCACCCTGCTGGCGCTGCTGATAGCCACCTTCGCCACCGTTATTGTTGAAACGGGGACGATAGCTGCTCTGCTGATGCTGAGAGCCTTCCTGCAGACCTGCCCCAAAACCTTCGGGACGGAAACCGCCGTCGTCATTACTACTGTTGCTTCTGCTAGAATAAGGTCTGTCTGGTGTACGATTAAATCGCGGACGCTGTGGTCGTCCGTCACTACGATAAGCTCTTGAATAGTTAGAGTTGTCATAACCCTGTTGAGCTGATTGGTAACCTTCACGGCTGCTGTCATTCTGTTCTACAGCTGAATTCTCCGTTTTGTTTTCGTTTTCTAAATCCATAATTGAATCAATCTAAAATTTGTTGTTAAATAAGCCTCACGGCATTGTTAATTAAATGATATTAAATTCCTGTATAAGTGTGAGGTGTAATGGCCATCAATTCGGCTTTCACATCATCGCAAACATTCAATTGTTTAATAAAATCATGTATAGTTTCTTCGGTCATTTTCTGATTGGTGCGTGTTAAAGCCTTCAATGCCTCATAAGGATGAGGATATGCCTCACGGCGTAAAATGGTCTGTATTGCTTCAGCCACGACTGCCCAACAGTTGTCCAAATCTTCATTTATCTTATTTTCATTAAGTAGTAGTTTACGTAATCCTTTCAATGTGCTTTGGATAGCGATGACGCTATGTCCCAAAGGAACACCGATATTACGTAAAACGGTAGAGTCAGTAAGGTCGCGTTGCAGACGACTTACCGGTAGTTTTGCTGCCAAAAATTGCAGAAGAGAATTAGCGATACCAAGATTACCTTCGCTATTTTCAAAGTCTATAGGGTTTACCTTATGAGGCATGGCGCTTGAACCCACCTCACCGGCTTTAATCTTTTGTTTAAAATATTCCATTGACACGTACATCCAGAAATCACGGTCAAGGTCTATGATGATTGTATTGATACGGCGTATGGCATCGAATATAGCACCGAGATCATCATAATTGCTTATCTGGGTAGTATATTGTTCACGCTCCAAGCCTAGTTTCTCACTCACGAACTTATTACCGAATTCACGCCAGTCATAACTGGGATAAGCCACATGATGAGCATTGAAGTTACCTGTAGCACCACCGAACTTTGCTGAGATTGGGCAAGCCTTAAGAGTATCGAGCTGACGCTGTAAACGATATACGAACACCATCACCTCTTTACCGAGACGAGTTGGGGATGCAGGCTGACCATGGGTCTTGGCGAGCATGGAAATATCTTTCCAGTCGTCGGCATAAGCCTGCAACTGTGCAATAAGCTCCTCCATCTGAGGGTAATATACGTCATTGAGAGCCTCTTTGATAGAAAGAGGTACAGATGTATTATTAATATCCTGTGAGGTAAGACCAAAGTGAATAAACTCCTTAAAATCGTCAAGTCCGCCTATTTTATCAAATTCCTCTTTTAAGAAATACTCTACGGCCTTCACATCATGGTTGGTTATTTTTTCAATATCCTTGATGCGTTGAGCATCGTCCTGTGTAAAATCCTTATAAATATCGCGTAACGTTTCAAACAGCGAGTGATCGAAACCTTTCAACTGAGGCAAAGGCAATTCACAGAGAGATATAAAATATTCAATCTCTACTCGTACACGATAGCGAATAAGTGCATATTCTGAAAAATAATCTGCAAATCGTTCTGTTTTACCCCTGTACCTTCCGTCAATCGGAGAAATCGCTGTTAATAAATCAAGCTCCATAGCTAATACTAATATATTTATTTTTTAGGTCACAAAGTTAGTGAATAAAATTGATTTGGCAACAAATATTTCCTATAAAGTTATATAAAATAGTTTTTTTCGATGAAAGCAAGCACATCGAGACAAAAAAAATCCTGCAACACGATGTTACAGGATTTTTGTGGGCGTTGACGGATTCGAACCGCCGACCCTCTGCTTGTAAGGCAGAT
>DAIOSW010000216.1:0-1993 GCA_036752365.1 Prevotella sp.
ATTGAAGAATAACAAGCAAAAAAATAGCAGTCAGGTCTCTTGACAAAGTATAGTGCTTAAGTAAAATATCCGGGGCATTTACGGAGAATCCGCAATAAAATAATCGGGGCTTCAAGAAGAAAGAAAACAGTGAGTATCTGTCGTAACCATTTCAGATACTACACTGTTTTTGTCATTGGAAATTTATAAGGATTGTTAGACCATTGCTGAGCTGTTATTCGTTTGGATTGCAGTTGTTGCCACCATCTATCTTTCGATCGATTGTTGATCTGTGGTATTTACCACGTTTTCTTCCTTTGCGCTTGTTGCTTCTGAGATTGTCAGTGATTGTGTAAGTGAGATGTTTGTTCAGTGCATATAGGACTCTTATACGAAAACGATCGAAATTGGAAAGCCCATTTGAGACCGTAATGTATTCACGGAGCTTGCCATTGATATTCTCAGTTAATGCATTGCTCTCTTTACGATTGTCATAGGGTCTTTGAAAGCTATTGAGTATCTCTTGATGCCAGTTTTGAAGCAGACCGATGAAGGATCGATAGCACGGCAGGTCTGATGATACAAACGCATCAAAAATATCATCAAATAGTTTACTGCAGTTCTCCTCTATGGCATCCTTGTTGAAACCTCGATACAATTCCTTTAATTCATATGCCTCTGTCAGCTCTGGACTTACTTTTAGAAGCAGCTCGTAGATATCACGGTAATTCATTTTTGTTCTATAAAACCCGTTGTATCTTGGCTCGTTGTCCAGATTGTATTTGTCGGTTTCCAGAAGCCAGTGCCATGTCTTTAGAAGATAATAATTGGATGTGCCATGCTCGAACTGATTCATGATATCTACCCGGAGCCTGGTGAATCGCTGTGTCAGCTGTTCTACTACATGGAATCCATCAGCACATATTTTTGCATTTGGCAGACATCTTTTTGCGACATCACGATATGGGTCCCATAGATCCATTGTGATGAATCTGACTTGGTTCTTCTCTTTGATGGAGATCTTATCAAAGTACTTTATAAGCTCGTGCTTGGAACGGTTTGGCAGTACTTCAAAAAGATCTCGCTCTGTATTATCTACCATAACGCATAAATAAAAGCTCCCATATTTAGCCATATCTGAATGCAGCTCATCAATGCCTATGTTCTCCGGCAGTGTAAGGCGTGGCACATTCAGAAAGCTGTCAGAATAAAGCTCAACACTTCCAATACTGACATTGTTCTTTTCGGCAATGTCTTTATAGGTGAAATGAAGATTGGCAATGTCTCTGGCTACCTGATTCAAAAGAGAATAGGAACAGTGGAGGGGACCTGGCGTGAAATGATTCTCTTCACGGAAGGAATAATGGCAGTTCGGATCCTTGCAGAGATATCTGCGTCGATGCCAGATAATATAGTGTTCAAATGAATTGACTGGCATCGTTTGAAAAGTAAAATCACTGTAGCCTTTTATGCGTGAAGCTGCTCCGCATAACGGACAGGTAGGGCGAAGGTCTTTTAACGTAATATAGCTATAGAAAGTAGTATCTTTACGGACAATATTAAAACAATCAATATCATCAGCCTCTAAATTGAGAGTGCTGATGATATAATCTCTATTAGGCAATTTATGCCTCCCTTCTGTTGGATTTCTAAATGACATTCGAATTCTAACATGGAGGGTCTTTCTATAAACTGATGACACCGGTAATTTTAAAGCGACAGCCCCAAGGACTGAAAAAGTGGCCGAAAATCGACCACCAGATATTTTATTGCGAGAGCACCAGCCCCTAAGAATTTATTGCGCCTTTATCCGGACATCCAGATAAATGGTCTAATCCCGAGGATTGAGTTATTCCGATGTTGTCAGGTAAGGGCGGAGCTACTTGTTGAGAATCAAGCTTTTTTTCATCCGTTGTCATTATAAAACCTCCAGATAATAGATTAAAAGCGGTCTGGCAGTAAATTGCTGCCAAGACCGCTTTTTTCGTATTCATACTAATTGTTGATCTAATTT
>DAIOSW010000217.1:0-1895 GCA_036752365.1 Prevotella sp.
ACTGTGGTGAATCATGGAACGCCACAGAACCAGAATACAGGAGCCATGAAAAACTGGGGTGTAGAAACAGAAATTACATATCAATTGAATAGATATATTACGGCAAATGCCAATTACAGCTACCTGCATACTGACAAGGTAATTACGGCAGCTCCGAGACATAAACTATACATCGGTGCCGATTACGGACGCGAAAGATGGTGTTTCATGGGAGGAGTACAATGGATTGGAAAGCTTTACACCTCAACTACCGATCAAGAAGACTATGTGTTGCTTAACCTTCGTGCTTCATACCGTGCGCTTAAGTGGCTTAAGCTGTATGTCAAGGGCGAGAACCTTCTGGCTCAGAGTTATCAAATTAACGCAGGATTCCCTATGCCCAAAGCGACGTTCATGGGTGGAGTGGATATCAACTTCTAATATTTACATTTTGACCCCTCAAGTCAATGATAACTTAAGGGGTCATTTAATGTGTTCTATACTAAAAAAGTCTATAGAAATTTTACAAGGTTGAAGTTGCTAAAGGAGCGGCAAGGACGTATGTTCTTGCACCAAGTTCCTTATCTAACATATATAGTCCGAGTCCGTTATCTTTAATCATGTTGAGATTATCGATAATAGTCTGAGCATTCTCCTCTTCCTCAACTTGCTCATCAATAAACCACTTCAACATGCTCTGAGTAGCAAAATCATTATCTTCTATTGTCAGTGCAAAAAGATTATTGATCATCTTTGTAATCTTCTGTTCATGAGCGAGTATACTTTCAAAGACATCTAAAACGGATTTCCATTCTGTGGGAACCTCATCAATAGCCTTCAAAGTCACTCTTCCATTACGCTGAATGATAAAGTTGAAGAAAATCTTAGCATGATCCTGTTCTTCCTTAAACTGCACCTCACACCATCTTGCCATACCTGTCTGGCCGATAGAATGACAATAAGATGCCATAGACAAGTAGAGGTAAGCAGACCACATCTCCGCATTAATCTGTGCATTGATTGCTTTTTCAATTTTTTCGCTTAACATAATTATTAATTTTAGATTGTGATTATATAAATTCTAAGAAAAACAAACTCTCTTTACCGTCAATTGCTAAATATTGACTAGCGCACAAATATATTAAAAATACTTATGAAAAATATGTTTTTTATATTTTTTATAGGTATTTCATTACAAAATTCCTTATTCCTGCCGTTAGGCATAACTGTGCATGCCACTTAAATAGTAGTTTACACCAAGGTATGTCATCAAAAGTATGATAAAAGTAAATATCATATAAGCATGATAAACCACATCATTTCGCATCGGTTTAAGACTTTGGCTGTGAACACCGGCAGCATATACCAGAAAAGCAATAAGTGCCCATGTCTCTTTAGGATCCCACGACCAGTAATTTCCCCACGAGATATTTGCCCATATTGCTCCAAGAAAGATGCCTATGCCCATCATTGACACCGATGGATAGAGCATGATACGTGAATAGAGAGTCAGCTTATCTATCCTGCGATGAAACAGCTGACGAATCAAAGCAGTAACTGCTATGATAAAAATAAAAGCCATCAGCAGATAGGCAATCATCAACGATGATACATGAACATACAAAAGTCTGGAACGAAGTACCGGCATTAGGTAAGTCTTACTACCCACCATAAAAACAACACCCACAATGGCAATGAGTGCAACCAGTAACAATGAAAACAAAAGGTTTCTCTTTCCTTTCACACTGAGCTTAGACAACTTCATTTGAAAGCCACATCGTCTGTCGAAAAGTATCCAGATAGAGGAAAGGAATAACAGATAATATCCAGCATAAGAGACAAGTATGCCGTAAGGGTCATAGTTGACAGCCAGCGTACTGCTATTGTCTTCGGTATTGTATGACATTTGATAGAAT
>DAIOSW010000218.1:0-1815 GCA_036752365.1 Prevotella sp.
TGGCATAACGCATATCATGGCCTTTGCGGTCAGTCACATACGTAATTAAGTCCAAGTCCTCACCTTCTTTTCTGCCAAGCAGACGATCTACGGTCTTGATTACCACCTTGATGATATCTATGTTCTTCCATTCATTGAAACCACCGATATTATAAGTATCAGCCACTTTTCCCTTGTGGAATATCAAGTCGATTGCCCGGGCATGATCTTCCACATATAGCCAGTCACGCACATTCTCACCCTTACCATATACAGGCAAAGGCTTGCGATGACGGATGTTATTAATAAACAGCGGTATCAGTTTCTCTGGAAACTGGTAGGGACCATAGTTATTAGAGCAGTTCGTCACTACCACTGGCATGCCATACGTATCATGGAAAGCCCTAACAAAATGGTCGGAAGAAGCCTTGGATGCAGAATAAGGAGAATGTGGGTTATATTTTGTGGACTCCAGGAAGAACTTCTCTCCATAAGCCAGATGATGTTCAGATGAAGAAGCCGTGGTCGTAAATGGAGGCTCTATACCCTGAGGATGCGTCAGCTCCAAAGCGCCATAAACCTCATCCGTGGAGATATGATAGAACATCTTTCCCTCATAACCCTCAGGCAGAGATTCCCAATACAGTTTTGCTGCCTGTTGCAAACTCAGCGTACCCATCACATTTGTCTGAGCAAAGGTAAAAGGATCCTTGATGCTACGGTCCACATGACTTTCAGCAGCTAGGTGGATGATACCATCAATATGCTCATCCTGTATCAGTTTGTAGATGGCATCAAACTTGCAGATATCCTCCTTTACGAATTTGTAATTCGGCTTGCCCTCAATATCTTTCAGATTAGCCAAGTTACCAGCATAAGTCAACTTATCCAGATTGATAATCTGATACTCTGGGTATTTATTCACAAATAAACGTACTACATGGCTGCCGATAAAACCAGCGCCACCAGTGATCAATAGCGTTCTTTTATATTCCATGATGCTATATTAGTAATTAAAGGGAGAATCAAAATTTTCAAGGAAAGCGTGATGATTATCTTTTTCCGATAACTCGATGTCAGATGCAGGAATGGGCCATTCAATACGTATATCTGGATCATTCCACGCAATAGCACCTTCAGATTCAGGATGATAAAACTCATCGCATTTATACTGAAACAGTGCAGTCTCTGAGAGAACGACGAAACCGTGAGCAAACCCTTTAGGGATAAAGAACTGACGATGATTCTCGCCTGTCAACTCCACAGCCACATGCTTTCCATAAGTTGGAGAACCCTTGCGGATGTCAACAGCCACATCCACGACCTTACCCAGGATTACGCGCACCAACTTACTCTGCGTGTATGGAGGGTTCTGAAAGTGAAGTCCCCGCAGTACACCATAATGGCTGAAGCTCTGATTATCCTGGATAAAATTCACCTTAGCTACCTTCTCCTCGAAATCCCGCTGTGAATAGCTCTCGTAGAAGTAACCACGGGAATCACCGAAAATCTTCGGTTCGATTATTTTCACGCCTTTGATGGGCGTATCTATTACGTTTATCATTTCTTCTATTGATTATCTTTTAAATTGTTCATACACAGTATCAAGGAATCTCGTTTCCGAGTTGTCCGTTTGCACCTGTTACTAAATATTCATATCAATCTAAATTTGCTTTACCAGTGGATTCTACCACGTCAATGACTCAGAGAATCATGAGTTCAAAACTTCTTCATTTGACTATTTGATGAGGAATTACTATTCTGTTACGCAGTAGATAAAAAGGGCGCAGTTTAAATCTTCCGTGGAACGAAATGCTAGATTATCAACCAAATATT
>DAIOSW010000219.1:0-1771 GCA_036752365.1 Prevotella sp.
GGTGGATGGGGTCGGTAAGGTTATTGCCCAAAGCGTGATGTCGTACTTCAGTAATCCTAAGAATCAAGAGATTCTGGCACAACTACGTGATGTGGGACTTCAGATGTGCCTCAGTGAAGAGATTATCAACAGTCATACTGATAGACTCTCAGGCAAGAGTATTGTTATTAGCGGTGTCTTCACTCATCATTCACGTGATGAGTATAAGCTACTCATTGAGCAAAATGGTGGCAAGAGTGTGGGTAGTATCAGTGGAAAAACCTCGTTTATACTGGCAGGTGACAATATGGGTCCCTCTAAACTGGAAAAAGCTCAGTCGTTAGGTGTTGAGATTGTAGATGAAGAAAATTTTCTTAAGATGATAGAATAAGAGTAGGGAGGAAAATGAAAAAGTGGATTTTTACAATGGTTGTCTGTATACTGTCAATGCTCAGCTTGACAGTTTATGCAGAAGTGAAGGAGGCTGATTATCATGTGATTCCACTTCCTCAGAAGGTAACACCATCTCAATGCCATCCTTTTTTACTTTCGGCAGCTACTCGCATTATCGTGATTAAAAATAGTAAGCAACTCGTTCATGAGGCTAATTTCCTTGCAGGTTATATCTATGAGGCCACAGGATTTAGACCCACTGTCAGTCTTGATAATCATCCATCATTCCATCATGCGATATTACTCAGTTTTGACAAAAATATTAAGAAAACTGATGGTTATCTCTTAGAGGTGAATTCTAATACTATCTCTATCAAAGGCAATAGTGCTGCTGGAGTTTTTTATGGCGTTCAGACCCTTCGTAAATCTATTCCGGCAATATCGATAGGTTGTACAGTTTCATTTCCGGGAGTTACTATTTTAGATTATCCTCGTTTTTCATACCGTGGTATGCATTTGGATTGTAGTCGTCATTTCTTCTTTGCTGATGAGGTGAAGAGATACATTGACTTGCTTGCACTTCACAATATGAATGTTTTTCACTGGCATCTGTCTGATGATCAGGGATGGCGTATTGAAATAAAGAAATATCCAAGACTCACAACGGTTGGTAGTAAACGGTCGTGTACAATTGCTGATTTTCGTAAAAACATTTATGATAGTATCCCTTATGGCGGATTTTATACGCAAGATCAGATACGTCGGATAATAGCTTATGCCGCTGCACGTCACATCACTATCATACCGGAGATTGACATGCCGGGACACATGCTTGCTGCCCTTGCTTCATACCCGGAACTGGGTTGTACAGGAGGTCCCTATGCTGTTGGTACAACTTGGGGAGTGTTTAATGACGTACTCTGTGTCGGTAAAGAGAATACTTTCAATTTTGTAAAGGATGTCCTTGACGAGGTCATGTCATTATTTCCCTCAAAACTAATTCATATTGGTGGAGATGAAGTGCCACGTGACAGATGGAAAGCATGCCCGTTATGCCAGAAACGTATTGCAGACGAAGGTCTTAAGGCCGATGGTAAATTCTCAGCAGAGGATCACCTGCAATCTTATTTTATGGCTCGTATTGAGAAATATCTTAATAGTAAGGGGCGTTCAATAATCGGTTGGGATGAGATTCTCGATGGTGATGTTTCGCCAAATGCCACAGTGATGTCATGGCGTGGAACTAAAGGTGGGGAGACTGCTGCCCGTTTAAAGCATCATGTGATTATGACACCGACCGATTACGCCTATTTCGATTATTATCAGATAGAGGACAAGACAAAGGATTCTCTCTCTTTTGGGGCTTGTACAACTGTCGATAAGGTTTATAATGCCGAGC
>DAIOSW010000220.1:0-1768 GCA_036752365.1 Prevotella sp.
TACGTCAAAATAATACTTGCGTCAGTAGGACGCGGAATTCTATTGTTACTCATAATGTTGTTGATTATTCTTTGTTTTGCCACGGACTACACGGACTGCACAGAAAGTCCGTGAGGTTTGTGTCGTCAGTGGCTAAAAATCTTGACCTTGATATATCATCATGATATTATGATAATATTCCTCGGCATTATATCTTTTCATTGACTCTTCGGCAATCTTATGATAGTCAAAAGTAGCATTCCACATCTGCTGAATCTTATCTTTCAAGTCATTGACATCCTTGCTTATAAAAGTCATACCAGTCTTGCCTTCTTCTATCAATTCAGGGATGCCACCAATCCTTGCCCCGAGGACAGGAGTGCCAAGGCATTCCGCCTCGATGACCGACAGCGGATTGTTCTCGTACCACTCCGACGGGATGACGGAAAAACGTGCACCACCGACAAACTGCTTGATGTCATCCCACTGCTTGAATCCGACGAACTCAATGTTATCGTGTGCAACGGCCTTCAGTTCATCCATCAACGGACCACCACCGATGACCACTAGACGATAGGGAAGTTGGTTAGCCGCCTCTATCAGTGTTTTCACACCTTTTTCGTGACTTAGTCTGCCGACATAGCAATAGTAGTCTCCCTTTTGATAGTCATCCGTGCGCTTGCACTTCTCTATGTCAATGAAATTGCACAGCGTCACCAGCTTCTTACGGTCAAATCCACCCTGCGCCATCTTATCAGCCATAAACTGGCTCGGACATACGAACACGTCAGTGTCATTCTCAAGCCGCTCTCTATTCCATTTCACAGCCTCTTTGTATCCGATGAACGAGCCTATCTTTCCACCCTTCATACACGAATACTTCACACAGTTCCACTTATTCCCATCCTGGAAGCACAGCTCACAGTTACCACCTGCTCTCATACAATCATACCGTGGGCAGAGCAGTTTGTAGTCATGTAACGTCCAAACGACTCTGATACCTTTCTTGTGAGCAATCTCTGCAATGACCGGTGACAGCTGCGTGTGTATGTTGTTCAGATGTACCACGTCAGGCTTGAAGTCATCTATCAGCCGCATGAACTTTCTCTTTGTCTCTCCATCGCCGAAAGGCCGCTTGAAGGCCTTCAGCTTACTCATGTTTGATGGAAAATATTTCTGCCACGGTGTCTCCAAATTGTCTGGGTAATCCATGGCAAACACAGCCACCTCGTGTCCATGTGCCTTCAACAATTGCTCAAGATTGAGCATATAGATGCAGTCACCACCACGACGGTAGTAGAACTTATTTGCTAAAAGTATTTTCATTTGTTTCCATATTGTATAACTTTAAAGACAAAGTCTTTAATTTTATTTCCCATCTGTTCTTCACTAAAATTATTCTCTACTTCATTCCTCGGGATATTTCTATCCTTTGACTTGACATTTTCATTTATGTACTTTTTAATGGCTCTGTACATTTCATTAACATCGTGTTGCTTGACTGATATTACAGATTGACACTTTTCAGTATAATCTGAAATACCAGAAACTTTAGATGCGATTACGTACTTTCCTAAAGCTAAAGAACCAAGAAGAGACATCTGACCATAGGAATAAGGATGTTCCTCTAAAGGAACTATTACAAATGCAGCAGACTCAAGCATATCTATGTATTGGCGATATTCAAGCCAGTGAATACACCTTATGTTTGGAAGAATATATTGTTTCTTTGTTACAACAAAACATAAATTATATCCATTATTGGAATGTTCTTCAATAATTGCGCCAC
>DAIOSW010000221.1:0-1702 GCA_036752365.1 Prevotella sp.
TTCTCCGCAAATAGGAGAGATTTATATAAGTGCTGGAAAGAAATATTTAAAAAGCAGGTAACCCTACATACATCCTATATGAATTGTATTTATTTCAGATCATTTCGGATGGATGTAGGGTTCGTTTCTTGTCTCAAGAAAAGAGGGCTTTACTTTGGACGACAGTCTTATCAATTAGAAAACACAAGGAATAGTCAGAAGCTGATACATTAGTGTGCTTGCCATCCGTTGGTGTCCTGCATCGTTAGGATGAAGACGGTCGGTAGCGCTATCGTGGAAATATTGTGAGCATTCGTCAATAAGAGGATAAAGTCCACTTACTGCATTCATATCAATGACTGGTACTGACCAGATATTCCCGGCTTCCTTCACAGCTTGTACATAACTGCTAAAATACTCGCCACATTCATTTTGGTATTCCTCTGTAGGTTGAATATTCTTGTCATTGAAATTGGCTTGCGCCCGATGAATAGGAGTCAGGAGAACGATCTGTTTGGTAGGGAACATTTTCTTCAAAGTGATGAGAGCAATGTTGATACGTCCCCGATATGTGTCATTCGACAGGTCCATAGTCCTTTTCAGTCTGCTTACCATTGCCTTAGGCTTGTGTATTGCTGCCAGAACTTTTGCACTGTCTTGTGAATACCATTTACCCATGGGTACCCCTGCATTAAAATCGTTGGTACCTATAAAAATGATGATGGCATCGAAATTGTCACCATGTTGTTGTTTTAGTTGTTCTGCTTGGTGAGGAATATCATTCCACTGGCGTCCACTGACAGCATATACAAAGGGAGTGATACTCAGCCACTCTTCAAGAAAATTCCAATAATGTTTTTTTGATGCATTATTTTTAGGATCGGTGATGGAGTCTCCAAGGTAGGCTACGCGCTTTCCCTGCCATGGATGTTGTAATTTCATTACAGGCATTGCCGGGACTGTAAGCAATACAGCCAGCAGAATACATAAAATCTTTTTTGTCATGATGTATTTAGTATGTTAAATGGTTTTAAGTGAATTCACCTTCAGGAAACAGCATTTAGCTGTTTTATTTATTATTTCTTTCATCAGAGGTCATCTCCATGGCGATATCAAACATTTTCTTTTTCACTCGTTCTACAAATGTCATGTGATGTGGTTTCTGAATGACCTCCTCTTCCTTGGATTCTTCAGTTTCCTCTTCTGGAATCTCCGGTTCCTTTGCATCCAAATCTTCAAGGCTTTCCAATTCTTCATCAGCGTAATCCACTGTATCTGTGGAACCTTCATCTTCTATGTCGTCATTTTCATCAGGCAGATTGTCCATCTGTTCCTCTGTGCCTGTTCCCACAGTAAAAGTAATTTCATGGTGCGCCTCCGGATTTTCCACTCTCTTAGAATGATAAAGCTCAATCATCATCTTCTCGTAGAAAACATTGTCATCAGGTTCTTCTTGTTTTGAGTGTAGAGTCAATACATCTTCAAACCCTGTTGCCAATATTGTTACTTTGGCATCCTCTTCAAGGGTATTGTCATCCGAAACACCCCATATCACCTCAATGTTTGAGTTCAGTTCTTCCATGAAAGCGTCAATCTGCTGCATCTCCCTAACATAGAGAGGAGCTTTCTCACTTGTATAGATATTGAATAAGATACGTTTAGCCTTGTCTATGTCGTTACCGTAAAGAAGTGGAGAATCAAGTGCGTCGATGATTGCCTTTTC
>DAIOSW010000222.1:0-1652 GCA_036752365.1 Prevotella sp.
ATCATTTCCATCCATTGGTCATGCAATCATTTGGCACTACAATCAGAGATAAAATAACCCTTCAGCCGGGGCTATTGATTATCAATCATTTATATCAAGCTGAAGGGTTGTTGCAAATTTACATTTATATTTAATAAAATCGAATTAAAGAGAATAACTAAACAAAATTAAGAAATGTACACATAATATTTTGTCATAATGTAAGCAGAAATAGGAAAAAAAGAGTAACTTTGCGCAATCAAAAGAGACTATATGGGACTATTTGCTATTCTTCCGACATTTGAAGCTGACGATAAGACGTTACAACTCAAATTTGACGAACAAGACGAACAACAAGTTGAAGTTAGCCGTCTTGCTCTACCCGCCGAATGGTTTCCGCAAAGCGGAATACAACTGACATGGCCACACGAAAGAACCGATTGGGAACCAATGCTAAAAGACGTTACAAAGACATATCTCAACATGACTTATGAGATAGCCAGCCGTGAACTCCTTATCATAGTAACCCCCCAAGTAGACAAACTGAAAGAATTTATTTCCACCAATCTCCCACAAAAGATTCAGAGTAATATCAGATATGCTGAATCTCCTACCAATGACACATGGGCCCGTGATCATGGATTCATTACCCTCATCTCTGAACAGGGATGTCATCTGCTCGACTTTAAGTTTAACGGATGGGGAGAGAAATTCCCCGCAGAACTTGACAATGCAATCAATAAAAGATTATTTGATCAAAACCTGCTGAACGGTTCTTATGAAGACCATCTTGACTTTGTACTTGAAGGCGGTTCTATAGAGAGTGACGGCAAAGGTACGATATTCACAACCAGCAGTTGTCTTTTGGCTGATCATCGCAACCAACCGTTGAAAAAGGATGAGATAGAACAGAGACTAAAAAAGCTTCTGAATGCCGACCGAATCTTATGGATAGACCACGGAAGTCTTATTGGTGACGATACTGACGGACATATTGACACGTTAGTCAGAGTTGCACCTTCTGATACCTTATTATATGTAGGTTGCGAAGATAAATCTGACCCACAATATGAAGATCTGAAAGCAATGGAAGAGCAGTTGATGACATTTAAGACTGCCGATGGCAATCCTTACCGTCTGATGAAACTTCCAATGCCCGATGCTATCTATGACGAGGAGGAAAGACTTCCCGCCACATACGCAAACTTCCTTGTGATGAACAAGACGGTACTCTTCCCTACTTATAATCAGAGATATAAGGATGAGGAGGCACGCAAAACGATGCAAAAAGCATTCAAGGGCTATGATATCGTAGGTATCGACTGCCGACCCCTTATCCGTCAGCACGGTTCATTACACTGCTGCACCATGCAGTATCCCGCAGGATGTATACAGTAAAAAGGACAAACAATGAAAGAAATAAGAATAGGAATACTACAACAGCATAATACAGCCGACTACAAAAACAATATCAGACGGCTTGCTGAGAATATTGCCGACCTGGCTAAACGTGGTGCGCAACTCATCATCTTGCAGGAGCTGCACAACTCACTCTATTTCTGTCAGACAGAGGATGTAAGCAAATTCGACTTGGCAGAGCCAATACCGGGTCCTTCAACAGGTTTTTTCGGTGAACTGGCACGCAAATACGGCGTTATCATAGTAACTTCACT
>DAIOSW010000223.1:0-1612 GCA_036752365.1 Prevotella sp.
ACACATAATTATAGAGAGATAGTCCGCTTCCATCAGCTACGATATAGTCGGAAGGTTGCAAGCCCAACTTTGATATCAGTTGATTGATGACACTACGGGCATGTTTATAGGTCGCGGGATGAGAACCGGTGGATGCTGCAATCTGATAGAACATAGATTCTGCATAGAGGTTATCGCTCTCCTTCATCATACGCATGAGTATCTGATCTATCGTATGGAATCGGGTACAAAGAAGATAAGCACCTGCTGGTAACTGACTTTGAGAAGTGGCAGAGTCAACTACAACTCCCGTTTCACGGAGTTCACTGATGAAACGGCGCATAAACGTATCCTTGCGACTGATCAGCAACGGTGAAAGCGGGTCTTCATCATCATCCCAGCACCATCCATTACCAAGTCTGTCGGCATCCTTCATCGAGACATCTGCAAAAAGCGAGCCTCTGATCGTATCAACCCCCATCTTACGTATACTTTCCACGAAGGCATTCATATCATCGCTGTTGAAACGGGGATCAAATCCTCCTACACAATAGACGTTCCCTTTGAGAGTCTTATTATTGATTGTACCGGTGTAAAAGAGCTGTGTACGAAACTGGTATCCTCCTCCAAGTGTGTTGATGGCTGAAATAGACGTAATCAGTTTCATGGTAGAGGCCGGACGCATGCGCTGCTGATGGTTATACTCGAAGATAATAGAGTCATCCGTAAGGTCATACACCTCCATTCCCAATTGTGAGGTACGAAACATATCGTTTTGCAAAAGACTATGGAGTCGCTGACGTATATTTTCAGGCCAAGGCTTCGTACTGATAGGTACTACTGTCGTATCGGCAGAAATGGTATCGTTGTCTTCTTCATTGATGTCTGCTGTAGTATCATCCTCCTGCGAAAAAGCCGGAAGATAAACCGATAATAAAATAGATAACAGGAAAAATTTAAAATAACGGATTCTCATACTGTTTCATCAATTTTGTTTAAGCGCTTGTTGATTTCATCCATGAGAGCCTTTTCATCTTCCGGTTGAAGAGATACACACTTGTCTGCGCCATACTCTATTAATATATAATGAGACAACTTAAACTTTGTCTCACGACGACTTATCTTCACAATATTACTTATTGGAAATATTTTCTTCTTGGACAGACGTCCACGGTCAATGATCAGCTTATTGTCGGAAGTAATTTTATAGGTAGTATGGATCACACTTTCGATGACTGCCACAAGCATAAGTACTACCATAACCCCCACGATAACATGTGCTACGCTCTTAAACCAGAACAAGTAGACTGCGAACAATGTGATGACTGTGATAAAACTCTTTGCAGCCAATGTGAAACGCTGATGATATATCTTATCCATTCTTTTATGTATTTAGGCCGCTAAGTTACTAAAAATATTATTAAATCACAAGAATTTTAAACATAATACATTGCTTTTTAATCTTTTTGAATTGATCGTATGCTATGTTAAAATATTTTAGAAATTCTAAACACTTCGAAAATGAATACGTAAACGTTTGCGTTGTGTACGTAAACGTTTACGTTGTGTACGCTAACGAAAATAAGTGCTAAAATATTTGGAAATGAGAAAATTATATGTATCTTTGCCCCGA
>DAIOSW010000224.1:0-1583 GCA_036752365.1 Prevotella sp.
AAGAAGGACAAAAAACGCTCAAGGTATCACAGAAATCTGGTACAACTCAGTCCCATCCTACCTCATGCTCCATCTGCAATGGAAATTTCACAAGATTCCCATGACGAAGAAAATATAAGGAGATAAAACAGAAAAAGTAAAAAAACATACATTCAAAACGTATTTAATAAAAATAAATGATTATTTTTGCAGTTCGATACTTATAAAGACAGAGACAAATATATCAATCGGCAGAAAACCGTCTTGTCCGAAAAGAAGAGAACCGCTAATAAGATGAAGGAACAGAATATACATAAACTGCTTGCTAACGGCGAGCATATAACTCTTGAATGTAAGAAAGCACAAACCTGCGTTCCGAATTCCTTATGGGAAACATATTCAGCTTTCGCCAACACGTATGGTGGGACAATACTATTGGGCGTACTTGAAAACACGACAGAGAAAGACATTCAAAAGCGATTCACGATTACAGGCGTAGAAGATGCTGATAAGATACGTAAAGACTTGTGGAATATTATCAACAGCAGTGAGAAGGTAAATATCAATTTACTACACGATGAAGATGTGCAAATAGTTGAAGTGGAAGGCAAGAATGTGATTGTAATCAACGTGCCACGTGCAGACTACACCATCCGCCCTATATACATCAATAATAATCTGTCAAGAGGGACTTACAGGCGTAACCATGAGGGAGATTATCATTGCAAGGAGCACGAACTGAGAATGATGATGCGTGATGCCAACGAAGCAGGCAACGACAATCTTTTCTTAGAGTATTATACGATGGACGACATCGACATTCCCACACTTGAACGTTACCGTATCATGTTTAAGATAGATAATGCCGACCATGTCTGGAATAATCTTGACCACAAAGATTTCCTAACACAACTTGGCGGCTATGTCATAAACCGTAAAGAAGGAACCGAGGGCTTGACCATGGCAGGACTCCTGATGTTTGGCAAAGGCCTACCAGTCCGTGACCGTTTTGACAATCTTCGTATGGATTACATCGACAAGTCAGATCTCATTGGAGACCAGCGATACAGCGACCGTATTACTTACGACGGCCGATGGGAAAATAACTTATTCAATTTTATCCGCATCGTCATTCCACGTCTGACCCGTGATTTACCCCGTCCATTCAGAATGGAAGGAGTCATCCGCAAAGATGACACGCCTCAGCATAAGGCAGTACGTGAAGCCTTGACCAATGCCATCATTCATGCCGACTTCATGCTCAATGGCATACTGAAGGTTGAGAAGTATGACGACCGTTTTGTACTCACAAATCCCGGTTTGCTGAAACTCCCTGTCGATCAGATTTATGCCGGAGGAGAGTCCAAAGCCCGCAACCAACGCATGCAAGCCATGCTTCGCATGATAGGTTATGGAGAAAACCTTGGTTCCGGCTTCCCTCTCATCCTCAGTGCTTGGAATGAAAAGCATTGGCTAAAGCCTGAACTTATAGAACAGCCAGAACTGATGCAGGTGAAGCTGATTCTGCATATTGAGACAAAGAATGTCGTAAAAGATGTCGTAAAAGATGTCGCAAAAGAAATATCTGATCGTCAGCGTATTAT
>DAIOSW010000225.1:0-1576 GCA_036752365.1 Prevotella sp.
ATGTGGTAGTAGCCTTCCGGCTATTCCACGTTATTAAAAAGAAAAATGAAGAATAGACACTATTATAATATCATACTGGTTGTCATCCTTGTCGCATCTTTAGGGTCGTGCAAGAGAGACAATAAAATCGAACGTCACTCTGTGGCAGAAGAGCCACAAATCGTGGATAGCTCCATCGTCGTCAGGTTAGATAATGTGGAGGGACACCATATTTCTGTTACAATTCAGAACACGGGCGAACGCCGTATATATAATTATGATCAAGCACAAACTGAGGGGCATGTGAAAGGTAGTCTGACAAAAGGTGATAAACTTTCAATATATCCTGATTCAAAAAGTAACGAGGTCCGTTCTGTGGTTAACTTATCTGAATTTGAGGCTCAATGGTTCTTTGATATGAACCAGCATCGTGGAATGAAGATAGGAAGTGAAGGGGCTATTTCTTCTATCAATATGGAAGACGTGAGTTTCCGGAACTGGTTTATAAAGAATGGACAGCTTATCATTCATTATGTCGATATGCAGCAACGTGCAGACTCTGTTCAGCAATATTGGGTAGATCATTCCGAGATCATATATCTGAGTAAAGACAAACTGGATATGCGTTTCCGGGGAAAGATACTTCAATGCCAGCATGAGAAAAAAGTGATTAAGTTTAGGTTTGGTAAGTAAGAGTGTTTATCGCAATCAATCAATAAAAAAATAATACTATTATGAAAATAAAGAAAACATTGTTATCCGTAGTTCTCGTGATGAGTTGTGCCGCAGTGTCAGCTCAGGAACAGGTTCGGACAGAGTACGTTTTCAATCCCCATTGGTATGTTCAGGCTCAAGTAGGTGGACAGTATACTCTTGGTGAGATTGATTTCGGGAAGTTACTGTCACCGAATGCGCAGATAGGTCTTGGATATGAGTTCAATCCTGTTGTTGGTGCACGGCTTGCTGTAAATGCATGGCAGAGTAAGGCCGGATCTACTATTAATAATGAGGAGTATAAATGGAAATATAAATATGTTGCTCCTGCCGTAGATGTTACATTCAATCTCTCTAATTTATTCTGTGGATATAATCCTAATCGCATCATCAATGTCGGAGTCTTTGCCGGAATAGGTGCAAATATTGCTTTTAAGAATGACGAAGCTCAAACTGCTAATCAGCAGATTGCAACTGCTGTCGGTTTTACAAATGAACAGGCTTTACACTATCTATGGTCTGGTACCAAGACTCGTCTAACGGGACAGGCTGGAGCAAATGTTGATTTTCGTTTAAGTGAGACTGTAAGCCTAGGTCTTGAACTGCAGGCAAATACTATTAATGACCATTATAATTCTAAACGGGCGGATAATGCGGATTGGTATTTTAATGGACTTGTTGGAATAAAAGTCAATCTTGGTAAAACTCATACAACAAAGACTATCACACCAACTCCTCCTGTTGCCCCTGTTGTGAACACTCAAGAACGTGTTGTAGAGAAAATAGTAGAGAAACCTGTAGAAGTTGTAAAGCAGGAACCATTGCGGAGGGATATATTCTTCACGATTAATTGTACATCAATTAGTATAACCGAGATGCAAAA
>DAIOSW010000226.1:0-1536 GCA_036752365.1 Prevotella sp.
TGGCGTACTATTAATGGTGGGCGTATACCCTTCAATCCAACATATTCTGGAATCGAAAATGGCGCTATATATCGTGCCGCTTTAGACGACCACTGGACACCCACTTCCTACTCAGGTGATATCTCTACTGAAAATCCTAATGCAAAATATCCCCGATTGGCCTATGGTAGCAAGAATCAGAACAACTCTCAGCAATCTACATTCTGGTTACGTGAATCTTCTTATTTACGTATAGCTAATATTGAATTAGGATATACGATTTACCCCAAGCATAAATCGGCTTTCTACAAAAATGTCTATATATATGGACGTATGGATAATGTGTTTACATTCTCTAAGTTTAAAGACTGGAATCCAGAACAGACAAGCTCTTTGGCATATCCTCTTAAACGAACGATTACTCTTGGATTTGAAGTTGGATTTAATCTTTAATTGATTGATTATGAAAAAGAATTTAATATATCTGATAATAAGTGCTGGATTTATTATTTCTAGTCTCTCTTCTTGTAGTTATCTGTCGGCAGACGAATACTTACATGAAGTGGAAAATCTTAATGATATTTGGACAGAGAGATCTAGCATTCGTAAAACATGGGCTGCATGCTATGGTGCTATGCCTATTTTTTCAGAACCTTCTTATAATTGGTTGTTCTCAACAAATTATGATGAGATGTATTTCGGACGTGATGCCTATAATTGTGCTAAGTTTGCTCGTGGACAAATAACGGCCGATGATCCTGTTATAAATTGGTGGTCGCCTGCGTACAAAGCGATTCGTACTTGTAACATTTTTCTCGAGAACTATAGTAAATGCCATGATAAATTACTCGAAAATGGAGAATTGGATCATTATGCTTATGATGTGCACTTCTTGCGCGCTTTTTACAACTCTCTTTTATTAGAGGTGTATGGTCCTTTTGTTATTGTCGATCATACTGTTGATTACTCCAACTCTTCTAGTTTCCCTAATAAACGGTCGACTGTTGACGAATGCGTAAAATATATCACAGATGAACTCGATACCTGTATCAATCGTCTACCTGAAAACGAACTTATCGTAGCCGACGACTACGGACGTCCTTCCAAACAGGCGGCTATGGCACTCAAAGCCCATGTGTTGCTTTGGGCGGCCAGTCCCTTAGTGAATGGCAACCCCGACTATTCCAGCTTCGTAAACAAAGAGGGTAAACCTTTTGTCAATGTAGGAGCTCCAGATATGGAGAAATGGAAGGCTGCCGCAGCTGCTGCCAAGGCGGTTATCGACTCTGGTAAGTTTGAATTGTTCACGGTATAGGCGGATAATGATAATAAGAGAGTTCCATTAGGAAACTTTGACGGAAATGACGTGAAATGGCCAAACGGACCTGCAGGAATAGATCCTTATCGTTCGTATAAAGCTCTTTTCGAAGGTGGAAAGAACTATTGGAACAGCGAAGTGATTTGGCAGGTCAATCAAGAAAACCAATCTACATATCTATCTTGGTTAGCATTTCCACGTAGCTACTACAATTCAGAACAAGTTCATGCTCATTATAT
>DAIOSW010000227.1:0-1527 GCA_036752365.1 Prevotella sp.
ATCCTCATGGAAGATTCTGTTGATAAGATCAACCAACCGTCCCGCATCGTCCGATCGGTGTCATTGTCGCATCATTGTCATCACCGCCTATATTCTTCAAACGCCGTATTTCATTGTCACGGGCGGTAAGCTTCATCTGCATATCCACATAGAGCCTCTCATACGACGCCTTCATCGCTTTCTCTCGTTTTTCAAATTCCTCACGCACCCCTTCCGTAATTGCTTCCCTCAAAGTGTCGGACATGGTTACAGGACCTTTGCCGAGCATGAATTGAGTAAGTTGCATTACTGCTGCATTCGTTTCATCCATCTTAGCGGAAAGCCTTTTTTGCAGGTCATCCAATTGCTCTGTAAGTTTAGAGGTACGCAGTTTTTCACCTTGCAACTCTTTTTCGGTTGCAAGACGCCTTCTTTTTTCTTCGTCACGAGAAGAAATCAAGGCCTGCTGTATGCGCTCCTCCGCTTGTGTCATACCTTCTGTATAAGTGATGCCAGAACTTTCACGGGACATCTGCTTATTGAAATCTCGGTCAGACCGGAAGTCCTCAGGCGGATATTGTTTATATAATAGCATTCCGAATCGGATGTTGGCTTTTCTACTTGTTGGGCAGATTTGTTTGCATCTGTTGATTCGCATGTGTCAATAACCAATGGCTTCAATTCCATTGACGGCAATACATGCTCATTTTTTCTCTTAACATAAGGACTGGGATTCACCTCGGGTATGGAACCTTTCCTGTATGATGGATGACCTAGGCTGTTGCACATTTTGCTGTAACTTACGTTCTCAGCCCGGCAAAAATCCTCAAGGCTTACACCATTGTACTCATTTAAATACAACCGAACTTTAGAAGCGTAAAAGCTTCCCTCTTTTTTCTTGATATTCATATACACTGCGTATTTTGATTCACGCAGCTAAGGTAGAATTAATATTTACTACTGCCAATACGGTCTAAAATGACCGCTTACGAATAATTTAGTGCGAACACAGATATAATATCATAAAAATAGCAGAGGGTTGCACCCATCGCCATGCGACAAGTACAACCCTCTGGTGATATACTATTGATTAATCTGCCGATGCAGATACAATCCTAAAATTTGCGGAAGCTCAATGTAGCCTTTCGGGAACGAAGTTGCATTTTATCATGAGTCAACACCTCTACCCTGAAAGAATCTCTTAGTTCATAAAGTCCATATTTATTCAATATAGTTGGATCCGTAATTTTGTCATTGTTCAGATTCCCCTTGCACCAATCATACATGACGATCGAATCATTTAGATGAGAAAAATGAGCATACGCGTCTCCACTATTAAGCTGCACTAAATGAAGCTGAAACGAATAATACAACCGACTATCTTTCACATCAGAGACATTGCTTGTAGCATTATTTTGTATTGCCATCAGCTGCCACATACCGTCCAAATTACCATTCATAGGCATTTTATCACAAGCGGTCAACAGAAGAACGATAGATATAATAAATAACTTTATAAAGAACAAGGAACAATCAACAAAATGGCAA